>NZ_JBSPKY010000012.1:0-211270 GCF_053848025.1 Mesorhizobium sp. 128a | reverse complement strand
GCCGATGATGACCGACTTGCCCCAGCCGCGATGCGAGGCTTCCAGCGCCTGGCGCATCACCTTGGTGTTGCCGGTGCAGTCGAATGTGTAGTCGGCGCCGCCGATCTGGTCAGCGCCGCGCTTGGTCATGTTGACGAGGTGAGGGACGATGTCGCCGTCGACCTCCTTCGGGTTGACGAAATGCGTCATGCCGAAGCGCTCGCCCCATGCCTTCTTGTCGTTGTTGAGATCAACGCCGATGATCATGTCGGCGCCGGCGAGCTTCAGGCCCTGGATGACGTTCAAGCCGATGCCGCCGAGACCGAAGACAACGGCGGTCGCGCCTTGCTCGACCTTGGCGGTGTTGATGACAGCGCCGATGCCGGTGGTGACGCCGCAGCCGATGTAGCAGATCTTGTCGAAGGGCGCGTCCGGGTTGACCCTGGCCACCGCGATCTCGGGCAGCACGGTGAAGTTCGAGAAGGTCGAGCACCCCATATAGTGAAAAATCTTGTCCTTGCCGATCGAGAAGCGCGACGAACCGTCCGGCATCAGGCCCTGGCCCTGGGTGGCGCGGATGGCGGTGCAGAGGTTAGTCTTGCGCGACAGGCAGGACGGGCACTGCCGGCATTCTGGCGTGTAGAGCGGGATGACATGGTCGCCCTTTTTGACCGAAGTGACGCCCTTGCCGACATCGACGACGATGCCGGCGCCTTCATGGCCGAGGATGGCCGGGAACAGGCCTTCAGGGTCGGCGCCCGAGAGTGTGAACTCGTCGGTGTGGCAAATGCCGGTCGCCTTGATCTCCACCAGCACCTCGCCTTCGCGCGGTCCGTCGAGGTCGACCTCCATGATCTCCAGCGGCTTTCCGGCAGCGACAGCGACAGCGGCGCGAGTTTTCATCGGACAGATCCCTCCCAAAGCAATGTGTAAGCGTCAGGTTACGCCAGTCTTGTTCGGCTTGCCTGGCAAGGCGAGACGCCAGTCTGCCGTTTGTTATGAGCCCACGGCCACCTTACCGGGTTCGGGGATGGCGGCCAACTTTTCTTGCGACGTTTTTCGGCGCAGGAGCCACAATCAGGCCGGACGGCAACAAACGCCCACCCCTTGAGACAAGGCTGGATTGTCCATAGAACAGGACGGCTTCGCCGGAGGAACGACGTCTGCATGTTCACAAAAATCCTGATCGCCAATCGCGGCGAGATCGCTTGCCGCGTGATCAAGACGGCGCGCAAGATGGGCATCGCCACCGTCGCGGTTTATTCCGACGCCGATCGTGACGCCGTGCATGTCGAAATGGCCGACCAAGCCGTGCATATCGGGCCTTCGCCGGCCGCGCAGAGCTATCTCCTGCCGGAAAAGATCATCGCCGCCTGCAAGGAAACAGGGGCTCAGGCCGTGCATCCCGGCTACGGCTTTCTCTCGGAGCGTGCGGCCTTCTGCGAGGCGCTGGAGGCTGAGGGCATTGTCTTCATCGGCCCCAAGCCCAAGGCGATCAAGGCGATGGGCGACAAGATCGAATCGAAGAAGTTTGCCAATGCTGCCAAGGTTTCCACGGTGCCCGGCTGGCTTGGCGTCATCGAGAATGCCGATCATGCCGAAAGAATAGCCGGTGAGATCGGTTATCCCGTGATGATCAAGGCGTCGGCCGGTGGCGGCGGCAAGGGCATGCGCATCGCCTGGAGCCAATCGGAAGTGCGCGACGGTTTCGACCGGGCGCGTTCCGAAGCCAAAAGCTCGTTCGGCGACGACCGCGTCTTCATCGAGAAATTCGTCGTCGATCCGCGCCATATCGAAATCCAGGTGCTGGCCGACGCACATGGCACCGCGCTCTATCTCGGCGAGCGCGAATGCTCGATCCAGCGCCGCAACCAGAAGGTCGCCGAAGAGGCGCCATCGCCGTTTCTCGATGCCAAGACCAGGAAGGCCATGGGCGAGCAGGCAGTCGCGCTGGCTCGGGCGGTCGACTATCAGAGCGCCGGCACCGTCGAGTTCATCGTCGACGCTGAAAAGAACTTCTATTTCCTTGAAATGAATACGAGATTGCAGGTCGAGCATCCGGTGACGGAGCTCGTCACCGGTATCGATCTGGTCGAGCAGATGATCCGCGTCGCCGCCGGCGAAAAGCTCGCGATCAAGCAGAGCGACGTCAAGCTGAACGGCTGGGCGGTGGAAAGCCGCCTCTATGCCGAAGATCCCTATCGCAATTTCCTGCCGTCGATCGGCCGGTTGACGCGTTACCGGCCGCCGGAGGAGGGCACGTTCGGCGACATCGTCATCCGCAACGACACCGGCGTCACCGAAGGCTCCGAGATTTCTATGTTTTATGACCCGATGGTGGCCAAGCTCTGCACCTGGGCGCCGACGCGGCTGGCGGCGATCGACGCCATGTCGGAAGCGTTGGACAGTTTCGTCGTCGACGGCATCGAGCACAACATTCCGTTCCTGGCAGCGCTGATGCAGCATCCGCGCTGGCGCGAAGGGCGGATATCGACGGGCTTCATTGCCGAGGAGTATCCTGACGGTTTTGCGCCGATCGTTCCGGACGCTGACGAAAAGGCGGTGCTGGCGGCGATCGCCACGGCTGTCGAGCTTTTGCGCCGCGACCGGCTCGATCGCTTAAGCGGGCGACTGGCGCCGCATTCGGGGGCGCTCAAGCGTGACTGGGTGGTGAAGATCGGCGAGGACTATCTCCAGGCTTCGATGACCGAGGGCATGATCTCCATTCCGATGGAAATCGACCTGTCGGTCGATGGCGGCAAGGCGCTGACGGTGACGTCCGACTGGCGGCCGGGCGATCTGATCTGGCGCGGCACGGTCGGTGCCCGCAAGATCACCGCGCAGATCAGGCCGCTGCCGAACGGTCTACGCATCGCCTGGAAGGGCATGTCGGTGATGGCACGCGCCATGTTGCCGCGCACGGCCGAGCTGGAACGACTGATGCCGGAAAAGGTGGCGCCGGACACGTCCAAGATGCTGCTTTGCCCAATGCCGGGGCTGGTCGTGTCGATTGCGGTCGTCGAGGGCCAGGAGGTCAAGGCCGGCGAGACGCTGGCCGTGGTCGAGGCCATGAAAATGGAAAACGTGCTGCGCGCCGACCGAGATCTTGTCGTGTCGAAACTCAACGCCAAGCCGGGCGACAGCCTGGCGGTGGACGCGGTGATCATGGAATTCGCCTGAGCAGGCTGGAAGCCTGTGGCCTTTGGTCGTTTGTGCTGGACTGGCATAGCCCGGTCCGGGACAATACATTTCCATCGACTCAAAGCCCTGGGCAGCGCGAGAAATCATGGCGGATGACAAACTTCCACGCGACCCCCTGAAGCGCGAAGCAGCGATTGCTGCCGCGCGCCCGGAGACGCCGGCGCGACCGTTCATCCATCTGCGCGTGCATTCGGCGTACTCGCTGCTCGAAGGCGCCTTGCAGGTAGCCGCCATTGTCGGTCATGCTGTCAAGGACGAGTGCCCGGCAATCGCCGTCACCGACACCAACAATCTGTTCGGCGCGCTGGAATTCGCCCAGAAGGCGGTGAAGGAGGGTATCCAGCCGATCATTGGCTGCCAGGTCGATCTCGCTTTTTCCGGCGAGACGAGCGACGCGCAGCGCGACCGCCGCCGTCATGGTCCGGAGATGCATGCCGTGGTGCTGCTGGCCGCCACCGAGGCCGGTTATGGCAATCTGGTCAGGCTGGTCAGCCAGGTCTATCTGGAGACGCCGCCGGGCGAGCCCGTGCATCTGACGTCAGCAATGCTGGAGGGCCATAGCGATGGCCTGATCTGCCTCAGCGGCGGGCCGCGCGGTCCGATCGGCCGGGCGCTGAAGGAAGACCGCCGCGACCTCGCCGAGGCGCGTCTGCTGGCGCTCAAGGCGCTGTTTGGCGACCGGCTCTATGTCGAGCTGGATCGAGTTTCCGGCTATGACCGCGCGATCGAGAAATCATCGGTCGATCTTGCCTATATCCATGACCTGCCGCTGGTTGCCACCAATGAGGCGTTCTTTTCCGCCCGCGACGATTATGACGCGCATGACGCGCTGATCGCCATTGCCGAAGGTTCGGTCGTTGCCGCCGACAACCGCCGCAGGCTGACATCGGACAATTTCCTGCGCAGCCAGGCCGATATGGCACGACTGTTCGCCGATCTGCCGGAAGCGATCGACAACACCGTCGAGATCGCGCTGCGCTGCTCCTACTATCCGAAGAACCGCAACCCGATCCTGCCGCGCTTTACCGGCGGCGATGTCGCCGACAATGAGGTGGCGCTGAAGGCCGAGGCAGACGAATTGCGCCGCCAGGCCCATGAAGGGCTCGACGCGCGGCTGGCGGCGCATGGACCCACTGCCGGCTATACCGCCCAGCAGTATCGCGAGCGGCTCGATTTCGAGCTTTCCATCATCGAGAAGATGAAGTTCCCCGGCTATTTCCTGATCGTTGCCGACTTCATCAAATGGGCGAAGGCGCAAGGCATTCCGGTCGGGCCCGGCCGCGGTTCGGGCGCCGGATCGTTGGTCGCCTATTCCACCACCATCACCGACATCGACCCTTTGCGCTTCTCGCTGCTGTTCGAGCGCTTCCTCAATCCCGACCGCGTGTCGATGCCCGACTTCGATATCGACTTCTGCCAGGACCGGCGCGAAGAGGTGATCCGCTACGTCCAGCAGAAATACGGCCGCGACCAGGTCGGGCAGATCATCACCTTCGGTACGCTGCAGGCGCGCGCGGTGCTGCGCGACGTCGGCCGCGTGCTGCAGATGCCTTACGGCCAGGTCGACAAGCTGTCCAAAATGGTGCCGCAGAACCCGGCCAATCCGGTCAAGCTCGCCGACGCCATCGCCAACGAGCCGCGTTTTGCCGAAGAGGCTGAGAAGGAGCCGATCGTCCAGACGCTACTCGATATGGCGCAGAAGCTGGAAGGGCTCTACCGCCACGCTTCGACGCACGCCGCCGGCATCGTCATCGGCGACAGGCCGCTGTCGGAGCTGGTGCCGATGTACCGCGATCCGCGCTCGGACATGCCGGTCACCCAGTTCAACATGAAGTATGTCGAGCAGGCGGGGCTGGTGAAATTCGACTTCCTCGGCCTCAAGACGCTGACGGTGCTGGAGACGGCGGTGAAGCTGATCCGCCGCCGCGGCATCGAGATCGACCTGGCGACGATCCCGCTCGACGATCCTGAAACCTACGCCATGCTGTCGCGCGGCGAAGTGGTCGGTGTGTTCCAGGTGGAAAGTGCCGGCATGCGCAAGGCGCTGATCGGCATGCGGCCCGACTGCATCGAGGACATCATCGCGCTGGTGGCGCTCTACCGCCCTGGCCCGATGGAGAACATCCCGACCTACAATGCCAGAAAGCATGGCGAGGAGGAGATGGCCTCGATCCATCCCAAGATCGACCATCTGGTGAAGGAGACGCAAGGCGTCATCGTCTACCAGGAACAGGTTATGCAGATCGCGCAGGAGCTGTCGGGCTACTCGCTCGGCGAAGCCGACCTTCTGCGCCGCGCCATGGGCAAGAAGATCCGCGCCGAGATGGACAAACAGCGCGAGCGTTTCGTCACCGGCGCCGTCGAGCGCGGCGTCGGCAAGCCGCAGGCCGATTTCATCTTCGACCTTCTGGCCAAGTTCGCCGATTACGGCTTCAATAAATCGCATGCCGCGGCTTACGCCGTGGTTTCCTACCAGACGGCCTATCTCAAGGCACATTATCCGGTCGAATTCCTGGCGGCGTCGATGACGCTCGACATGGGCAACACCGATAAGCTCGCCGATTTCCGCCAGGATGCCCTGCGTCTCGGCATCGAGGTGGTGGCGCCGTCGGTGATGTCGAGTTTTCGCGACTTCGAGGTCGGCGAAAACCGGATCTATTACTCGCTGGCGGCGCTCAAGGGCGTCGGCGATGCCGCGGTCGAGCACATCGTCGCCATGCGTGGCGAAAAGCCGTTCAAGAACCTTGCCGACTTCTGCGAGCGGGTCGATCCGAAGATAGTCGGCAAGCGGGTCTTCGAAAGCCTGATCATGGCCGGCGCGCTTGACTGTTTCGGCCACGACCGCGCCCAGATGATAGCCGGCGTCGAGCGGATGATGGGACTGGCGTCGCTGGCGCAGCAGAATGCGATTTCGGGCCAGCACGACATTTTCGGTGCGTCGCTCGGCGCGCAGTCGCAGGCGCTCAATCTGCCGCAGACCGATCCCTGGCTTGCCGCCGACCGGCTGCACCGCGAATTCCAGGTGGTCGGCTTTTATCTCTCGGCGCATCCGCTCGATGAGTACAAGGCTGCTTTGCAGAAGATGCGGGTGCAGAACTGGGGCGAATTCTCGGCCGCGGTCAAACGCGGTGCCGCCGCCGGGCGGCTCGCCGGCACCGTCACCACCAAGCAGGAACGCAAGACCCGCACCGGCAACAAGATGGGCGTCATCGCCTTTTCCGACACATCTGGCCAGTATGAAGCCGTGCTGTTTTCGGAAGGGTTGGCGCAGTATCGCGATCTGCTCGAGCCCGGCCGTTCGGTGGTGATCACCGTGTCGGCCGAAGACCGGCCCGAGGGCGTCAATCTGCGCATCCAGACCGTGCAGTCGCTGGAAGACGAGGCCAGCCGCATCCAGAAGGCGTTGCGTATCTTTGTGCGTGACGCCGCGCCGATCAACATGCTGGCCGGCCAGTTGGCGGTGAAGGGTGAAGGGCAGGTCAGCTTCGTGCTGATCAAGGAAGCCGGGCAGGGCGAGGTCGAGATCGAATTGCCCAACCGCTACCGCATCTCGCCGCAGATCGCGTCGGCCATGCGGGCCGTGCCGGGTGTGGTGGAAGTGGAACTTGTGTAGGGGGACAAGCACCACGAAAGATTCGATTTGGAGCGGCGCGACAGAACCCGGCACATGAAGTACGGTCCAACTGTCCTTGACGCAGAGCCAATCCGATGCAGTCAGCCAATGGGAATTTGAGCATACCCGACCAACAGATCGAGGGCACAAGGCTCGGAGCGGTTCATCTGCGAGTTACCGATCTTGATGGTGCCTTGGGCGTGTGGCGGGATATCGTTGGGCTTTCAGTTATCGAGAGGCACCTCGGAAAGGTAATGCTGGGCGCCGGCGGCCGGCAACTTGTTGTCCTCCACGCCACTGCTGCGCGGCAAGTGCAGACAAAGAGCCTGGGGCTCTATCACGTTGCCATCCACATACCGTCTCGAAAGGAATTTGCTCGCGCTGCGGCCCGGCTGCGAGCCGCCGGCTATAAGCATTCCGCGACGGATCACCTGGCCACTGAGTCGATCTATCTGGCTGATCCGGATGGCAACGGTATCGAACTTACCTTCGAGACGTTTCATCGTGGCCATTTTGAAAATGCGGACGGAGGGATACGTGCGGTAGCAGTGGACGGATCGATCCACACTGGCCTGGAGCCGTTGCAGATCGCACAATTGCTTGAAGAGCTCGCGGGCGACAGCTCGATTGTCGAACCACTTCCGGCAGGAACGAATGTGGGCCACGTTCATCTTCATGTGTCAGACCCGGAAGCGACCACATCGTTCTATGCTGGCATTCTCGGGTTCAAACCCCGCATTTGCGCCCCAAAATTTGGTATGTACGATGTCGGCACTCAGTTGCGCCCCCACATTGTGGCTTACAACACCTGGGCCGGCCCGGAGGCCGTCCGAGTTGCCCAGGACTGCTCAGGACTTGAGCTGATTGTGATCGAGCTACCCAGTCGCGAGGTGCTCGACACCGTCGTGCAGCGGCTGACGCAGGCCGGTCTTGCCCTGGCGGCGGAGGGCGATGCGAGGCTGGTGAGTGATCCAGATGGCAACCGCCTGTCGATTACGTCGCGCGAGCCCGGACTGTGACGGCCGAGTGTCGAGCGATCCCGACGGCAATCGCATCGACGGCGGCCAGCGCATCGCGGATTGAGACCGCTGGGCCTGGCATCGTGGCTGATAGGGCCAGCATGCCGGGGACGGTTGATGTGGCGCTGCCGTGACCCACATGCGTTAGCACACAGCGAAGAACGCCAAAGGGGACGCACACATCATGCCCAGCAGAGAACGCGTTGAGGCCTTCCTCAAGGAGGCGGTCGAAGGCAGCCACGTCAAGGCGATCGCCGATTTCTACCATGACGATGCGACCATGCAGGAGAATCTTGGCGTGCCGCGGCGTGGCATCGAAACGCTAATGGCGCATGAGCAGGCCGCGCTCGACCGGATCGAGAGGATGCAGACGCATCCGGTCCAGACATTCATGGTCGATGGCGACAATGTCGCCATCCGCTGGATCTTCGACAGGATCGACAAGACGGGCACTGTGCGCCGACTGGAAGAGGTGGCCCTGCAGCGCTGGCGCGGCGACCGGATCGCCGAGGGGCGGTTCGTCTACGACACCGCCACGGCCTGGCGCCTTGTCGGGCCCGACGGCGCGGTGGTGCAAAGCTGAGCAATCTCTCGCCCCAACCACCGGAACGGTTTGGTGTCGCTATCCCGAGGCAGCGACCTCCGCCGGCCGCGTCGCTTTCCGCTGCAGGTTGAGCAGGTTGCCCATTAGGATCAGGAGGGCGCCGGCGGCGGTAAAAATGTCGATCTGCTCGCGATAGAGCAGCCAGCCGATCAGCGCCGATAGCGGCACGCGCAGGAAATCCATCGGCGAGATAACGGTTGCGTCTGCATAGACAAGCGCGCGGGCCATGCAGAAATGCGACGACATACCGGTGAAGGCGATCAGGATGATCCACGGCCACAGTTCGAGCGGCGGATTGCGCCACTCGTAGAGCGCGGGCAGAAGGCCGACCACGGACTGGATGACCAGCATCCAGAAGATGATGCGTACGACGCTGTCGGTCCGCGTCAGCGACTTGACCATGACCACCGAGATGCCGAAACAGACAGCGGCGCCCAGCACGACAATGTGTCCGGGATCGACAGATCCGACGCCCGGACGCACGATGACCACCACACCGATCAGGCCGAGCACGATCGCCGCGAGTTTTGGCCGCGACAGTTTTTCGCCTAGGAAGCTGACGGCCAGGATGGCGGTCCAGATCGGCGTGGTGAACTCGATCGAGATCAGCACCGCAAGCGGGATCAGCGTCAATGCATAGAGCCAGGCTGCTTGGCCGGTATAGTGGATGACGTTGCGGGCGACATGGGCCAGCGGGCGCCCGGTGCGCATCGCGGTGAAACCGCCGCTCATTATCACCAGCGGCAGAAGGATGAAAAAGCCGATCACCGAGCGCAGTTCGAGCACCTGGAAGACGTTGAGCTCGGCGGTGGTTGCACGGCCGGCGACCGACATCGTCAGGAACGAGGCGATCGACAGCGCCATCCAGAAGGCGGCTTTGGGGATCGAGGGAGCAGGGACCATGGGCGCTATGTCGCAAGACGGCGGCCGCGCCGCAACCGTTAGTCGAGGCATTCGACTGGGCCAGCGGGGGGTGCAAAAACGGTTGTAAAAAAACGGTCACGTCGAAGGCGGAACCTGCCGGCGGGGCGCTCGCTTGAGTCCAGCGTCGGCCAGCTCTCGGGGGAGTCGCCACCTTTGTGATCGCAAGAGGGGATTCTGGATGAAATCAGTCGTCGGGTTGCTGATTGCCGTCTGCCTGTTGTCAGCGCCAGCGGCACATGCCGACGAAGCGGGCTTTCTGCGCTCGTTGCAGGGAGAATTTGCCGGCCAAGGAACTGTCAGAATCAGGACGAATTCACCTGTCATGAATATTTCCTGCACCTTCAAATCAGATACCACGGATACCTCGCTCTCACTGGGCGGCACCTGCCGCGCCATGATGATCATGACGCGCGAAATCCGCGCCGACCTGACGATCAGTGGGGCGACCTACAGCGGCACCTATGTCGGCTCCAAAAGCGGACCGGCGGCGCTCAGCGGCAGCCACACCGGCGATGCAATCAATCTCGACATCCGCTGGGCAAAGATCGTCAACGGCGATCGCGACGCCCAGATGATTGTCGAAAAGATCGGCACCGACGCCATGCGCCTTACCGTGATCGATGTCGATCCCAAGACTGGCAAGACGGTTGTGACAAGCCGCATTGATCTCAACCGTACCTAGTTTGCTTCCGCCGCAACCGCTAGCGACACATTCGAACGGGCCAGCCCCTGCGCCGATTGGACCGACGTTAGAAACAGTCTTATTGAAAGCGGAACCCGTTTTGCGGGCAGGCGTTCTAAGTCTGCGTGGTGCCGGTTTCCGCTGGACGCGCCGCATCTCCAACACGTCTCGGGGGAGAATACGATGAAATCACTTGCATGCTTTGTCCTTGCCGGTTGCTTGATGGCTGCGGTGGACGCCCGGGCTGACGAGGCTGATTTCCTGAGTTCCTTGCAGGGGAATTTCTCAGGCAAGGGAACTGTCAAGGTCACCACCGACGCGCGGACGGTGAATGTCTCCTGCACTTTCAATTCCGACGCGACCTCGACCTCATTGTCGCTTGACGGCAACTGCCGTGGTCTTGTCGTGGTGACGCGCGCCATCAGCGCGGATCTGAAGGCCAGCGGGGCGAAATACAGCGGCGTCTATGTTGGATCGCGCACCGGCCCGGCACAGCTCGCCGGCAGCCGCTCGGGCAACGCGATCAATCTCGGCATTAGCTGGGCGACGGAGGTCAATGGCGATCGCAAGGCGCGGTTGACGGTCGAGAAAACCAGCGACGACGGAATGCGGTTGACCGTTACCGACGTCGATCCGAAAACCGGCAAGAGCGTGGTGACCAGCCGCATCGATCTGCAACGCATCTGACCGACAGCGTCAATCCTCGATCGGCTCGGGCGGGTTGGCGTTGCGGCCCTTGCCGAAGGTGTAGCCGGTTTCCACCGCCTTCTTGCCGAATTTGTCGCGCAGCGTGTCGATGGCGCTTTCGGCCATGGCGCGCTTGCGCGAGCCGACATCGACAAGATCGGGCGGATCGGCCTTCCCGTCATCCGAGAGATCGCTGACGCCGATGCCGAGCAACCGGTATTTCGTGCCGTCCGCCTCTCTGCGCAACAAATCGAGCCCGGTCTGGAAGATACGGTCGGCAAGCCTTGTCGGGTCGCCAAGCTGGCGGTTGCGGGTGCGCAGCTTGAAGTCCTGCGTCTTCAGCTTCAGCACCACGGTGCGCCCGGCAATGCCTGACTTCTTCAGCCTGGCTGAAACCTTTTCCGACAACCCCCGCAGCACCGGGACCAGTTCGTCCATCTCAGCTATATCGGTGTCGAAAGTGGTTTCGGCCGAGACGCTTTTTGCATCCTGATCTGGGTCGACACGGCGGTCGTCCTGGCCGCGCGACAGATGGTAGAGCCGGGTGCCCATCACGCCATAGCGGCGCATCAGATCGGCGCGCTCCATGCGCTGCAGCTGGGCGATGGTGCGGATGCCGTCGCGTTCAAGCGTTGCGGCAAACGCCTTGCCGACGCCCCAGATCAACGTCACCGGCTGCTCGGCCAGAAACGCAATCGCCTCGGCCTCGCCGATCACCGAAAGGCCGCGAGGCTTGCGGAAATCGGACGCAACCTTGGCCAGGAACTTGCAGTAGGAGAGGCCGGCCGAAACGGTGATGCCGATTTCCTTTTCCACGGTCAGCGCGAAGCGCGCCAGCACCACCGCCGGCGGCATGCCGTGCAGGCGCTCGGTGCCGGCAAGGTCGAGAAACGCCTCGTCGATGGACAGCGGCTCGACCAGCGGCGTCAGCGCCTGCATCAGCGCGCGCACCTCGCGGCCGACGCGGACATATTTTTCCATATTGGGCGGGATGACGATCGCTTCCGGGCAGGCTTCAAGCGCCTTGAACATCGGCATCGCCGAGCGCACGCCCTTGATGCGGGCGATGTAGCAGGCGGTGGAGACGACGCCGCGCTTGCCGCCGCCAATGATCAGCGGCTTGTCCTTTAGCGCCGGGTTGTCGCGCTTTTCGATCGCCGCGTAAAAGGCATCGCAATCGATATGGGCAAGATGCAGCCGGTAGAGTTCGGGATGGCGGGCAAGCCGCGGGCTGCCGCAGCGCTCGCAGCGTCTGACATCGCTGCGCTGAAGGGTCAGGCAGTCGCGGCAAAAACCGTGCTCGGGATTGTTGACAGGGGCCGCCATCGCTGCGAACATAAAGAGAACAAATGCAATGGTACGTCAGGACGGGAGCTGCCACAAGCGGTTAGCCGGGAGAGAACTCATGAGCACGACCATAGCGCCGCTGGCGCCCGACCTATGGGCGGATTTCGAGGACCTTTTCGGCAAGCAGGGCGCCTGTTACGGCTGCTGGTGCACCTATTTCAGGCAAGCCCCGGCGGCGCGGCGCGCCAGCGACAAGCAGCGCAACAAAGATCTTATCAAGGCGCGTATCGAGGCCGGGCCGCCGCCGGGGCTTTTGGCCTTCGAGGACGGCGTGGCAGTCGGCTGGATGCAGATCGGCCCACGCGCCGACGTGCCCGAATGGAACAATCGGGGCAGGGGCTCGGCGCCGGTCGACCCGTCGGACGCCGCCGACGCGAGCGTCTGGGCGATCTCCTGCTTCTTCATTCGCGCCAGTGCACGCGGCAGGGGGATCAGCCACCGTCTGGTCGAGGGCGGCATCGCCTTTGCCCGTCGGAACAAAGCGCGGCTAGTCGAGGCCTGCCCGATCGATGTGTCGCGTGATTTGCGCTCGATCGGACTGTTCGTCGGTTCATCACGCGTGTTTGAAAAAGCCGGCTTCGAGCGGCTTGTCGAACGCAAGGCTGGCCGGCCGCTGATGCGGCTGGTGCTGTAGTCTGATTACCCGTTGGCGTTGTTGATGTCATCTTGAAGTTGTAGGCTGGTTTCATAGCAGAGAAACGAAGCGTTCCTTTTTGGTCAAATGGAGAATTTTGTGAACCGTGTCTTGCCGCTTGCTTTCCTTCTCGCCCTCAGCGCTCCAGCTTTTGGCCAGGCTGTCGATGCCCAAGGTGCCAAGCAACTTTCCGATGAGCTCTCCCGCTATGTTGGCAAACAGGCGCTCAACGAAGGCATCTTGAAGGTCTCTGCCGAGGGGGACGCTTATAAGGTCACCTTCGACATGAAGGCGCTTGCGGCGAAGGTGCCGAAGCAGGACCTGCCGAAGTTCGATTTCCCGCCCGTCACCTTGCTGGTCAAGCCACGCTCAGACGGAGGTTGGGACGTCTCGACGGATTTTTCGACCAATGGGTCATTTGAAGTGAATAATCAGGAAGGTCCGGCGACGGGGCAAATAGCCGTCAAGGATGGCAAGTTCACGGGCGTTTATGACCCCGAACTGGGGGCGTTTACAAGCGGCGCGAGTTCTGTAGCGGGCATGACGATGACGTCGCAGATGCCCAGGCAGATCACGGATTTGAGCGTCAGCTCGGGATCTTCAAAGTTTGGTGCAACCAAATCGGCGCATGGCGGGGTCGATCTAAACGTGGCGCAGTCGATGGCGGACTTCGCCGAAACGGTCAAAATTGACAACCGGGCGGTAGGGGCAGTCAAGACATCTGAACTCGTCGTTGACCTGACGGCCAAGGCGATACGGACGAAGCCATTTCTGGACCTCCTGGCGTTCGCGGTCGCCCATGAGGACGAGGCCCAACTGAAAGCGGATCAAGCAGAACTGAAAACACTCTTGCTCGCGGCGTTGCCGCTATGGGAGCGGATAGCTGGAACCTATACGTTTAAAAACTTTGTCATTGAAACCTATGCAGGCAACCTGGGTGCGTCTCAATTCGTCACTTCATTTGGAGCTGACGGCATCGCCCAGAAGGGCAGGTTCGATTATGAAATTAAGGCCACAGGCCTTAGCTTTCCCTATGTTATTCCCGGCTGGGCAGCCAAACTACTACCTACCGAACTCGATGTGAAATTTGGCGGGGCGAACATCGATCTCGACAGTATGAGCAGAAAGGCGATCGAGACGTTTGATCTCAACAAGAATCCGCCATTGCCGGCGGAGTTTGGTGATCAGATCAAGTCAGACTTTATGGCCAATGCGCCAAAGTTTGTCGTCGATCACAGCATTTTTAGCAACGGCGATACGGAAATTGCGCTTGAAGGTGAGATGACATTCCCCGGCAGCAAACCAGACGCTAATTTTACCGTCGACGTGGCCGGCTACGATAAACTCGTTGAAAGCCTGAAAGTTTCTGCAAAGTCTGAACCGGAAGCAGCGCAATATTTTCCGTTTGTGCTGGCGGCCCAGGGATTTGCCAAGACGCTGCCGGACGGCCGCATCGAATGGGTGATCAACGCCAGGCACGATGGGTCGGTGACGGTCAACGGCGCCATGCTCAAGGGCCCCGATACGGTCATGGAAGACGGCACCGACCAAGGCGCCAGCCCTGGCCAGGGCAATAGCGGCGGGGCAGGGGCGAAGCTGCAGCCCTGATCCCAGGCTTGAAAGCGCTTGGGCTTAAAGCCCGAGCGCGCTAGCAATCTTTGGCGCCGCCTCATGCCAATCCTCGACAGAGATGATGTCGTCGGGCACCGGCGGCAGGAAGGCGCGCAGCGAATTGTCGGCCATCAGATGGAAGAGGTGCGCATCGGCGACCGAATTGCGCGCCGAGATGAGGTTGGACGGCTGGTCGTCGACGAAGGCCACCGGCCGGCCCTTTTCGCCGCGCAATTTCGCCACTGCCGGCCCCTTCGCCATCTCGGTGGTCAACAGCGGATAGGGAAGTCCGAGCGCATCGAGATGGGCGCGGCGCGCCGCGCGATGGCGGTGCGGCATGGCGGTCAAAAGGACGATTTCGGCGCGGTCGCCGAGGCTGGCAAGCGCTTGTTCGGCGCCGTCGGTGACGCTTTGCCAGTCAGCCTGCGCGTCGAAGAAATCGCCAAGCAGTGCCGTCACTTCCGGCTGTTCGATCAGCCGGCCGCTCGCCGTTTCGGCGATGTTGCCGGTGAGGCGGAAGGAGGCCAGCGTGAGCCCAAAGCCGCGCGATTTCAGGAAATGCGGAAATGGCCGGATGAATTCGAGCACGACATCGTCGACGTCGAGGATCAGCAGAGGCCGGTCGTCGGCTGCAAGTTCGGCGATCTGGCGCGCCGTCTCGGGGTCGTCGCTCATATCGAACGCTCATGGTCGTCGTCGCCGAGCGGTAGCGCACGCAAGGCCTTGCCGACTGAGGCCGGCGGGGTGCCGGTTTCCTCGGCAAAGCGTAGCAAGGTTGGCTCGTGGGCAAGGATGAACTGTAGGACGCCGGCAAGGAATCCCGGTTCGGCTGCGGCGCGCCGGATGGCAGAGGCCTCTATGCCCGTGATTGCCAGAAAGCGCGGCAGGAGTTCCGGGTCTGCGGCGACGAAGCCCAGTGCCCTCACGGCAATGGTTTCCGCCTCCTCGCGCATTGACGCTGCGTTTGCCATCATTACCTTCTGGTTTGCGGAAATGAGTCTCTTTTCCGCAGTAATCGCAAGCGTCGCTTGCGGCAAGCCACCGCCCCAATCCAATGTGGTTTTCGAGGTGGAATCCGAGTGGCTTTTACAGCTGCGGGTTTCCGTTTCGTCAATCATATTGCCCTAGAGTGAAGGAGGGTTTGGTGTGCTCCGACAAGGACGCATGACGGCAGGCTTCGGGCGAAGCCCGGCCGGGACGGGAAATCGATGCCTAAGAAGGTGATGATCGTCGAGGACAATGAGCTCAATATGAAGCTCTTTCGGGACCTCATCGAAGCCAGCGGTTACGAGACGGTGCGCACGCGCAACGGCCTCGAGGCGCTCGATCTGGCACGCCAGCACCGGCCGGACCTGATCCTGATGGATATCCAGCTGCCGGAAGTATCAGGCCTGGAAGTGACGAAATGGCTGAAGGAGGACGATGACCTCCATTCCATTCCCGTGATCGCCGTCACCGCCTTCGCCATGAAGGGCGACGAGGAACGCATTCGCCAAGGGGGCTGCGAAGCCTACATCTCCAAGCCGATCTCGGTGCCGCGTTTCATCGAAACCATCAAATCCTATCTGGGTGATGCCTGATGTCAGCACCGATTCCAGCCGGAGCCTTGTGAAATGACTGCACGGATCCTCGTCGTCGACGACATCCCTGCCAATGTCCGACTGCTCGAGGTTCGGCTGCTGGCCGAATATTTCGAGGTGCTGACCGCCTCCAACGGGCCGGATGCGATCGAGACCTGCGAAAACGGCAAGGTCGATGTCGTGCTGCTCGACGTGATGATGCCCGACATGGACGGGTTCGAGGTCTGCAAGCGGTTGAAAAGCGATCCGGCGACATCGCACATACCGGTGGTCATGATCACCGCGCTCGACCAGGTTGCCGACCGGGTGCGCGGCCTTGAGGCCGGCGCCGACGATTTCCTGACCAAGCCGGTCAATGATTTGCAGCTGATGACGCGGGTGAAGAGTCTGGTCAGGCTGAAGTCGCTGACCGATGAGTTGCGTCTGCGCGCCTCGACCACCCGTAACATCGGCATCGAGGCGCTGTTGAGCCGTACCTTCGCGAGCGACGAGGTGACGCCGAAGGTGCTGTTGATCGACGAGCGCAAACTCTCCTTCGAACGCATTCAGAAGATGCTGCGGGGCAGCGCCGAACTCGACATTGCCACCGATCCGCATACCGGTTTCTTCCAGGCCGCCGAGGCGCCGTATGAATGCGTGCTGATCTCGACCGGTTTTGCCGATTTCGATCCGCTGCGGCTATGTTCGCAATTGCGTTCGCTCGATCGCACCCGCTTCCTGCCGATTATCCTGCTTGCCGAAGAAGGCGAGGAGGGCCGCATCATCCGCGGCCTCGAACTCGGCATCAACGACTATCTGATGCGGCCGATCGATCAGCAGGAGCTGATGGCGCGGCTGCGCACGCAGGTGCGCCGCAAGCGCTACAACGACCAGCTCCGCGCCAGCGTCACACAGACCATCGAGATGGCGGTGACCGATGGGCTGACTGGTCTGCACAACCGCCGCTACCTGGACAGCCATCTGCAGACGCTGTTCGACCGTGCCGTGGCGCGGCGGCGACCCCTGTCGGTGATGATCACCGATCTCGACCGGTTCAAGACCGTCAATGACGCGCATGGCCATGACGGCGGCGACGACGTGCTGCGCGAATTCGCCCGGCGGTTGCGCAAAAATGTCAGGGGTATCGACCTGGCCTGCCGCTTCGGCGGCGAGGAATTCGTGGTTGTGATGCCGGACACGGACGCAGCGGTAGCGGCAAAGGTTGCGGAACGCATTCGCGCCGAAATCGCCCAACTGCCGTTTGCCATCGGTCAAGAAGGCAAGACGATCGAAGTCACGGTCAGCGTGGGCGTGTCGTCGGTGCTGAACGGCGCGGACACGGTCGCGGCGTTGATGAAGCGCGCCGACGTCGCTCTTTACGAAGCCAAGAGCGGTGGCCGCAACCGCGTCGTCGCCAAGGCCGCGTAGGTCCGACGCCGAATTATCCAGTCAACCCGATAGGGTTAGGAATTTACCTTAATCCAAGCGATTCCCGAGCCTTGGTTAAGAAACTGTTGATTTTCATACGTTGTTGCGCAAATGTGCAGTGCAAGAACTAAGGCGATGCGGGCACGAGGGTAGACAGCCGTATCGCTCCGAATACCCCATGATGCTCAGGTCCGCCGCATCTCCTGGGTCCGTGGGGTCGGCCGGCCGGCCTTGGCACATAGTGGCCTCCTCGTACCGCTGCCATACGCCGACCGGCCCCCTCTTTTCTAAAAATCACAAGGAGCTTTCCTCGCCAAGGCGCGGAAGGTCTCTGGCTTTCAGAGCCTGCAAAACAAAAACGCCGCCCGAAAGGGCGGCGTTTTTACAGAGCGTGCAGAAGCCAGATTACTTGATCTTGGTTTCCTTGAACTCGACGTGCTTCTTGGCGACCGGATCGTACTTGCGGAACGACAGCTTGTCCGTCTTGGTACGGCTGTTCTTGCTGGTCACGTAGAAGAAACCGGTGTCGGCGGTCGACAGAAGCTTGATCTTGATGTTTGCGGCTTTGGCCATTGTATCAGTCCGTTATGTTCGTGGGGTTTTGGCCGCTGGAGCGGGGGAAAACACCCGGACGCGGGAAACTTGGCGCGACACATAAAGAACGTGCCCGGAAAGTCAAGCCCGGCGCGCCAGCTGTGACCAAGTGCAGCCGCCCTTTGGCTTGAAATCACACGGTTTGCGCTACCGGCGCAGCTGCTTTCTTCCAGTCGCCGGTGGTGTTCCACCAGCGATTCGGATTGGCGCGGTCGTCCAGGCCCTTGGAGCGGCTGGCCAGGATCGGCTGAATGCGGATCACCGGCTCCTGGTAGGAATGCGCCTGGAAAATCGCCTCGACCACGCGGGCCGCGAGCAACTGGTCATCGGGCAATTCGAACGAGACCTCGACCGTGCCGGGACGGCGGCGCAATTCGGTCTCGGCGCCGGCGGCAGCACCTTCGAGAGGCCGGTAGCGTTCGATGCCGTGCGCGGACTGGTACGCGTTGCGGTCATACTTGCCCATGGCGAGCGGGGCGATCGCGACCACGGCGTCCATGATGCGGTCGACATCGGCGGCCGGGGCCTGGAAGCTGACAAGCAGCAGTAGCGTCATGCGTAACGATGTGGTTTCAAAGCCGCTGTCGATCATGGCAGTATCCTCGAACTCGGGTGTTTTGGGACACCCTTTTAGCTGAAGCCTCCTGACACGGTTCTGTCAGCAGCCGTGTCTTTGCGTCGTGAAAAAGCGCTTGCCGTCGCCGGCTACAACAGGAGTTTGCGGATCAGCCTGACGCTGACCAGGGCGATGTAGGCACCGAAGAACAAGCCGAGCGACCAGCCGAAGCCGGAGGGCCCGAAAGCATCCATGCCAATGCCGATCGCCTGCGGGCCGAGCACCATGCCGACACCGTAGCAGAGCACGAAGGCGGCGTTGGCCGAGGCCAGTTCGTGGCCGGAAAGCTGGGAGCCGAGATGGGCGAGGCCGATCGTGTACATGGCGGCCACCACACCGCCCCAGACGAACAGGAGGGCTGCCATCAGGTGCCAATTCCCAGCGAAGAACGGCATGAAGATGGTTCCCACGAGTCCGACCGCGGCGCAGGCGATCAACAGATAGCGGCGGTCGCTGACGCGGTCGCTGATCATGCCGATGGGGATCTGCAGCAGCACGTTGCCGAGGCCGATCATGGTCAAGAGAAGGGCCGCGTCGGCCTCGGAGTAGCCGATGCGGTTGCCATAGACAGGAAACAGCGCAAAACCGCCGGTCTCGACGGCGCCGAACACCAGCACGGCGGCGGTCGCGCTCGGCACCAGCCAGATGTAGCGCAGGAAGTTGCTGGTCTCACCGTCGACCACGATGGTAGGGCTTTCGTTCCGCGCGGCCAGCACCGGTACCGCGGCCAGGGCAACCAGGACAATAATGACGCCGAACGGCGTGAAGCCGGTGCTGCCTATATGGGCAAAGATCCACGGCCCGGCGGCAAAACCGAGCGACAGCACGGTGGCGTAGATGCCGAGCACCAGGCCGCGCCGGCGCGGCGGCGCCGAGGTGCTGATCCAGAATTCCGACAGGATGAACAGCACCGTGAGCGCGATGTGCAGCACGATGCGCAGCGGGAACCACATCCAGAAATCGGGTGCGAAATGGAAGCCGACAAAGGCGAGCGCACCGGCGACGATCATGCCGATCATCGTCCAGGCGACGCCGAAGCGCATGGCCAGTGGCGTGGCCAGCGGGGCGCCGGCGATCGAGGCAAGGCCGGCGACCGCGGTGTTGAGGCCGATCATCGAGGCCGAATGGCCGCGTGTCTCAAGGATGACGCTGAGCAGCGGCATGCCGAGGCCGATGGCGATGCCGACGACGCTGATGGACGAGATAGCGGCGATCATCGGTAGCCAATGGACGCGTTCGTCGCCCTCTTGCTGGGTATCGACCGTCATGGGATGCCTGAATACTCGATGCTAGAGAACTTCGCGAACGAAGCGGTTGCGGACAAGCCGGTAGAAGGGCACGGACCCACCGGGTCGCAGGCGTGGATCGTCGGCAAGCCGCTTCTCCAGGTCCTGCAGGATCGTTCGGGTGATATCGGGGATGTCGGCCTCTCTGGCCTTGGCAAGCGGCAGCCAGACCAGTTCTTCCAGCTCATTGGTCGGGCCGCCACCTGGCAACTCGACGACGACGTCGCTGCGCCAGGCGCTGAAGAAGCGGGTGTCGAAACGACGCACCCGATTGGGTGGCGTAATGGCACGGGCGATGAAGCGAAGCGGCGCCAGCGAGGGCTGGACGCCGTGCTCGACAAAGCCATGCCAGTTGCGTTTGTCCGTTGCGAAGGCGCCTTTGGAGCCCATGAGCAGGCCGGCTTCCTCATAGGTCTCGCGGATGGCCGAGAGCGCAATGGCGCGGGCCCGCGACGGGCTGATGCGGCCGACGCTGGCGGTCAGCTTGGCTTCTTCCGCTGGCAGCAGCGGGGTGGCAACGGCAATGCGGCTGTCGGCCGGATCGGTGCGGCCGCCGGGAAAGACGAATTTGCCGGGCATGAAGGCGTGGCCGGCATGGCGCCGGCCCATCAGCACCAGCACCTCGTCGCCCTTGCGTTCGAGCAGGATAAGGGTGGCGGCGTCGCGCGGACGCATGGGCTGGCCGCCATGGGCGATCGTGCCCCGCTCCATCCTGTCGACTTCCGCCTTGGTCATACCTTCCATGCGCAGGACCTAGCGGAAACTTCTGGCAAACGAAAGTGGCCTTTCACGGTCGGCATGTTGCGCCAGGCAGCATTGCCCGATGCAACTCAGGTTCCGGGATGCGGCTCGATCCCATCTTTTTCGCCGCCGAAACCGTGCATATAGAGCGCCCATTGCAGTCCGATGACGGCGCCCTTGACCGGTTGCAGCAGAGCGACGGACAGCACGATGGTCAGCGGCACCCAGATGGCGATGTGCTGCCACATGGAGAGCGTCGAGGTCGCCTCGACACCCATGAAGGCGCCAAGAACAATGTGGCCGACGATGACGATGACGAGATAGGCGGGCAGGTCGTCGGCGCGGTGGTGGTCAAGCTCTTCGCCACAGACGCTGCATTTGTCGACGCTCTTGGTGAAGCCGGCAAACAATTTGCCTTCGCCGCAATGCGGGCAGCGGCCAAGCGCGCCGCGCTTCATCGCCGTCCACAGCGGACGGGCGGCGCGGCCCGAATGATGTTCGCCGCCGAAAACCTGTTCCTGGATTCCCAATTCGCTTGCCATCATCGTCTCCTGCCGCGCGAACCCGGGCGCGATTGCGACGCGCGGGCGCGGCCTTTTGCCTTGTGAAACGACCGCTTGGAGCCGGGCAGGGGCTTCGGGTCGGTCAGCATCTCGAAACGCATCGCGCCGGCCATCGGCGCCACCTCGATCAGGCGAACCTCGACGCGGTCGGCAAGCTGGTAACCTTTGCCGGTGCGTTCTCCGAACAGCGATCGCGCGGTTTCGTCGTATATATAGTAATCGCCGGTCAGACTTGACACCGGGATGAAACCATCTGCGCCAAACTGCGGCAATTGGACAAATAGTCCTGATTTGGTGACGCCGGAGATGCGGGCGTCGAAACGGTCGTCTATGCGCTCGGCGAGATAGGCCGCGATCAGCCGGTCGACCGTGTCGCGCTCAGCCGCCATGGCGCGGCGCTCGGTGGCGGAGATCAGCACCGCCACGTCTTCCAGCCGCGCCGCCTCATCCTGCGTCAGCCCGCCCGGGCCAAGCCCCAGTGCGGCAATCAGCCCGCGATGCACGATCAGATCGGCATAGCGGCGGATCGGTGAGGTGAAATGCGCATAGCGCCTGAGATTGAGACCGAAATGGCCGATGTTCTTGGGCGCGTATTCGGCCTGGCTCTGCGAACGCAGCACCACTTCGTTGACCAGCCCTTCATTGTCGGCGCCGCGCACGCGATCGAGAATGCCGTTGAACTGGGCGGGCCGCATCTGCGCGCCGCGCGCAAGCGACAGGCCGAGCGTTTGCAGGAACTCGCGCAGCGATTCCTGCTTGGCCAGGGACGGCGCGTCGTGGACGCGGTAGACCAGCGCCTGCTTCCTCGCCTCCAACGTCTCGGCGGCGGCGACATTGGCCTGGATCATGAATTCTTCGATCAGCTTGTGAGCGTCGAGCCGTTCCGGAACGATGACGCGGTCGACGGTGCCGTCCGGCTTGAGCATGATCTTGCGCTCGGGCAAATCGAGCTCGAGCGGCTGGCGGCCGTCGCGGCCGCGCTTCAGGATCGCGTAGGCGTCCCACAGCGGCTTCAGCACCGTGTCGAGGATCGGCCCGGTCTTGTCGTCGATCACGCCGTCGATCGCGGCCTGTGCCTGCGGGTAGGCGAGTTTGGCCGCCGACTTCATCATGACGCGGTGGAAGGTATGGCGCAGCTTGCGGCCATCGGCCGAAAAGGTCATGCGCACGGCGAGCGCCGGCCGGTCCTGGCCTTCGCGCAGCGAACAGAGGTCGTTGGAGATGCGCTCGGGCAACATCGGCACGACTCGGTCGGGAAAATAGACCGAATTGCCGCGCTTCTGCGCCTCGCGGTCGAGTGCGGTGTTATAGCGGACATAGGCCGCGACATCGGCGATGGCGACTGTGGCGATCACGCCACCAGGATTCTTCTCGTCGAGGTCGGGCGTGGCAAACACAGCATCGTCATGGTCCTTGGCGTCGGCAGGATCGATGGTGACCAGTGGCAGGTCGCGCCAGTCCTCGCGGTGATCCATCGTCGCCGGTTTCACCGCTTCGGATTCGGCGATGACGTCGGCCGGGAAAATGTGCGGGATGTCGTGCGCGTGGATGGCGATCATCGAGATCGCCTTTTCGCCGGTCAGCGAGCCCAATACCGCCAGCACTTTCGCGCGCGGCAAGCCGTAACGGGAGGCTCGCGCCGGCTCGACCTCGACCAGGTCGCCGTTTTTGGCGCCGTTCTGAAATTCCTTGTCGACGATCAGCTCGGGCTGGCGCCGTTCGACCGGCTCGATGCGGAAAGTGCCGTCTTTGAGGATGCGGAAGATGCCGAGCACGGCATCGGTCCGCTTCTCGAAAATCTTCATCACGCGGCCCGTATAGGCAGGCCCGGTCGGCTCATCGGTCGGGAAGGTCTTGGCCAGCACGCGGTCGCCAATGCCCGGTTGCGGGCCATTGCCGCCGCGCGAGACGCGGATCGAGACGACGGGCGGTTCGCCGGTGCCCACGGCCTCTGCCGGATGTGCCAGCAGGATGCCGTCGCCGTCGCGGCCGAAAATGTCGAGCACCGCGACATGGGGCAAGGCGCCGACGCGGGCCAGCCGCTTGCGCTCCTTGGTCAGCACGCCTTCGTCCTGCAGGTCGCGCAGAATGTCTTTCAGCCAGATGCGGTCGTCGCCGCGCAGCGCGAACGCCTTGGCGATGTCGCGTTTGCCGGCACGGTCGGGATTTTCGGCGATGTAGCGCAGGATCTCGTCACGCGAGGGCCGGTAGTCGTCCTTGACCTTGGCCCTGGTGTCGGCGGTGCGCGGATCGCCGTGGCTTCGTCCGGTGATCCTGCGCGCCACGCTGCTTATCCCTTTTTCTTCGCCGCCGGCTTCTTGGTCGCCGACTTTTTGGCTGTGGTTTTCTTGGCCGCCGCCGGTGCCTTGGCCGCTGCGGCCTTGCGGAACGGCTTCTTGCCGCCGCCGCCCTTGGCTTCCTTTTCGGCAATCAGCGCCAGCGCGTCCTCGACGGTCACCGACTGCGGGTCCTTGCCCTTGGGCAGGGTCGCGTTGACCTTGCCGTAGTTGACGTAGGGCCCATACTTGCCGTCGCGCACGACGATCTTGCCGCCGCCATCGGGATGGTCGCCGAGCTCCTTCAGTGCAGCGGCCGTGCCGCCATTGCGGCCGCCTTTGCCCTTCAACTGCTTCTCGGCGATCACCGACACGGCGCGGTTGAGGCCGATCGAGAACACGTCCTCGATGCTCTCGACATTGGCGTAGGTGCCGTCATGCAGCACGAACGGACCGTAGCGGCCGAGCCCGGCCGAGATCATCTTGCCGCTCTCGGGATGCTTGCCGACATCGCGCGGAAGCGACAGCAGCGCAAGCGCCTTCTCATGGTCGATCGATTCTGGCGTCCAGCCCTTGGGCAGGCTGGAGCGCTTGGCTTCCTTGCCGTCGCCGCGCTGGATGTAGGGGCCGAAGCGGCCTGAGCGCAGTGTGATTTCCTCTGAGGTGTAGGGGTCTTTGCCCAGCACCTTGGTGCCGTCCTCGCCGCCGCCATTCTCGCCATTCGGGTTGGCGGCGTCGCCGAGCTGGCGGGTGAAGGAACATTCCGGATAGTTGGAGCAGCCGACAAAGGCGCCGAATTTGCCGAGCTTCAGTGACAGGTTACCGGTGCCGCATTTCGGGCAGATGCGCGGGTTGGAGCCGTCTTCGCGCGCGGGGAACACAAGCGGCGCCAGTTCCTCGTTCAGCGCGTCGAGCACGTCGGTGACGCGCAGTTCCTTGATGTCGGCGACAGCGCCGGAAAAATCCTTCCAGAAGTCGCGCAACACGTCTTTCCAGGCGAGCTTGCCGTCGGAAATCTCGTCGAGCTTTTCCTCAAGCGAAGCGGTGAAATCGTATTCGACATAGCGCTCGAAGAAGCTTTCGAGGAAGGCCGACAGCAGCCGGCCCTTGGCCTGCGGCACCAGCCGGCGCTTGTCGATGGTGACGTAGTCGCGGTCTTCCAGCGTCTTCAGGATCGCCGTGTAGGTCGAGGGACGGCCGATGCCGAGCTCCTCCAGCTTCTTGATCAGCGACGCCTCGGAATAGCGCGGCGGCGGCTCGGTGGTGTGCTGGGTAGCGTTGATTACGTCGCGCCTGAGCTGCTCGCCGGCGCGGATCTCGGGCAGGCGGCGGTTTTCTTCGTCCTCCGCGTCATCGTCCTTCTGATCCGTGTAGGCGGCGATGAAGCCGTCGAAGCGGACGACCGAGCCGACAGCGCGCAGTTCTGCAGTGCGGGCGCCGTTGACCGCCTCGATCTCGACCGTGGTCCTTTCGATCTCGGCCGATTGCATCTGGCTGGCGATGGCGCGCTTCCAGATCAGCTCGTAAAGCCGCAGCTGATCGGAATCGAGATACTGCCTGACCGAAGCCGGGGTGCGCATGAAATCGGTCGGACGGATCGCCTCGTGCGCTTCCTGGGCGTTCTTGGCCTTGGTCGTGTACTGACGCGGCTTTTCGGGCAGGTATCTTGGGCCGAATTCCTTGGCGATGGCGTCGCGTGCGGCATCGATCGCCTCGGGTGCCATCTGCACGCCGTCGGTTCGCATATAGGTGATCAGGCCGGTGGTCTCGCCACCGATCTCCATGCCTTCATAGAGGCGCTGCGCCACCTGCATGGTGCGCGTCGCCGAAAAGCCGAGGCCCGACGACGCGGCCTGCTGCAGCGTAGAGGTGGTGAAGGGTGGGCCGGGATTGCGCCGGGTCGGCTTGGCTTCCACCGACAGCGCCTTGAAGGTCGCACCCTCGAGCATGCCCTTGATATCGTCGGCCTGCGCCTTGTTGGCGATGTCGAGCTTCTGAAGCTTCTTGCGCTCGAAAGCGGTCAGCCGTGCCTCGAAAGTCTCGTTGCGCGGCGTGCCAAGGAGAGCGGCAATCTGCCAGTATTCCTCGCGGATGAAGCGTTCGATTTCGGATTCGCGGTCGCAGACCAGGCGCAGCGCCACCGACTGGACGCGGCCGGCCGAACGGGCGCCCGGCAGCTTGCGCCACAGCACCGGCGACAGGGTGAAGCCGACGAGATAGTCGAGCGCCCGGCGGGCGAGATAGGCATCGACCAGCGGCGCATCGATCTGGCGTGGATTGGCCATCGCTTCCAGCACAGACGATTTGGTGATGGCGTTGAAGACAACGCGGCTGACCGGCTTGTCCTTCAACGCGCGCTTCTGCTTCAGCACCTCCAGGACATGCCAGGAAATGGCTTCGCCCTCGCGGTCCGGGTCGGTAGCGAGGATCAGGCCGTCGGCATCCTTGACCGCCTTGGCGATGTCGGCGAGGCGCTTGCCCGACGCGGTGTCGACCGCCCAGGACATGGCGAAATCCTCGTCCGGACGCACCGAGCCATCCTTGGCCGGCAAATCGCGGACGTGGCCGAACGAGGCCAGAACCTTATAGTTCTTACCGAGGTATTTGTTGATTGTCTTTGCCTTGGCCGGCGATTCGACGACGACGACGTCCATGAGTTCTCATATCAGCTGTGGTGCGGCAGGAGGATTCCGCTGCGCGCGACGAAATCTCGTTCTATTTGTCGCTCACATGGCCGCGCTTTTGCATCCGGTCAAGGGGAGGCGGCCAAATTGCCGGCGTGTCCGCAGCAATACACTCTAAGAGTGTATGGAGAAAATCACAGAATTCGGCGACGTCCGGTTTGGGCGTCAAGTCTTGAACAAACGACTCAGAAGCTGCGCCCGGTCCTTCCTTCGAGCTGCCGAAAAACGAAACTGGCCACCGGGTCGCCTGGAGCCGGCAGCCAGCTTGGTCCCGCCGATCGGCGGGGATTGAGGTTCGAAAGATCAGTCGGCTTTGACGATGTGCCAGACTTCGCCGACGCCGTCGCCGGTCGTGTCGCCGGCCTTCTTGTCCTTGATGAAGGTGTAGACCGGTTTGCCGTCATAAGCCCACATCTTGGTGCCGTCGGTGCGGTCGACGATGGTCCATTCGTCGTCCGCCTTGGCGCCGGCCTCGGCCTTCAGCGGCGGCCAGTTGGTGGCGCATTTGTCGTAGCAGTTGGTCTTGCCCTTCTCATCCTTGTCATAGGTATAGAGCGTCATGCCGTTGGCATCGGTGTAGATCTTGGTGCCGTTGACTTCGGCTTCCTTCCACGCTTCGGCGGCGAAGGATGCGGCGGTGCTGAGCAAAAGGGCCGCGAGCCCGACAGTGATCGTTTTCATGGAAATCTCCCTGGGTATTCGAAGAAGCGCGCAGAAATTGCGGGCCTCGTCTGTTAAACGCTTCCGGGAGACTGGTTCTTCCCGCGATTCTCTTGGGCAGGGCGACTGTTTGCCACGCATTGGTGATTGGCGGATGCGCCTTTGCCTCGCTATATCAAAGCCACAACGTTGTGGAGCATCGGGGATGGCACTGGATATCGGCTATGTCAGCGCGATAGGGGCGGGGGCGATCTCGTTCCTGTCGCCTTGCGTGCTGCCGCTGGTGCCGCCCTATCTCTGCTATATGGCCGGCGTGTCGGTCGACGACTTCCGCGGCGATACTGGTGTGACCGCGAAGGCCGGGGCACGCGGCGCGCTGCTTTATTCCTCGCTGGCCTTCGTGCTTGGCTTCACCACCGTTTTCGTCGCGCTGGGTGCCGGCGCCTCGACCATCTGCCAGTTCCTGAGAACCTGGCAACAAGAACTGGCCTTCATTGCCGGCGCGTTCATCATCCTGATGGGGCTGAACTTCCTCGGCATCATTCGCATCCCGCTGCTGTCGCGCGAGGCGCGTTTTCAACCGCGGGGAAAACCTACCAGCGCCGTTGCTGCCTATATCATGGGCTTGGCCTTCGCCTTCGGCTGGACACCTTGCATCGGACCCGTTCTGGGGCCGATCCTGACACTGGCCGGCGGCCGCGAGACTGTTGGCGAGGGCGCTCTGCTGCTTGCCGCCTATTCGCTCGGCCTCGGCATCCCCTTTCTGATCGCGGCGCTGTTTTCCGGCGCCTTCATGCGCTTCCTCGGCAAATTCCGCGTCCATCTCGGCCGTGTCGAACAGGCGATCGGCGCGCTGCTGGTGGTTGCCGGCGTGTTCTTCCTCACCGGCGGCGTGCAGAGCGCGTCCTACTGGCTGCTGGAGAGTTTCCCGGGGCTGGGGCAGTTGGGGTAGTTTGCCGCTTTGTGCGCACGATCCACCTGCGGACCTGCTGATTAAGACCAAGGACTTCGGACGTCGCCTGGCCGGACGTGACGCGCAGGAGAGGGCATCCTTGCAGCCGCGACGATCATTCCGGCACGCCGGAGACGCCCAGCGCCTCGACGTAACGCTCGGCGAAAGCCTTGTCCCGCCAAGGGTTGATCTGTCTCTGCAGGGTGAGCGTGTAGGTTGGGAACGCCTCCATCAGATGCCGCGCCGCCGCCTGCGCCTCGTCCAGCCGGTTGAGTTTGACCAGCGCCATGATCACCACCCGGTGCGAGGAGCCGTAGTTGGGCATCTCGTGCAGCGCGCGTTCTCCCCACGCCAGCGCTTCCTCGTAGCGCTCGAGCATCAGGTAGCTCATGCCGATGCCGGAGAGCGCGATGCCCTTCTCGGGGTCGACCGGGCTCAGCCGCATTGCCCTGTGAAAGTGCTCGATCGCGACGAGCGGGCGGCTGGCATGTGCGTTCACCCAACCGCTGCCCGTATGGCCCTGCGCCGAATTGGGGTTGAGCAGCAGGGATCGTTCGATCGTGCGCAGCGCCATCTCGTAGTCCTTCGCGCTGTAGGCGATCACCTGCGCGGCGAAGCGTAGGCTCGTGGGGTCGTCGCGCGCTTCCGCCAGTACCTCGCGCGCCATGCGCGCGGCGACGCGGGTATCGTCGGGCTCATGCCAGCACTGGCTCACGGACAGGCTGCGGACATAGGCGCCGAGTCCCTTCGCCAAGCTGAAGCCAGGGTCGATGCTGAGCGCTTCGTTGGTGAGCCGGCGCACATCGGCAAAGCCTTCGCGCGTCATGCTGTAGAAGCGCGGCAGCGCGCGAAGGTAGAGGTCGTAGGCGCTGATGTAGTCGGTCGGCTTCATGCGCGCCTGCTTGATCTCCTCCAGCCGGATGCTCGGCTCGACAGCGCCGACGACGCTCTCGGTCACCTTGTCCTGCAGATCAAAGATGTCGCTCACGTCGCCCTCGAAGCGGTCGGTCCAGACATGGTGTCCGCTGATTGCGTCCACCAATTGTCCACTGATGCGCACTCGCGATCCGGCTCTGCGGATGCTGCCTTCGAGCACGTAGCGGACGCCCAGCTCGCGCCCGACCTGGCGCAGGTCCACCGCCCGGCCCTTGTAGGTGAAGGACGAGTTGCGGGCGATCACGAAGAAGGAGTTCACCCGGCTCAATCCCGTGATGATGTCCTCCACGAGCCCGTCGGCGAAGTATTCCTGGTCGGGGTCGCCGCTCATATTGGTGAAAGGCAGAACCGCGATCGAGGGTTTCTCGGGCAGGTGAGGCGGTACCGAGGCACTGGCGTCGGCCTCGACGCGGTAGGCGCGTACAGGCCGCTCGATGTTCTTGAGGCGCAGGTCGCCGAGTGGCGTGAAGCCGCAGTCGACTTTGCCCTGAAGGTGGTCATAGGCAGTGCCCGAGACGACCACGGTGCCGGGATCGGCGATGCCTTCGAGGCGGGCGGCGATGTTGACCCCGTCGCCGTAGAGGTCGCCGTCCTCCTCGCAGATCACGTCGCCGAGATTGACGCCGATGCGGAAGCGAATCCGCTGTTCCTCGGACGTCTCCGCCTCGCGTTCCGCCAAGGCCTGCTGGATCGCCATCGCCGAGGTCACCGCATTAACGACGCTCGCGAACTCGCACAGCATGCCGTCGCCGGTGCGCTTAACGATCCGACCCTGGTGCTCCGAGATCAGCGGTTCGAGGAGGTCGTTGCGGTAGATTTTCAGCCGCTCGAGCGTACCGCGCTCATCGCGCTCCATCAGGCGCGAATAGCCGACTACGTCGCAAGCCAGGATCGCTGCGAGGTGGCGCTGCGTGGTCATTGCACCGCTCAGCCAAGCGCCTGCACGCTGGTCGCCCCGCGTCCATGTCCTGCCAGCTTCCAGACGCCCAACGCGCATGGTATCCATCCCTCCCAGTCTCCGCCTGTTCGCTGATACAGAACGGAGAACGCAGCTTGGCCTTGCCTTTACGAGATTTCGCCATCCCGCTGCGAGGCGTAGAGCGTTCCAGTCACTGCGCTAACAGCCAACCGACGACAGGCCCACACAGCTTCTGGGGACGCTGACACACCACTCCCAGAAGGCCGGAGATATTTCCTGCCTTGTGTAACCGGTTGACGCCACCGTGGCAGTGCTTTTGTATCGGATATCACACCAGACGTTCGTGCTTGGAGGTGCCGAGGGTCGGCAAGTGGCGCAACGCTGCCGTCCGAAGCCGGAGTGTGTTGGCTTGAGGCCGGAAAAGCGGTAGGCGACCACTCTAGTAGCCAGTCAAATAGACCATGCCCCCCATTTTTATATGAATTATCAAAAAGATAGAACGCAGAATTCCCCAACGAACGACCCGCTGATTGAGAGTTAGCTGCTCCGGCGTCTCACCGGAATTTAACCGCATTGGTGCAGCATGAGCAGCACTGCTAGCATGCATTGATTCAAACGCCTTTCGTATGGTTGCCCGTTCATGAGCCAGAGATCCTGCCTGTCCGTCATCCTTGCCGCCGGCGAGGGCACGCGCATGAAGAGCGCACTGCCCAAGGTGCTGCATCCTATCGCCGGGCTACCGATGGTGGCCCATGTGGTGAAGGCGGCCGAGGCCGCCGGTAGCGGCGATCTGGCGCTGGTGATCGGCCATGGCGCGGAGGACATGCGCAAGGCAGCGCAGAAATTCGCCCCGAATGCGGAGACCTTCGTGCAGGGGAGGCGGCTCGGTACCGCGCATGCCGTGCTGGCGGCACGTGCAGCAATATCAAAGGGTTACGACGATATCCTGGTGATGTTCGGCGATACGCCGCTGATCGATCCGGAAGCGCTTGCGGTCGCGCGGCTTAAACTGGCGGAAGGTGCCGCTGTCGTCGTCGTCGGCTTCCGCCCACCCAACCCGACCGGCTATGGCCGGCTGATCGAAAAAGGCGGCAAGCTCACCGCCATCCGCGAGGAAAAGGACTGCTCGGCGGAGGAGAAAAAGATCGGGTTCTGCAATGCCGGCATGATGGCGGTGGCGGGCAAGCATGCGCTCGATCTGCTCGACCAGGTCGGCAACAAGAATGCCAAGGGCGAGTTCTACCTCACCGACATTGTCGAGATTGCCAGCGCACAAGGCCTTGATGTCGTCGCCACCGAGGCCAGCTTCGAGAGCGCGCTCGGCATCAACAACCGGGCCGAACTGGCGCAGGCCGAAGGCATCTGGCAGCAGCGCCGCCGGCATGAGGCGATGCTGTCGGGCGTCACGCTGATCGCGCCGGAGACTGTTTATTTCTCGCACGACACTGAGATCGGCGCCGACACGATTGTCGAACCCAATGTCTGGTTCGGCCCGGCTGTGAAGATTGCAGGCGGCGCCAAGATCCACGCCTTCAGCCATATCGAGGGTGCCACCGTCGCTTCCAATTGCGATGTCGGGCCATTCGCGCGGCTGCGGCCGGGTGCAGATCTCAGAACCAAGGCAAAAGTCGGCAATTTCTGCGAGGTCAAGCAGGCGGTTATCGAGGAAGGCGCCAAGGTCAATCACCTGACCTATATCGGCGATGCTCGCGTCGGTGCAGGGGCCAATATCGGCGCCGGCACCATCACCTGCAATTATGACGGCTACTCGAAATTCTTCACCGATATCGGCGAGGGCGCCTTTATCGGCTCGAACTCGTCGCTGGTGGCGCCGGTGTCGATCGGCAAGGACGGCTACATCGCCTCGGGCAGCGTGATCACCGAAAGCGTGCCCGACGATGCACTGGCCTTCGGCCGCGCGCGCCAGAAGACAATTCCGGGTAAGGGGAAGGAGTTGCGCGAGCGGTTTGCCTCGGCCGCGGCAGCGAAAAAGAAAGCTGTTGCCGATCACTAACGATCAAATCGGCAGCCTTGCCGAAGCTCGCTGTCACCTCGATCCGGCCGACGATCGCCGTGTTGAAATCGGCGAGGTCTTCGGCCGGGATCCAGTATTCCAGATGCGCCTTGCTGCCGGCGTGCTCGACCCGGTAGCGGTCGAGAAAGCTTTTCAGTACGTCGAAGCGGGTGACGAAGCCGGAGCCGCTGGCCGGCACGTTCCAGTCGCGGGCGATCTGCGTCGCATAGGCTTCGGTCAAAACCGGATAGAAAATCGGCTGATCGGGCAGGCGCGGCGGGAATTCCCGCATCCCTGACGCCTCGATCAGTTCCAGTTCCTTGGGTCCGACAGGACGCCAGAGTGTGACGGTGGCTTGGCTCATCATGGCCAGACCTTAGCCAGATATTGCGAAAACGAGAACCGGACGCCTCGAAAAATCGAGCAATTGCAGTAACCGGATTGCAAGAGCGGTCTGCCATGGTGCATCGGGTTGACAAGCGTTCCGTTACACCAGACGAAACGCAAAGTGACTTTCGCGGCAGGCCGGCAATCCCTAGATAGCGCTGGTTTTCCATCGGGAATCGGGGGCAGGCGCCATGTGCGGTATCGTCGGAATTGTCGGCCAGCAGCAGGTTGCGCCGCTCATTGTCGATGCGCTGAAGCGGCTGGAATATCGCGGCTATGACTCGGCCGGTGTCGCCACCGTCGAGAAGGGCGCGCTCGGCCGGCGCCGTGCCGAAGGCAAGCTGATCAACCTCGAACGCCGGCTGAAGGACGAGCCGCTCGAGGGCACGATCGGCATCGGCCATACGCGCTGGGCGACGCATGGCGTGCCGAACGAGACCAATGCGCACCCGCATTTTTCCGACGGCGTCGCCATCGTCCATAACGGCATCATCGAGAATTTCGCCGAACTACGCGACGAGCTGATCCGCGACGGCTATGCCTTCTCCTCGCAGACCGACACCGAGGTTGTGGCGCATCTGGTGGCGCGGGAACTGGCCAAGGGGCTGAAGCCGGTCGAGGCCGCGCACCAGGCGCTGAAGCGGCTGGAAGGCGCCTTTGCGCTGGCCATCATGTTCACGGGCGACGAGGACCTTATCGTCGGCGCTCGCAACGGCCCGCCTCTGGCCGTTGGCCATGGCGATGGCGAGATGTTTTTGGGCTCCGACGCCATTGCGCTCGCGCCCTTCACCAATTCGATCACCTATCTCGAGGACGGCGACTGGGCGGTGGTGCGCCGCGGCGGCGTCACCATCTTCGACATCGACGGCAAGAAGGTTGCCCGCAAGCGCCAGCAGTCGCTGTCGACCAGCTTCATGGTCGACAAGGGCAATCGCCGCCACTTCATGGAAAAGGAAATCCATGAGCAGCCGGAGGTGATCTCGCACACGCTGGCTCACTATGTCGATTTCGTCTCGGGTGTTTCCAAGCCACTGGATCTGCCGTTCGACTTCGCCAAGATCGGCCGGCTGGCGATCTCGGCCTGCGGCACCGCCTATCTCGCAGGCCTGATCAGCAAATACTGGTTCGAGCGCTATGCGCGGCTGCCGGTCGACATCGATGTCGCCTCGGAATTCCGCTACCGCGAAATGCCGCTGTCGGACAACGATGCCGCCTTCTTCATCTCGCAGTCGGGCGAAACCGCCGACACGCTGGCCTCGCTGCGCTATTGCCGCAAGGCCGGCATGAAGATCGGCGCGGTCGTCAATGTGCGGGAATCGACCATGGCGCGCGAATCCGATGTCGTGCTGCCGACATTGGCCGGCCCGGAGATCGGCGTCGCCTCGACCAAAGCCTTTACCTGCCAGCTCTCGGTGCTGGCATCGCTGGCGGTACGCGCCGGCGTGGCGCGCGGCACGATCTCGAAGGACGAGGAAAAGACGCTTGTGCGCGCGCTTTCTGAGGCGCCGCGCTACGCCAACCAGGTGCTGAAGCTCGAAGAGCAGATCGAGCGCATCGCGCGCGAAATCTCGCGCTACAAGGACGTGCTCTATCTCGGCCGCGACACCAATTTCCCGCTGGCCATGGAAGGCGCGCTGAAGCTCAAGGAAATCTCCTACATCCATGCCGAGGGCTACGCGGCGGGCGAGCTGAAGCATGGGCCGATCGCGCTGATCGACGAGAACATGCCGGTGATCGTCATCGCACCGCATGACCGCATCTTCGAAAAAACCGTGTCCAACATGCAGGAAGTGGCGGCGCGCGGCGGCAAGATCATCCTGATCACCGATGCCAAGGGCGCTGCGCAGGTGAGCGTGAAGACGATGGAAACGATCATTCTGCCCGACGTACCGGAAATCATCTCGCCGATCATCTACGCGCTGCCGATCCAGATGCTGGCCTATTACGCCGCCGTCTTCATGGGCACCGACGTCGACCAGCCGCGTAATCTGGCGAAATCGGTGACGGTGGAGTAGCCAGCGCTCGTTGGCGGTCTTTAAAAACTTCGCAGTTCCAAAGCGCCGTCTGCTTCACTAATGTTGCGCTGCAACGCGCGCGCCCGGTGAACCATGTCCGATGCTCCCAGAACTTCCGGCATGACCCGGCTGAGGAACTATTTCCTCACAGGCTTCATCGTCTGCGCGCCGCTGGCGATCACCGCCTATATCGCCTGGTCGTTCATCGGCTGGGTCGACTCTTGGGTAAAACCCTACATTCCGGCGCGCTACAGCCCCGACACCTATCTGCCGTTTCCGGTTCCGGGTTTCGGCCTGATCGTGGCGCTGGTCCTGATTACGCTGATCGGCTTCATGACCGCCAACATCGTCGGCCGGGCCATCGTCAATTTCGGCGAGCGATTGCTTGGGCGCATGCCGCTGGTGCGCGGCATCTACGGCTCGCTGAAACAGATTTTCCAGACGGTGCTTTCGAACAAGGGCGACATGTTCCGCCAGGTCGGGCTGGTCGAGTATCCGCGCAAAGGGGTCTGGTCGCTGGTCTTTGTCGCCAGCGAGAAGGAAACCGAGATCAACCAGAAGCTCGACCAGGAAGGCGACCCGATGATTGCCGTCTTCATGCCGTGCACGCCCAACCCGACCACCGGCTTCCTGATGTATGTGCTGAAATCCGACATCGTGCTGCTCGACATGACGATCGAGGACGGCGCCAGACTGATCGTTTCGGCCGGCCTGGTAGCGCCCGAGGTCAAGACCAGGCTCGTCGACCTCAACGGTGAGCCGCTCGAGAGCGCACTTGCCAACCCGTCGGTGGCCGCCCTGGCTCAGCCGGCGCGCAAAAGCCGCACCGCCTCGTCGCGGCCGAACAAATAGAGCAACAGCCTCAGCGCCTCGCCGCGTTCGGATTGCAGTTCCGGATCGCGTGACAGGATCAGCCGCGCATCGTCGCGGGCTGCCTCCAGAAGGTCGGCATGCGCCTCGATGCGCGCCACCTGGAAACCCGGCGTGCCGGATTGGCGGGTGCCCAGCAGCTCGCCTTCGCCGCGCAGTTTCAGATCCTCCTCGGCGATCAAAAAACCGTCCTCGGTCTCGCGCATCACCGACAGCCTACGCTTTGCCGTCTCGCCGAGCGGGTCCTTGTAGAGCAATACGCAAGAGGAGGGCTTGTCGCCGCGCCCGACGCGGCCGCGCAGTTGGTGCAGTTGCGCCAGGCCAAAGCGCTCGGCGTGCTCGATGACCATGATCGTGGCGTCGGGTACGTCGACGCCGACCTCGATGACGGTGGTGGCGATCAGGATGCGGGTTTCGCCGACCTTGAAGGCGCGCATCGCCTCGTCCTTTTCGGCGCCCTTCATGCGTCCGTGAACGAGGCCGATGCGGTCGCCGAACAAGGGTTGCAGCGAGGCGAAACGGTCCTCGGCGGACATCAGCTTGATCTCTTCGGATTCCTCGACCAGCGGGCAGATCCAGTAGATTTTCTGGCCGTCGGCGACGGCGTCGAGCATGCGGCCGACCAACTCGTCCAACCGCTCCAGCGGCAGCGTGACGGTGCGGATCGGCTGGCGGCCGACCGGCTTCTCCGTCAGCTTGGAGACGTCCATGTCGCCGAAGGCGGTCAGCACCAAAGTGCGCGGGATTGGCGTTGCCGTCATCACCAGCATGTCGGGCGCATCGCCCTTGGCGGTGATGGCAAGCCGCTGGTGGACGCCGAAGCGGTGCTGCTCGTCGACGACGGCAAAGACGAGGTCGTGGTAAGTCACCGTTTCCTGGAACAAAGCATGAGTGCCGACGACGATGTCGATGTCGCCGCTGGCGAGACCTGCCAGCGTCTCAGCGCGCTCGCGGCCCTTCTCACGGCCGGTCAGAATCGCGACGCGCAGGCCGGCTTTTTCGGCCAAAGGCGTGATCGTTGCCAGATGCTGGCGCGCCAGGATTTCGGTCGGCGCCATCAACGCCGCCTGGCCGCCGGCCTCGACGGCGCGCGCCATGGCAAGCAGCGCCACCACCGTCTTGCCGGAGCCGACATCGCCCTGCAGCAGGCGCAGCATGCGTTCCGGATCGGCGAGATCGGCGTTGATTTCGGCGAGCGCGAATTCCTGGCTGCCTGTCAATGAATAGGGCAGGGCCGCGCGCAGTTTCTCGACAATGCGGCCGTCGCCGATCAGCGGCCGGCCCGACAGGCGGCGCACTTTTGTCCGCACCAGCGCCAGCGAGACCTGGCCGGCGAGAAACTCGTCATAGGCAAGCCGCCGCCATGCCGAGGCCTCGATGGCGACATCGATCGGGTCCGCGGGATAATGTATGCGGGCGAGTGCATCGGCGAAGGCGGGAAAGGTCTGCTTGCGCATGAAGGCGCCGTCCTGCCATTCCGGCAATTCCGGCAGCCGGCCGAGCGCCTGGCCGATGGCGCGGCGCAGCACCTTGCCCGACAGGCCAGCGGTCAGCGGATAGACCGGCTCGACCAGCGGTAGGGTTTCCGCCTCGCTGACCAGCGCGATATGGTCGGGATGGACCATGGTCGGGCGGCCATTAAACCACTCCATACGGCCGGAGACGACGACATGTTCGCCCACCGGCATCGCCTTTTCGAGATAGGCGGCATGGGCGTGAAAAAAGGTCAGCCCGATCTCGCCAGTGTCGTCATGGGCATAGACGCGGTAGGGCACCGACCGGTTGCCGCGTGGCGGTGGCTGGTGGCGGTCGATGCGCACGTCGAGCGTGACGATGGCGCCGGCAGGCGCGAGCGCGATGCCGGGGCGATTGCGGCGGTCGATCACGGTGTGAGGCAGCACGAAAAGAAGGTCGCCGGCGCGTGCCGGCCGTTCGCCGAGATCGGCCGCGACCACCTTCTCGATCAGCCCGCCGACCTTCGGCCCAACGCCGGCAAGCGAGGTGATCGGGACGAATAGGGGATCGAGGAGGGAAGGGCGCATCAGGGCTGCGCCGTAGTTGGAGTGAGAAAAGCTGAGTTCCCTCCCACCCCCCTCTGTCCTGCCGGACATCTCCCCCGCAAGGGGGGAGATTGGCAGCTCTTGCGCCGGCCCACTCTCTCGACCTTGCAGGTTATCGAAAGCCGAGATGACATCCGATCTCCCCCCTTGCGGGGGAGATGGCCGGCAGGCCAGAGGGGGGTGTGAAAGAATGCAATCATTTCAGATTGATTGTCGGGTGTCTCACTTTGCCTTGCAAGGCTGACACCGCCCTCTATCCACGCTATATGCGCCGCACCACGTAAGGATGCGGCACGATGACCGGGACGAAACGATCAAGCGAGGGGCTGGATACCCGCCGCCGCAAGCTGTTGTTCCGATCCTGGCATCGCGGCATGCGCGAGATGGACCTGATCCTCGGCACCTTTGCCGACAACGAGATCGGCGCCTTGACCGGCGACGAAATCGACCAATATGAAAGGCTCCTCGACATTCCCGACACCGAATTCCTGCCCATGGTCACCGGCGAACGCCCGGTTCCCGGGGATGTCGACTGTGCCGTCCTGCAAAAGATCCTGGCATCGCGCCGGACCATGACTTTCTGAAACGTTGAATCCATGACCCTGATCCCCACAATCGGCCTGCCGAAGGGCCGCGCCGGCCAGTTCATCGTCGACGGCGTCGCCGACGGGTACGAAGCCTTTGCGCTGGTGCAGGCGATCCACGAGATCGCGCCGGACAAGCCTGTGCTGTTCGTCGCGCGCGACGGCCAGCGCCTGCCGGCGATCACGGAGGCGCTGACCTTTGCTTCGCCCGGCCTGCCGGTGCTGGAACTGCCGGCCTGGGACTGCCTGCCCTACGACCGCGTCTCGCCCGGTTCGGACGCCGCCGCCAAGCGGCTCGATGCGCTGACGGCGATGATCGCGCTGGCGAAGAAGCCGCATCGCGCCGTCATCCTGACCACCGCCAATGCCTTGCTGCAGCGCATCCCGCCGGCCGATCTGGTCGAAGCGCAGACTTTTCACGCCAGACCCGGCAACCAGATCGACATGAATGCGCTGGTGTCGCGGCTGGAGATTTCCGGCTTCGAACGGGTGCCGACCGTGCGCGGCGTCGGCGAATTCGCGGTGCGTGGCGGCATTCTCGACCTCTACGCGCCCGGCTGGACCGAAGCGCTCAGGCTCGATTTCTTCGGCGATACGCTGGAATCGATCCGCGTCTTCGACGCCGCCACGCAGCGCACCACCGGTCAGCGCAAGTCGATGGCGCTGCAGGCGATGAGCGAAGTGGCGCTGACGCCGGAAACCATCAGCCGCTTCCGCCGCTCCTATATCGAGGCCTTTGGCGCGCCGCAGCGCGACGACGGGCTTTATGCGGCGGTGAGCGAGGGTCGGCGCTTCGCCGGCATGGAACACTGGCTGCCTCTGTTCTACGAGCGGCTGGAGACGGTGTTCGACTATCTGCCTGATGCCCCTGTCATCTTCGATCATCTGGCGCATGAGGCGCTGGCCGAGCGCCATACGCTGATCCTCGACCACTACGAAGCGCGCCGCAAGCAAGCCGACGCCGCCTTGAAGGACGCCGTCCCCTACAAGCCGGTGGCGCCGGACCTGCTCTACCTTTCGCCGGAAAACCTCAAAGCGTCGCTCGGGTCGCGCGAAGACATCGATTTCACTGTGTTCGACGCGCCCGATGTCGGCGCCAAGAAAGTCTTCCACGGCGGTTCGCGCCATGGCCGCAGCTTTGCCGAGGAGCGCGCCGACCCCAACGCCAATGTCTTCGATGTCGTCGTGAAGCACATCGCAGACGAGCGCGCTGCACGGCGCCGCGTCATTGTCGCCGGCTGGACCGAAGGCTCGCTCGACCGGCTCGGCCAGATCCTCGCCGAACATCATCTCGGCAATCTCGTGCCTGTGGCGACGCTCAGTGAAGTGGAAAAGCTGGAACCGGGGCAGGCAGCCCTTGCGGTACTGCCATTGGAATCCGGCTTCGAGACGGAACAGCTGGTCGTCGTCGCTGAGCAGGACATTCTGGGCGACCGGCTGATCCGGCGCTCCAAGCGCAAGAAGCGCGCCTCCGAGTTCATCGCCGAGGCTTCGTCGCTGTCGTCGGGCGATATCGTCGTCCATGCCGATCACGGCATTGGCCGCTTCATCGGCCTGCGCACCATCGAGGCGGTCGGCGCGCCGCATGACTGCCTGGAAATCCATTATGCCGGCGATGACCGGCTGTTCCTGCCGGTGGAAAACATCGAGCTTCTGTCGCGCTATGGTTCGGATTCGGCCGAAGCCTCACTCGACAAGCTCGGCGGCGGCGCCTGGCAGTCGCGCAAGGCGCGGCTGAAGAAGCGCCTGCTCGACATGGCCGGGCAACTGATCCGCATCGCCGCCGAGCGGCAGATGCGCTCGGCTCCCACGATGGTGCCGGCGGAAGGACTGTACGGCGAATTCTCGGCGCGCTTCCCCTATGAGGAGACCGACGACCAGCAGGGCGCGATCGATTCCGTCATGGACGATCTCGGCGCCGGCAAGCCGATGGACCGGCTGATTTGCGGCGATGTCGGCTTCGGCAAGACGGAAGTGGCGCTGCGCGCCGCCTTCATCGCGGCCATGGAAGGGTTCCAGGTGGCCGTGGTGGTGCCGACGACGCTGTTGTCGCGCCAGCATTTCAAGACCTTTTCGCAACGCTTCTCCGGCCTGCCGATCCGCGTCGCCCAGGCTTCGCGGCTGGTCGGCGCCAAGGAACTGGCGGAAACCAAAAAAGGCATCGCCGAGGGCCAGGTCGACGTCGTCATCGGCACCCACGCGCTGCTGGGGTCCGCGATCTCGTTCAAGAATCTCGGCCTCTTGATCATCGACGAGGAGCAGCACTTTGGCGTCAAGCACAAGGAGCGGCTGAAGGATTTGAAGACCGACGTTCACGTGCTGACGCTGTCTGCAACGCCGATCCCGCGCACCTTGCAGCTCGCCTTGACCGGCGTGCGCGAGCTGTCGTTGATCGCCACGCCGCCGGTCGACCGCATGGCGGTGCGTACCTTCATCTCGCCGTTCGATCCGCTGGTCATCCGCGAGACGCTGCTCAGGGAGCGCTATCGCGGTGGCCATTCCTTCTATGTCGTGCCGCGCATCAGCGATCTAGCCGAAATCCATGATTTCCTGCGCGAATCCGTGCCGGAGCTGAAGGTGGCGGTGGCCCATGGCCAGATGCCGCCCGGCGAACTCGACGACATCATGAACGCCTTCTATGACGGCCAGTACGATGTGCTGTTGTCGACCACCATCGTGGAATCCGGGCTGGATATTCCGACGGCCAACACGCTGATCATCCATCGCGCCGATATGTTCGGCCTGTCGCAGCTCTACCAGCTGCGTGGCCGCGTCGGCCGCTCCAAGGTGCGCGCCTACGCGCTGTTCACACTGCCGGCCAACCGCAAGCTCACCGACACGGCCGAGCGCCGGTTGAAGGTGCTGCAGTCGCTGGACACGCTCGGCGCCGGCTTCCAGCTCGCCAGCCACGACCTCGACATCAGGGGCGCCGGCAATCTGCTCGGCGAAGAGCAGTCCGGCCACATCAAGGAGGTCGGCTTCGAACTCTACCAGCAGATGCTGGAAGAGGCGGTCGCCGAGGTGAAGGATTCCGGCGAGGTCCAGGATGGCGGCTGGTCGCCGCAGATCGCTGTTGGAACGGCGGTCATGATCCCGGAAAGCTATGTGCCGGACCTGCAGCTCAGGCTGGCGCTTTATCGCCGCCTTGGCGATCTCGAAAACACCGAGGAGATCGATGCATTCGGCGCCGAGCTGATCGACCGTTTCGGGCCGCTGCCGGAGGAGGTGAAGCATCTGCTCAAAATCGTCTTCATCAAGGCTCTCTGCCGCAAGGCCAATGTCGAAAAGCTCGATGCCGGGCCAAAGGGGGTCGTCATCCATTTCCGCAAGCGCGAGTTCTCCAACCCGGTCGGGCTGGTCAAGTACATCGGCGAGCAGGGTTCGCTGGCCAAGATCCGGGCCGACCACAGCGTGGTCTTCATCCGCGACTGGCCAACGGCGGAGAAGCGCCTGGCGGGTTCGGCTGTCGTCATGACGCAGCTGGCAAAGCTGGTGGAGAAGGCGGCTTAAGCCGCCCGCCATCATTCGCCAGCGCCTAAATTCCGGTCTAGAATAGGAAATCGGCTTCGTGTATGGAGCCGCGATCCCCATATGGGGCGGGACATGGCGGGCAAAGGCCCCGCTGGAAAGAGCGTTTGGGTGTTGCGATGACGAAATGGTCGCCGAATTCTTGGAGAGCAAAGCCGATCAAGCAGGTTCCTGCCTATCCGGACCTTGCTGCGCTGAAGAACACGGAAGCCCAGCTCGCTACCTTTCCGCCGCTGGTTTTTGCAGGTGAGGCGCGCAAGCTGAAGAAGCAGCTGGCGAGCGTCGCGGCCGGTGATGCATTCCTTCTCCAGGGCGGCGATTGCGCCGAGAGTTTCGCCGAGCATGGCGCTGACAACATCCGCGACTTCTTCCGCGTCTTCCTGCAAATGTCGGTGGTGCTGACCTTTGCAGGTGCGCAGCCGGTGATCAAGGTCGGCCGCGTCGCCGGCCAGTTCGCCAAGCCGCGCTCGTCCGACAATGAGACCAAGAGTGGCGTGACGCTACCGAGCTATCGCGGCGACATCATTAACGGCATCGAGTTCGACGAAAAGTCGCGTATTCCAGATCCGGCCCGCCAGGAGATGGCCTACCGCCAGTCTGCGGCGACGCTCAACCTGTTGCGCGCCTTCGCCCAGGGCGGCTATGCCAGCCTGGAGAATGTCCATCGCTGGATGCTCGGCTTCGTCTCCGACAGCCCGCAGGGCGAGAAATATGGCATGCTCGCCAACCGCATCACCGAGACGATGGACTTCATGAAGGCTGTCGGCATCACCTCGGAGACCAACTACGCGCTGCGCGAGACCGATTTCTACACCAGCCACGAGGCGCTGCTGCTCGGCTATGAAGAGGCGCTGACCCGCGTCGATTCGACCTCTGGCGACTGGTACGCCACCTCGGGCCATATGATCTGGATCGGCGACCGCACCCGCCAGCCTGATCACGCTCATGTCGAATATTGCCGCGGCATCAAGAACCCACTCGGCCTGAAATGCGGTCCTTCGCTGACGCCGGACGGCCTTCTGGAACTGATCGACCTGCTCAACCCGGAGAACGAACCGGGCCGGCTGACGCTGATCGCACGCTTCGGTTCCGACAAGGTGGCGGACCATCTGCCGAAGCTGGTGCGCGCGGTGCAGAAGGAAGGCCGCAGCGTTGTCTGGTCGTCCGACCCGATGCACGGCAACACCATCGAGGCCGCCGGCTACAAGACGCGGCCGTTCGACCGCATCCTCAAGGAAGTGCAGACCTTCTTCGAGGTGCACCGCGCCGAAGGCACGCATCCCGGCGGCATCCATGTCGAGATGACCGGAAAGAATGTCACCGAATGCACGGGCGGCGCACGTGCCATCACCGCCGAGGAACTGCAGGACCGCTATCACACCCATTGCGACCCGCGCCTCAATGCCGACCAGGCGATCGAGCTGGCCTTCCTGGTGTCGGATCTCTTGAAGAAGAGCCATCCGGTGCAGCACAAGCAGGCAGCCAACGGCTAAGCGTCTGTTTTGCAGAGTGAAAGGAAAAGGCACCGCAATTCCGGTGCCTTTTCCTTTGGAGGTCAGCGGGCGCGTTCCCAGCGCAATCCGTTGAGCCGGGGATCATTGGCAAAGGCGGTTCTGGAAAACTCAATGCGCCTTTCCGGAAATTCGCAGATCGCCTGCACGCCGAATGAGCCGAGCCGGATGCGCCATGTATGCGGCTCCAGCGGCTTGGCCCTGGCAAAGCCGCGGCATGTCAGCAGCGCTACATTGGTGCCCTTCGGATCGCGCGCCGAGCGGTAGCGGATCGCTTCCAGCCCGGCCTCGCGCGCGACATCGGCAATCCCTTGGCAGGCGGCATACTCGGTCGGATGCGTCCACTCAGCCTCATCGCTGTCGAGCGGCGGCCGCGTCAGGTCGACGGCCTTGTCGGTGCGGATCGCGGCAGCGAAGGCAGTGTATTCGGCGGCGTCGTGCGGCCACGGCGTGTCGGGCGAATCGGCAAAGAACAGCAGACGGTAGAAGGCCATTTCGGCGACCGCCGTCATGATCGTCTCCGCGGCATAATAGACACCGAGGGTGCGGCCGGCGCGGCGGAAGCGCGAGCCGTAGGGATAGATCGAGCCGTAACGGAAGGGCGTCGCCAGGAGGTAGTGGAGATGCCGGCATTCCATGGGGATCTGCGGCTTGGTCTCCTCGATCAAATCCTCGAGCAACGCCTGTTCGTCCAGCGTGTCGACGACTTTCAGCGTCGAGACCCGGTGCTGCGCCTCGACCATGCGCCAATATTTGCCGTCGAGCCGTGCGGCTTCAGACGAGAGCGCGTCGGGAGTCCAGATAGGCAATGACATCGACAAGCCCGGTGATGGTGAGGATCTTTTCAAGCGGGCTGCCGTCGAACGCCGTGTTGGGGTTCTTCAGCCATGCCTTGGCGATCGCCTCGTCACCGCCGACAATGGCGTCGAGCGAACGGAACAACCGCACGAACAACACCGCGAGTTCGAACGGCTTGGTGCCGCGCTCCAGCAGGAATTCCTGCCTGCGCATGCGCGAAACCGTGGCTTCCGAGACGCCGATGATCGACGCCAGCATCCTGGCGGTTATATCCAGGAGCTCGGCGGCGCGCAGCGTGGCCTTGGTCAGGACCGCGTTTTCGGCCGTCTTGGCGGCAGCATTGCGTTGTGTAGCAGGCATGGCCTCACTCTTTCCATGGAAAATATAGTCCATGAAAATTCATATGGAAAGAGGTGGTATCGGATAAATTTGCCTATGCCCGCGAACTGGCTGTACGCCGAAGCGTCAGTCTTTCTTGTAGAGCAGCCAGTTCTTGCCGGTACGGCCGGCCATTGTCGAATGCCGGGTGACGCGGTTGCGCCCGCCGACCTTGGAGCGATAGAGCGCCCGGTCGGCCTTGGTGTAGAGATCCTCCGGGCTTTCCGCTTCGGAAGCCATGCAGATCCCCATGGAAACGGTCACTGTGCCGTAATTGGTTCCGGTCTGGCTGCTGGTGAACGGCGTCTGTTCGACCAGCACGCGGATGCGTTCGGCGATCTCGTAGGTGGTATCCTCGCTGGCGCCCTCGATGATCAACGCGAATTCCTCGCCGCCGGTGCGGGCAACGAACATGTCTTCGCGGATACTGGTCTGGAAGATTTCGGCGACGATCTGGATGATCTTGTCACCGACCGGGTGGCCGTAACGGTCGTTAATGTCCTTGAAACGGTCGATGTCGGCAAGGATCAGCGCGTTGAACAGGATGCCCTTGTTGGAGGTGTAAATCCTTCTGATTTCCTTGTCGAAGGCGCGGCGGTTCCAGATATGCGTCAAGGGATCGGTGTCGGCGAGCCGCTTGTACTCCTCAAGCTTCGACTTGACGCTCTCCAGCTCCGCCGTCTTGTCGCTGAGCGTGCTGGCGACCTGCCTGCCATGGTCGAGGGTCGAATTGGTGGCCACCGCCATTGCATTGGCAACCTTCTGCAGCAAATCCTGTGAAAGCAGGCTGCGGTTGGCGAGGCCGCTCGACGTTTCGTCGAGGATCTTGCCGTATTTCTCGATATGGCTGCGTTCGCTTCGCAGCAGCAAGGCGATATCCTCGAGTTCCCTGGCCAACACGTCGCGCGCCTGCTCGACGATGCCGGGACCATGATGCTGGGCAAAGAAGGCGCGACCGATGCGGTCGAGATCGTCCTGCGTCGGCCGGTTGCCGAGCGCGACGACGGCAAGGCTGAGTTCGCGATCGGTGCCTTTCAGCGCTTCGTAGAAGATCTCGTAGTTGCGCGGCAGGCCAAGCACGCCGAGCTGGCGCATGGTCGTCACAACAGCTGTTGCAATGTCGCTGTTTCGGTCGGTCTGGGCGGCTGCCGGCTGCATGTTCTGCTCACTCTACCCCTGGGAACCATCGCAGACTTGCGCGTGCGAGATGTCGCCGACCGGGGGAGAACCAGCCGTATTTCGGATCATCTTACGAAGGACGCGTCCCCAATCGCGACCTTCGCCTTGCACCGACCATAGATGCGCCGGCGCTAAAGTTTCCTTAACGTGCCGCCAGGTAACGCGACTATTCTACCTCAGGCTGCAGCAACGCCCTGCGATGATCCTGAGGAGGAAGTCCGAACACGTCCATGCCGTGTCGCATTTGCTCGTGCCTGGCTCTCGCAAAACTGAAATCCTCTCCGTGGCGGCGAAGCCGTGAACGATGGCCGGTGGAGGGCAGGGATGAGCAACAACCACAGCGGATCTTGCCTGTGCGGAGCAGTGCGTTTCCAGACGCAAGGGCCGTTGCGCGGCGTGATCTATTGCCACTGCTCGCAGTGCCGCAAGCAGAGCGGGCATTACTATGCCGCGACCAATGTCGCGGACGGCGACATCACCATAACCGGCACCGACAACATCAGCTGGTACGAAGCGTCTTCCTTTGCCAAACGCGGCTTTTGCAGGATCTGCGGCTCGGTGCTGTTCTGGAAGCCTGGCCAGGATGCCTATGTCTCGGTTCTCGCCGGGTCGTTCGATGCGCCAACCAGGCTCGAGGGCGAATGCCACATCTTCGTCGGCGACAAGGGCGACTACTACACGATCGACGATGGGTTGCCGCAGTTCGAGAAGTCGACGCCGGCGATCAAGGTTGCGGACGAGTGATTTTTGCCGCTGCTGCCTTATTCCCTTGATCCAGCCATTGCGTTATCCCCTGCCGGTGATTCGAAGGGGATGCGGGCCATGCAGCGGCTGATCGATGCTTTCTTCAATTCGGTGCGGGCTTTCCGCAAGCTCGCCGCCAGCGAAAAGGCGTTCCAGCAGGAACTGATGCTGCTGGCGCTGGCGCTGCCGCTCGGCTGGTTCGTCTCGGTGTCGTGGCGCGGCTACGCGCTCTTGATCGGCGCCGTGCTGCTTCTGATCATGGTCGAAGTGCTGAACACCGGCATCGAGGCTGCCTGCGACGCCTTCAGCCGCGAGTTCAACGTCGACATCCAGCTGGCCAAGGATTGCGGTTCGCTGGCGGTGCTGATTTCGGTGCTGATCGTCGCCGGCGTCTGGGGCATCGCCATCATCGAGCGCATCACGGGGCTACCGATCTAGCGGCTGCGTTCCTATCTGTCGGTTACTAAAGGAGACCGACATGACCGCGCCCGCGAATTCCCTGTTGCTTGAACGTCCCGGCCTTCCGGACGATCTGCGCTGGCTGGTGCAAAAATATCCGCGCGAAAACTGGCAGGGTCACGCCAACATCCATGGCCTCGCCAATATGTGGCTGCAGCGGCACGACATGTTCCGCGAGCTCGGCGGCATGCTGACCAACGGCATTGCCGACTATCGCGAAGGTCGGCTGACGGCGCCGGATTTCGCGCGCTGGTTCGCGCCGCGGCTCAACCATTTCCTCGGAAATCTCGACGGCCACCACAATGTCGAGGACTACCAATATTTCCCGGCTTTCGCCAAGGCCGAGCCGCGCCTGAAGCGCGGCTTCGAGATTCTCGATGCCGATCACCACATCATTCATGAGGGGCTGGAGCGCAACGCCGAAGCGGCGAATGCCGTCATCCGCACGCTTGAGGAGAGCGAGGACAGACGGCGCTTCGCCGCCGATGCCTATGCCGACGAGAACAGCCGGTTGATCGCCATGCTGAAGCGGCATCTTGCCGACGAGGAGGATCTCATCATCCCGCTGATCCTCGACCGCGGCGACCGCGCTCTGGTCGAGGACGACGACTGACCCTTACGACGCGGCTTCGCTGTCGCGGGCGTCCTTGGCGCGTTCCTTGCCGGCGACGGTGCGGGCAATGAGCCAGGCAAGAAGCGCGACGGCCAGCCCAATGGCAAGCGCGATCAGCAGCCGTTCATGATGGAGCAGTGCCTTGCCGATCATCTGCTCGGCGCCGAGGCCGAAAACATAGCCGATACCGCAGAACAAGGCTGCCCAGACCAGCGACGATATGGCGTTGAGGATGACGAAGCGCGGCACCGAAATGCTGGCAAAGCCCGCCGCGATGCCGCCGACCAGGCGCAGGCCATAGATGTAGCGGTTGGACAGCACGAAGATGTTGGGGTGGGACGAGACAAGGCGGTAGGCGTGGTTGAAGCCGGGCCTCGCCTTCAGTTTCAGAACCTTGGGATGGTCGGCAAAGCTGCGGCCGAGGACGAAGAAAAACGTGTCGCCGACGAAGGCGCCAATGGCGGCCGCGAGGAAAGCCTTCCAAGGGACGAAGACATGCTGGTGGGCGAAGAAGCCTCCGAGGATCGCGGCACTTTCGCCTTCGGCGACACAGCCCAGGAAAACCGCGATCAGCCCATATTGCTCGATGAGGTGGTGGACGATCCCGATCATTGAGACGTTTGCCGGCCCGACAGTCTTTCGTCAATGCGGCTCACGTGTTCAGTCAGGCGGGCTATGTCCTCGCGCACGCCGATGATCTGGCTGTGGCGCAGCTCGTCCAGCTTCTCATGCAACGCCATGATCTCGATCTCGGCCTTGAGGTTGACCTCATAGTCGTGCGCGGCATCGATGCGGTCGCGCGCGGCCTGGCGGTTCTGCGACATCATGATCACCGGCGCTTGCAAGGCGGCGATCATCGACAGCACAAGATTGAGGAAGATGAAGGGGTAGGGATCGAACGAGTCTCGTCCCAGCAGCCACCAATTGGCGCCGATCCACAGGACCAGAAAAGCGATGAAGGACAGGATAAACGTCCACGAGCCGCCGACGCGGGCGATAGCATCGGCGATACGGTCGCCAGCCCCCTGAAGACCGGCGAGACTGTCGTTGATATCCTGAGAGATCGGCTTTCGGTCGACGGTGCTCTGCAACACTCGCCGCTCGAGCTCGCTGAGGGTCTCAGGTGTTCGCCTCAGCCAGCGGTTGGCCAGTTCTGGCACGGTCTTGTGCATGGTCGCCTCCATGGTCAGCGTCTGGACTAGACCTAGAGACTACCGGCGCGAACGGGAAGTGGTAGATTGCGCGTCCACCGACTGTGAATCAGGGTGCCAATGGCCGACTTCCAGAGGATTCATGCCCGTGCCGCAAAGCGCAAAGGCGGCGATGCGGTGCTGACGTCGCTGCTCGGTCCTTTGCCCGACAACGCCGCCGTGGCCAGAATTACCGACGACCGCATCCTGTCGACGATGGCCGAGCGCGTGTTTGCCGCCGGCTTCGTCTGGCGCGTCATCGAGCAGAAATGGCCTGATTTCGAGGAAGCCTTCCTTCACTTCGAGCCGAAGCGGCTGTTGTTCCAGCCCGACGATTTCTGGCACGATCTGACGGCCGACAAGCGCATCGTGCGCAATCCGCAGAAGATCAAGTCGGTGCGCGACAACGCCGCCTTTGTCGAGCGCGTGTCGAAGGAGCATGGCAGCTTCGGCAAATTCCTGGCTGAGTGGCCGGCCGACGACCAGGTCGGGCTGATGGCGTATCTCGGCAAGCACGGCAGCCGGCTCGGCGGCAACACCGGCCAGTATTTCCTGCGCTGGCTGGAATGGGACGCCTTCGTCATCTCGGCCGATATGGCGGCTGCCCTGCGCGATGCCGGCCTCGACATCGCCGAAAGCCCGACGTCGAAGAGGGATCTCGACAAGATCCAGGCGCAGATCAACAAATGGGCCGAGGAGACCGGCCTGCCGCGCCGACACATTTCGCGTATCCTGGCCATGTCGATCGGCGAGAACCATTCGCCGCAATCACTGCGCGAGTATATGGGCGACGACTGATCACCGAATTGGTCCAAACGAACGCCATTGCCCGGGCAATTCTGCCGCGCTAAACCGCAGGCATGACCAAGAAGACCGCTCCCGATATTCTGCGCATCGCCATTGCCCAGCTCAACCCGACGGTCGGCGATGTCGCCGGCAATCTTGCCAAGGCGCGTGAGGCAAGGGCGGATGCCGCCCGCCAGGGCGCCGACATCGTGCTCTACACCGAGCTTTTCCTGGCCGGCTATCCGCCCGAGGATCTGGTACTGAAGCCGGCCTTCCTGAAAGTTTGCGAAAAGGCGGCGCAGGACTTCGCCGGGGATACTGCCGATGGCGGGCCGGGTGTCATCATCGGCACGCCGCTGAAGCGCAAGAGCGGCACCCACAATTCCATCATCTTCGCCGACGGCGGCAAAATCCTGGCCGAGCGCTACAAGCTCGATCTGCCGAACTATGGCGAGTTCGATGAGAAGCGCGTCTTCCAGGCCGGACCCGAGGCTCAGGGACCTGTCAACTTCCGCGGTGTGCGCATCGGAATTCCGATCTGCGAGGACATCTGGGGCGACGTCGGTATTTGTGAAACCCTGGCCGAAAGCGGCGCCGAAATCCTCCTGGTGCCGAACGGCTCGCCCTACTATCGCGCCAAGATGGACGTCCGCCATCAGGTCGTTATCCGGCAGGTCATCGAAACCGGTTTGCCGATGATCTATGCCAATCAGATCGGCGGTCAGGACGAGTTGATCTTCGACGGCGCGTCCTTTGCCATCGGCGCCGACAAGACGCTCGCTTTCCAGATGAGCCAGTTCGAGGAGACGGTCGACGTCACCACCTGGAAGCGAACAGATGCCGGCTGGGTCTGCTCCGAAGGGCCGATGTCGAAAATCCCCGAGCGCGAGGAGGCTGATTACCGCGCCTGCATGCTGGGATTGCGCGACTACGTCAACAAGAACGGCTTCAAGAACGTCGTGCTGGGTCTCTCCGGCGGCATCGATTCGGCGATCTGTGCCGCCTTGGCCGTCGACGCGCTCGGCGAGGAGCGGCTGCGCGCGGTGATGATGCCATATCGCTACACCTCGAAAGATTCGCTGAAGGATGCCGAGGACTGCGCCCGCGCGCTTGGCTGCCGCTATGACATCGTGCCGATCTTCGAGCCTGTCGAAGGGTTTCTGCATGCGCTGACGCAGCTGTTCGAAGGCACCAAGGAAGGGATCACCGAGGAGAATTTGCAGAGCCGCGCGCGCGGCACAATCCTGATGGCGATCTCCAACAAGTTCGGCTCGATGGTCGTCACCACCGGCAACAAGAGCGAAATGTCGGTCGGTTACGCCACGCTTTATGGCGATATGAATGGCGGCTTCAACCCGATCAAGGATCTCTACAAGATGCAGGTCTATGCGCTGTCGCGCTGGCGCAACAGCCATGTGCCGCCAGGCGCGCTCGGCCCGTCCGGCGAGGTGATCCCGAAGAACATCATCGACAAGGCGCCGTCGGCGGAACTGCGCGAGAACCAGACCGACCAGGATTCGCTGCCGCCCTATCCGGTGCTGGACGACATTCTGGAATGCCTGGTCGAGAACGAGATGGGCGTCGACGACATCGTCGCACGCGGCCACGACCGGGCGACGGTAACGCGCGTCGAACATTTGCTCTACATTGCTGAATACAAACGCCGGCAGGCGGCGCCCGGTGTGAAGATCACCCGGAAGAATTTTGGCCGCGACCGCCGCTATCCCATCACCAACCGTTTCAGGGATCGCGGCTAAAGCGCAGTTCGCCCGTTGTTGCAAAATAACCTCACTGGTTGGACCAGTTTCGCTTTGCTGCGCGCCCAGTCTTGGCGATCCGGTGGAGCGTCTCTATAAGGACCGCTCCGCAATTGTGTTGCGGGAGGTCCGAATGGCAGTAGTCAACATGGTAATGCGAGGCCGCGAAGCCTAGGTCTCTACCGGCGTCCGGCGAAGGTTTGCCCTTCGCGCCGATGCCGGGTCGAGTACAGGCTTCTGCCGATGCCGGTCGCCGCCCGATATCCAGGGCGCGCCGCCACCTATGCCGAACCTCCGCAGCCCGGGCGAATTGCCCAGCGCGGTTTTTCAATTTTCGACCTTACCGGGACCGGGCATTTTTGCGCCCGGATGACATCATGGCTCGTTTTCGAATCGATCTGCGCGCAAGCGCGTTTCGCAGCGTTCTTGGATTTACGTTCAGCCATTGGCGGCGCCAGCCGTGGCGGCTTTCGCTGGTCATGGGCGGCTTCCTGCTGGCGACCATAGCCGACGTCCTGACGCCGCTCTATTCGGGGCGGCTGGTCGATGCCGTCGCCAGTGGTGCCGCGGCCGACGACATCGCCTGGAATGCGGCGGTAGCGGCTTTCTTTGCGCTCATTGGCCTGGCGCTGGCTGGCCTGGTGGTGCGCAACCTCGCTTTCATGGGCCTCGTCGACCTGACGCTCAAGATGATGGCCGACATCGCCGCTGATGCGTTCCATCGCGTCCAGCGCTTCTCGACCGACTGGCACGCCAACAGCTTTGCCGGATCGACGGTGCGCAAGGTCACGCGCGGCATGTGGGCCCTCGACCTGCTCAACGACACGATCCTGATCGCGCTGCTGCCATCGGTCGCCATGCTGGTCGGCTCGACGCTGCTGCTCGGCTGGTTCTGGCCGGCGATGGGACTGGTCGTAGCAGTCGGCTCGGTGTTGTTCATCCTGGTGACGGCGACGCTGTCGCTCGGCTATGTCGCGCCCGCGGCGCGGCTCGCCAATGGCTGGGATACACGGCTTGGCGGTTCGCTTGCCGATGCGGTGAGCTGCAACGCCGTGGTCAAGGGTTTTGGCGCCGAGACGCGCGAGGAAAAGCGCCTCGCCAAGGTCGTCGACAAATGGCGGTCGCGCACGACCCGCACCTGGGTGCGCGGCACCATCAACGGCACGACGCAAGGCGCGATGCTGTTGGTGCTGCGGACGGCGGTGATCGGGCTGTCGCTGATGCTGTGGGCGTGGGGGCAGGCGAGTGCGGGGGATGTCGCCTTCGTGCTGACGTCGTTCTTCGTGCTGCAGGGCTATCTCAGGGACGTCGGCACGCATATCCGAAACCTGCAGCGCTCGGTCAACGATATGGAGGAGCTTGTCGACTTCCAGTCCATACCGCTCGGCATCGAGGACCGGCCCGGCGCTCAGCCGATCCGGATCACGCAGGGCGCTGTCGGCTTCGACAACGTCACCTTCCACTATGGCAGCCATCGCCTGCCGCTCTACCGCGACTTTTCGGTGGAGATAGCGGCAGGCGAACGCGTCGGACTGGTCGGTCATTCCGGCTCGGGCAAGACGACCTTCGTCAAGCTGATCCAGCGTCTCTATGATGTCAGCGGCGGCAGGATCCTGATCGACGGCCAGGACATCTCTGACGTGGCGCAGGCGTCGCTGCGTGCGCAGATCGCCATCGTCCAGCAGGAGCCGATCCTGTTCCACCGCTCGCTGGCGGAAAACATCGCTTATGCCCGGCCTGATGCTACGCAGGCCGAGATCGAGCATGCCGCGAAGCTCGCCAGCGCGCATGACTTCATCGCCAGCCTGCCGAAGGGGTACGGCACGCTGGTCGGTGAGCGTGGCGTGAAGCTGTCGGGCGGCGAGCGTCAGCGCGTGGCGATCGCGCGTGCGTTCCTGGCGGATGCCCGCATCCTGATCCTGGACGAGGCGACATCGAGCCTCGATTCGGAATCGGAGGTGCTGATCCAGCAGGCGATGGAGCGGCTGATGGTCGGCCGCACGACGCTGGTTATCGCCCACCGGCTGTCGACGGTGCGGGCGCTGGACAGGCTCCTGGTGTTCGATCGCGGCAAGATTGTCGAGGAAGGTTCGCATGACGAGCTGATCAGGCTGAAGGGCGGGATCTACCGCCGCCTGTTTGAACGCCAGGCGCTGGAACTGACCAAGGGTCTGGTTGTCTGAGCTGAATGCAGAGCCCCATCCGAGGGAATCCGGATAGGGCTCTGCGTGTTTATCCGGGCATTCGCTCGAATGGCTGCAAGGACGGGTCCATCTTGTCCCAGGCATAGCTGTGGACGGTGTAGGTGACCACCTGCGGATCGAACTGGCCAGGATCGTCAAGGCTGGCCGCGTGGACCGCTATCAGCTCCGGCATGGCGACGGATATCAGAAAGACCGGCGTTCCGCAGGTTGGACAGAACGCGTGGATCTTTTCGTTGCCGCTGGCGCTCGCTATGCGCCAGGTGCTCACCTCGCCGGTGATTGCCATATCGGCTCGCTGGCCGAAGGTCAGATAGGATCCGTGGCCCGTGCCGCTGCGCTTCTGGCAATCGTTGCATTGGCAGTGGTTCTGGAAGATGGGCTCGTCGCTGGTTTCGTAACGGATCGCGCCGCAAGCACAGCCGCCGGTATAGCGCTTGGTCATTGTGATTCTCCCGCTGGCAGTCAGGCCGATTTCGGCTTGGCGAAAAGGTCGATGCCGCTGCCGGTTTCGAGGAAGGATTTCATGCTGGACAGCACGGCCGGCCAGCCCTGGCTGACGCCCTTAGCCATGCCGCTGCCGGCTTCGAGCTCGTCATGGCTGACGGTCAGCTTGACCATGGTGTCGTATTCCTCGATGGCGAACGTCACCCGGCTGTGTTTGGTCGGATCGTCGGCTTGCGACGCGTTGGCCCAGGTCATGACCAGACGGGTCGGCGGCGAGATTTCGACCACCTTGCCGACGAGTTCGACGGTTCGCTTGTCATTGGCGCGGATGTGTTCCCATTTTGAGCCAGGCTTCCAGTCGGAGACGTTCTCGTGGCCCCAGTAGCGCTTGGCGATATCGGGCTTGGTTATGGCCTCGAACACCTTTTGCGGCGTCGATCTGATGTAGGTCACGTAGACAAAACTGGTGGTTTCTCGGGTCATTGGTCGTCTCCTTCGAGTTCTTGCTTCAGGTCGTGCAGCAGGCTCAGCCGCTGCCGTTCGAATTTGCGCACCCACCGCTCGTAAACTTCGTGCAGCGGCACGGGGTTGATGAAATGCAGCTTCTCGCGGCCTCGCTTGACCGTGCTGATCAGATTGGCCGCTTCCAAAAGATCGATGTGCTGCGTCGCGGATTGCCTTGCCATGTCGAGATTTTCGCAAAGCTGGCCCAGCGTCTGTCCGTTCTTCTCACACAGAAGATCGAGCAGCTTTCTGCGGGTTGGGTCGCCCAGCGCTTTGAAAACCTTGTCGGCGTCCATCGGTCTCACTCATCTTGTAGATATAATATGCAGGTAAATGCCTGCATGTCAACTCGCGGCCAATCGTGGCAGGGGAGGGCAGGAATCTTGTCGACGTCGGATGAGAGTCGGATCGATGGCGCCGCGGGCGAAGCATCGAATGGAATCAATGGGCAAGCACCCGATGCGGGCGCATGGGAATATGCTTCTGGTGGCTGTGAGTTACGACTAGGTTCTAGCGACGAATTTCTGCGGATCGGCGCAAAAATGCGTGATGATCTGGCAAAGATCCGGCTCGTTGATCATGCGCACGGCATCGGCCGCGTTGACCCATTTGCGGGTGCGCGCGCGCTTTTCCTTCCAGCGGTCGGAAACGCGCTCGACCTGCATTGGAAATACCAGCACTTCGCAAGGCACTTCCTCGCCGGACGCCAATGCCTTGGCGTAGAAATAGCGGCCAGCCTCGAAATGCGAAATCTTGCCGCGCAATCCGGCTTCCTCGCCGGCCTCACGCGCAGCAGCCTCGCAGAGCGGCTCCCTGGCTTCGGGCCAGCCTTTCGGCAGTACCCAGCGGCCAGTGTCGCGGCTGGTGATCAGCATGATTTCGATGCCGTTTTCGGTGGTGCGCCAAGGTAGCGCGGCAACCTGCAGACGGCACGGCGCGGTGCCGAAGAGTCGCTGGACCCTTTCGGCCATGTGGTTGTGCGTCGTTGGTCTCGTCAGCATCGGAGAAGCTACCCCAGCCCTCAGAATCGTTTGCCGTCATACGAATCTTACGGCGGAGTGTAAGTTATAAAAGTAAAAAACGTCACACCAACCCGTCAAAATCCGCCAACAGGTGTCGATTCAACAGAATATTGTGTCTTGGCGCGCCAGTTTCCACAGCAAACTGCGCGGGCCTTGCCCCTTGGGCAGATAAAGGGGGGCTGCGAATCAGCCGGCGTGATCGTCGGCGATCGGCTTCTGGTAGGTAAAACCCATGTCCCAGGGAAAGTAGATCCAGGTGTCCTGGCTGACTTCGGTGACGAAGGTGTCGACCAGCGGCCGGCCTTTCGGCTTGGCGTAGACGGTGGCGAAATGCGCCTTGGGCATCATGGCGCGCACGATCCCTGCGGTCTTGCCGGTGTCGGTGAGGTCGTCGATGATCAGCACGCCGGCGCCGTCATCGGTGAGCAGCGCCGGCGTGATTTCCTTCAGCACCTGCAATTGCCCCTGGCTGGTGTAGTCGTGATAGGAGGCCACGCAAACCGTCTCGATGACGCGGATGCCGAGTTCGCGCGAGATGATGGCGGCAGGGACAAGTCCACCGCGGGTGATGCAGACGATCGCCTTCCACTGACCCTTGTTGGCGCCGGCAAGCCGCCAGGCGAGCGCACGGGCGTCGCGGTGGAACTGGTCCCAGGAGACCGGAAAGGCTTTTTCAGGAAGGGACATTGCTGGTGCACTCCGCGCGCGAGCATGATGCCGAAAAAGTGCGACGCGGTTTTCGGACGACATCATGCTCTATTTTTAATTCAGAGCCGAATGCGCGCGGAATTAGCCGGAAAGCCTTGGCCTTGGCAAGGGCGATCGATTTAGCGCGACAGGAAAGCCGCCACCGGCACGGTGCGCAACACGGTGCGCGTCACGCCGCCGAACAAAAGCTGGCGCAGCCAGGAATGACTGTAGGCGCCGAGCACCAGAAGGTCGGCCCCTGTCTCGGCGATCCGGTTCTGGATGACGTCATCGACAGAGTCGCCGCCCGATGTCTGCACCGACACACTGACCGTCGCGCCATGCCTGGAGAGTGCGGCCGCGATTTCCGCGCCGGCGGCTTCCGGATTGTCGTCCAGCGTATCCGGCGGATCGATGACCAGAATATCGGTCTTCTCGGCCTCGATGATGAAGGGCAGGGCGTCGAAGGCGGCGCGGGCGGCCTCCTTGCTGCCGTTCCAGGCCAGCAGCACATGCTTGAAAGTTGTGATCAGCGGACCTTCGTGCGGCACCACCAGCACCGGACGGCCGGCATCGTAGACCAGCGTGTCGACATCGGCGCTCGGATAGCCGCCGGTCTCGCGCTGCGCGGCAATGATCAGGTCGGCGGCGCGCACGCTGGAAATGCCGGTCAGCGCGCTGTCGCCGGAAAAACTCTCGAGGCTGCGCCATTCAAAGGACAGGCCGGATTTTTCGATCTGTCCGAGGAAAAGCGCCTGCAGTTTTTCGGCGCGCTCGCGGTTCATGTCGGCGGAAACCTGTAGGAATTCGGTGTCGGGGAAACCGGTGGCCGAGGTGTAGGGAACGGGAAGCGCTTCGGCATGGATGCCGATGAGATGGCTCTCGAACCGATCGGCAAGCGGAATGGCGCAGTCGAGCACGCGCTCGGCATCCTGTTCGTTCTGCAATATGGCGACGATGGTCTTGAAGCGCATCGGGAATCCCTCAAATCTGGCGGCGCATGGCGCGCCCGAAAGAAAACGTCAGAGTACGGCGCTTGGTTCCGGCTCGGCGATGGGCCGCAAACCCGAAGGTCAATTGGCGGCAGTGAAGCCGGCCACCATCGCTTCGACATCGGCACGCGCCGAATCCAGCGCCTCCTGGCTGCGGGCGCGCACGACCAATTCCGTCCAGAATTTGCCGTCGCCATATTTCGGGTAGGAACCGATGATCGTGTCGGGATGCGCCTTCTGGATGTCGCCCAGGGGGCCGCCGATCAGGCCTTCACCGAACGGACAATGGACAGTGGCTGACAGCATCTTTGTGCCGGCCTTCAGCGTCGGCACGACATTGTCGAGCATGGCCTGGAAGATCGCCGGCACACCGGCCATGACATGGACATTGCCGATGCGAAAGCCGGGCGCGACGGAGACCGGGTTGTCGATATGGTCGGCGCCGCGCGGCATGCGCGACATGCGCTTGCGCGCTTCGGTGTATTCGATGCCGCGCGCGGCATAGCTCTCGCCCAGCATCGCATAGGCCTTGGCGTCGTATTCGCAGGGCACGCCAAAGGCCTTGGAGATCGAATCCGCGGTGATGTCGTCATGCGTCGGGCCAATGCCGCCGGTGGTGAAGACATAGGTGTAGCGCGCGCGCACGGCGTTCACCGCCGCGACAATCTCGTCCTCCTCGTCGGGAACGATGCGCACTTCCTTCAGGTCGATGCCGATGGCCGTCATGATGTCGGCGAGGTGGCCGATGTTCCTGTCCTTGGTGCGGCCGGAGAGAATCTCGTCGCCGATGACGAGCATGGCGGCAGTGACGATTTCAGGCATGGAAGGCTCCGGTGAGGGCGCAGGACAGGCAGGACCGTCTTGGTCAAACAAGATTGCCTGAGATAGCGCGACATGGAACGAGCGGCAATGCCGACGGAAGCCGCCACCTGCCTTGCCGTGCGTTCGGCAGTGGGTGATGGTGTGCGCCGGTCCGCTCCCGGGTGAAAAATGCTGGTATCGATTCTGCCATGGCTTGTCGCCGGCCTGTTCGTGCTGGCTCTCGTCATCGTCGCCTGTCTCGTGGCGGCAACGCTCTGGATCGCCGTCAAGGCCGAAAGGCTGGTGCCGGCCAATGGACGGTTCGTCGAGATCGACGGCAACCGCATCCACTATGTGGACGAGGGCGAGGGCAGGCCGATCGTATTCGTGCACGGACTTGGCGCCCAGCTCCATCATTTCAGGCACACTTTGTTTGGACGCTTTGGCCCGGGCTACCGGCTGATTGCAATCGACCGCCCGGGATCGGGCTATTCGGTGCGGGCGAGAGGAGCCAGCGGCCGCTTGCCTGAGCAGGCCGAGATCATCAGGCGCTTCATCGAAACGCTCGGCCTGGAAAGGCCGCTTGTTGTCGGGCACTCACTGGGCGGCGCCGTCGCATTGACCATGGCTGTGGAACATCCCGACGCGATTTCCGGAATCGCCTTGCTGGCGCCGCTGACGCATCTGGAAGCCGGCGTGCGCGAAAAGGCGGGCCTGCTCTACATCCGTTCGCCCCTGTGGCGCTGGATCATGGCCTATACGGTCGCGATACCGACAAGTCTCAGATATGCGCGGCCGACAATGGAGTTCATCTTCGCGCCGCAACCTGTTCCCGCCGACTACATGGTCGATGGAGGCGGATGGCTCGGGCTGAGGCCAAGCCATTTCCATGCGACCTCTACCGATTTCGTGGCGGTCGAAGAGGATCTTGGCCGCTTCGAGCGGCGTTATGGTGAGATCGCCATACCGGCCGGCATTTTCTTCGGAACCGTCGACCGCGTCATTGATGTGCGCACCCATGGAGAGCCGATGAAGGACAGGATCGAAGGGCTCGATTTCGAGGCCGTCGACGGCCTCGGCCATATGCCGCAATTCGTCGAGCCGGACCGCGTCATCGCTTTCATCAAGCGTATCGCCGAGCGAGCATTCGCGCCGGATTGAGCCCGTCAGGCTGCTGGCGACGAGAAGAAATCAGTCGGAAACTTCGGTCTGCGGCCGGTCGCGGCCGTCGGCCAGTTCGTCGTGCCACTTGCCGTCGGCGTCCTCATACTGGATGCCGTCCGTGGTGCCGGCGACCTGCTGCTCGGCCGAGGCGATCTCGGCGGCGCGCAGCGCGTCCTGGTGGGTGGGGAATGTCTCCGAGAATGTCGAACCGACCTGGTAGGCCCAGCCCCCGTCATGCTCGACGATCTTGTAAGTCAGCTTCGCCATGAAATCCTCCGGTTCGTCCGTTCGTTCAATGCGGTCCGTTCTTCAATGCAATTTGGCGTCGGGCAGCCGGTCTTCCGGAACCAGCACTTCCGATTCCTTGGCCGCTTCGATCAATGCCCGGCGCGCATCGGCCGTCGAACGATAACCTTCCAGCACTTTGAGGCAAGTGTCGAGAGCATCACGATGGCGCGGGCCGCGATTGAGCGGCCAGACCGTCATCAGGCACTCCGCCGCTTCCTGGGTGCTGCGGATCTGGCGATATTTGCCGACATGGCCGAGTTCGACCACGACGGGCGTTTCAAAAGGTTTGTTATCCATGATGGCCGCAACGCAAAGCAGCCAATTTGGTTGCAAAAGTGGCGGTCAGCCTGCGCCCAAACGTCTCAGAGGCCTCTCAGTAACCGCAATCGTTGCGCAGCCAGCGTGCGTTGGCCCAGCCGGTCCGGCCCTTGAAGTCGATCTGGTACCAGTTGCCGCGCCGGTCGAAGATTTCGGTGTGATCGCCGTTGAACAATTGGCCGATCATGCGCGACGACGAGTTCGGCCGCGCCCGAACGGCGAGAAACCCGCTGCCCGTATCCAGATCGTAGTGCCTGGACAGGCCGTGCACCGTGCCTTCGCAATATTGCGCGCCGACCGGAGACGACGCGGCGAACGACAGCGCGACCACCAGAGCGGCGGCCACGGGATATATTGCCCTTGATGCCATGACTTTGCTCCCAACCCCGGCCGCCAAGGCGGCCTTACCCCAGGGACTATTGCGGGATGGATTAAAGCGAAGCTGCGGCAACCTGTCCAGCGGATGCGTTTGCGTCCGTCGGTACAGGCTTCTCAGTCCTTCATCCAGTGCTGCATCGTCGTTACCGAGCGGGCGAGCTGCGGCGCCGGATGGATTTTCTCGTCAAAGGTGGCGGCGGCGCGCCAGCCCCAGCGCGGGTCGGCAAGGAAAGCGCGGGCCAGCGCCACCATATCGGCGCGGCCGTCGGCGACGATCGCTTCGGCCTGGGCGGGATCGTCGATCATGCCGACAGCCCGCGTCGGGATGCCGGCGCCCTTGCGCACCGCTTCGGCCAGATGCACCTGGTAGCCGGGGCCGATCGGCAACTTCTGCAACGGCGAATTGCCGCCACTCGAGCAGCAGAGATAGGCAATGCCCAGCGCTTTCAACGCCTTGGCCACCTCGATCGCGTCCGCGACGTCGAAGCCGCCATCGACCCAGTCCTTTACCGACAGGCGTGCGCCAAGCATCAGGTCTGGAACGGCTTTCCTCACCGATTTGGCGATCTCGAGGAGGAAACGCATGCGGTTCTCCAACGACCCGCCCCAGCGGTCAGTGCGTTGGTTGGAAAGCGGCGACAGGAACTGGAAGATCAGATAGCCGTGCGCGGCGTGCAGTTCGAGGAAGTCGAAGCCGGCTCGCTCGGCCCGCTTTGCGGCTTGAGTGAAGCGCTCGATGAGCTGCAGGATTTCATCCTCCTCCAGCGCATGCGGCACGTTCCAGCCGGTGTCATAGGCGATAGCCGAAGCCGAGACGGTCTGCCAGGGATCCTCGCCCGGCTGCAGCGGACCGCCGCCTTCCCAGGGCTTTCGGTTGGACGCCTTGCGCCCGGCATGGGCAAGCTGGATCCCGAATTTTGTCTCCGGGGCGGCGACGCGCCTGGCTGCATCCAGCGTGCGCCGGGCAGCGGCCTCGTTGTCGTCGGAATAGAGGCCGTGGCAACCATGGGTGATGCGGCCGCGCCGCTCGACATCGGTCATTTCGACGGTGACCATGCCGGCGCCCGACATTGCCAGGTTCATCCAGTGATAGAGGTGCCAGTCGCTGGCCGAGCCATCGTCGGCGGAATATTGGCACATCGGCGCCACTGCGATGCGGTTCGGAAAGGTCAGGCCATCGAGGGTGATCGGCTGGAAAAGCGCTGCGGTCATCAAAAAACTCCGGGAAGGGGGCTGCAGCTATGTAGGCGATGGCAGTTGCCGGCACCAGACACGAGGCGGTGAAAGCTTCGCCGTTTCGGTTGCGCAGAAAACGGTTCGCGGTTACGCCATGGCGCTGACAGCATGGAGTTCACGCATGGAAGATCGCATCCGTATCCGTTCGGAGGAAGTCCTGTCCGACGACTGGGCGGTCCTGAAGAAGACCGTTCTCGACTATCGCCGGCGCGACGGGCAGTGGGAGACGCAGATTCGCCAGACCTACGATCGCGGCGACGGCGCGGTGATCCTGCCTTATGATCCCGAGCGCCAGACGGTGCTTCTGGTGCGGCAGTTCCGCTATCCCGCCTATGTCACCGGTCATCGCGAACCGCTGATCGAGGCCTGCGCCGGCCTGCTCGACGAAAACGATCCGGAAACCGCTATTCTGAAGGAGGCTGAGGAAGAGCTTGGCTATCACTTGAAGAACATCGAGCGGCTGTTTGCGCCTTATATGAGCCCGGGCAGCGTAACCGAACGGCTGTGGTTCTTCGTGGCGCGCTATTCACCGGCCGACCGCATTTCGGCCGGCGGCGGCGCGGCGGATGAGGGCGAGGATATCGAAGTGCTGGAAATGCCGCTCGATGAGGCGCTGGCCGGCATCGCCGACGGCCGCATCATCGACGCCAAGACGATTATCCTGATCCAGCATCTCAAACTGAACCCGATGAAGGGCTAGCTCCGCGAAGCTCGACGTGCCTCACTCGGTATGCTGCTGCGGACAGGGCGGCACGTCCATTTCGCGGATGAAGTTGCGCAATTCCTCCATGTCCCCGGACAAAGGCCGATCGTCGGAATAGTGCGCGATATTTTCCCGGACCATACGGTAGATGGTGTCGGTGCCGGACGCCCGTGCACCGCGCCCCGCCAGGAAATCATGGGCCTGCGCGGCAGCCATGAGCTCGATTGCCAGAATGTATTCCGCGTTGTCGATAACGGCGAGCAGCTTGTTGGCGGCGACGGTAGGGTGAGCAAGAAAGTCCTCTTGCAGGCCGGATGTGACGCCACCGTCGGTCGCCGCCGGGGCGGCCAGGCGCCGGTTGACGTTGCTCAGCGACGTGGCGGTGTATTGGGCAATCATGAAGCCGGAATTGCTGCCGTCCTCATCGGCAAGGAAGGCAGGCAGATTGTTGACCAGAGGATTGACGAGACGGTCGATCCGCCGCTCGCTCATGCCGGCCACCTGCGCCAACGCGATCGTCAGGCCGTCAGCGGCCTGTCCGAGCGCCGGCGCCACCGCATGTGCCTCTGAAACAACCTGGGGATCGTTCAACGATCCGAATACAGCGGGATTGTCGGTGACGGCAGCCAATTCACGGTCGACCAACACAGCGGACCGGTCCAACACCTCGCGGGCGGCGCCATGAACATGCGGCACGGCTCGAAGACTGAGTGCGTCTTGCGTGCGACTGCCGTGAGCAAGCGCGATAAGCTCGCTGCCGTGAAGCCAGCCTCGCAGCGCTTTGCCGACATCCTGAATGCCGGGCGACGGCCGCATCGCAAGGATGGCTTCGCCAAAAGCCGGCATTTGTGCGCCCGCGGCTTCAAGCGTCAAAGCGGCCGCGGCATCAGCCCATCCCAACAGGCGCTCCGCGCGCTGAACGGCGATGCTTGTCAGGCCGGTCGCGCACGCCGTGCCATTGACGAGGCTCAAGCCTTCCTTCGCGCCAAGCTCGAGGGGCTCCAGACCCATTTCGGCAAGCGCTTCCAGACCGCTCATCGAGCGGCCTGCCACGGTTGCGCTGCCTTCACCAATCAAGACCAGGGCCACATGCGCGTTGTGCGTCAAATAGCCGGCCGATCCCCTGGATGGCACGTCGGGAACGCAGTCGCGCTCGATAAAGGTGAGCAGATTGCGAACGATCTGAGAGCTTACGCCGGAATGGCCATGCGCGAAATTTGCCACTTGAGCGGCAATGATGGCGCGCACGCCGCGTCGCGGCACCAGGTCACCGACGCCGCATGCGTGACTGCGAATGATGTTGCGCGACAGCTTCTTTTGCAGCGCAGGCGCCACAACCTTGCTTGCCAATGCGCCAACCCCGGTGTTCACGCCATAGGCGCGGATGCCTTTTTCGACGATGGCCGCTACGATCCGGTTCGCAAAGGCGATCCTCTCCCACGCTGCCGGACTGAGCGCCAGGGATTCGCCCTCGCTCACCTGCGCGATGTCGCGCCAGCTGGCGTTTTTGTCGATCGTTATTGTCATTGGTCGTTCCGAAAATAGCGTTGCGGTTGCGCAAGCGCTGTTGGGTCGCTCGAAAGGCTGGTGAGAACCTTGCTCGTGGCTCCGTACCTCACAAGCGCGATGCATCATGACGATGGAATCGCCGATTGATGCGACTGTAGCGACGTCGCGGGTAATAAAACTCTGATCCGGCACCTGAAGCTGAGCCGCTTTCGGCTGAACCATGGCTCCATTCCGGCGCTTGCACTATCGGGCTTGGCCCGCGAATCCTAGCGAACTGGGCGCGCATTGGGATATTGGCGCCTCCGGATACCTCAGTCGTTTGCCCAGCCGATTTGCCCGACGATACAAAGGCAATGCTTGTGGCCGCCGTTATCTCGACATTTGAGTCCTTCGGTAGCCTGCCTTTCGAAGTGCTGCTGCATCAACTGATGCGGAGCAGCGCGAGCCGCGCTTGGCGATAGACGGGGGCACTCTCGGGGGTCGAAATGACCGATCAGTTTGTCTTGCTGGGATCGATCTTCGTGAGCCGCTTCTTGGCCTCGACCACGCGCCGTTGCGCTGAGCGGATTCGGCAACACAAAGCGAGATTCATGGCGACGCCGCAGTCTTCATCGAGCAAGTTTTCAGCGCGTTCGAGATCTAACTTCGCCTGGCCCACGCGCTGTCGTGCTCTGGCCAGTTCCAAGTTCATCAGGTCCATTGTTCCGCTTCCTTTGGGTTGCGGTCCCTTCGCAACACCAACCCCTGCCGAACGCTTTGGTTCCTGCGACGTATTGGCCGATCAAGGCTGCCAACAACCTCCACACACGATCCGCAGTGGAGCGCGATTATTGTGCGAACTGGTTCAGGGCTGTGGGGTCGATTTTCGTCAAAAGCCCTCCGGACTTTACGACCCGCTGCCGCGCAGATCGTATCCTGCTGGACAAAGCGAGGTTCTCAGCCACCATTTTCTCGCTGAGTACAAGCGCAAGCTCGGTTTGTCTGATGCGCTGCTGCTGGGCATCGGCGAGTTGCGTGGTCAGAGGATCGGCTGCCATTCTGGGTCCGGGGTCCGCGGGATTCATGAGCTCCTAACACATAACGGGCGAAATCGTTCCCTATTGTCGGGCGAAACCGGTGCCGCATCAAGGGGGGCTGAGGTTGAACCGACGAGATATCCCAAGACCGACGTCGTAGGCGCCCGGGAAGGCGACGACGAGCGGGACCAACCCGACCACTTCGGATCAGCTTGCCAGTTGGCGACTTGAAGCCCGCCGCCTCACGGGTAGCCGACTGTTTAGAATGGTCAGGCTCGCTACAGCCTTGACAGGTATCCTCACGGCCTTACCAAGCGGAGGTATCGATGGTCTCGGCGATTGGAAATCAACATCGGCAGGAAACTCAACCGAAACCCGCAAAGACAGAACCGGGCGAGGTATTTGCTCCAGGCAAAAGCGCAGATAGCGTAGGACATCGCGCCAAAGCTATGGTGGCAGAAAGTGGCGACACAGATCCTGGTGCGCAGGGGCGCGCCGCATCGACGATCGCCAGAATGGATATTACCGTTTTGACTCCACCAAGCGAAGAGCCGCCGCCTTCGGAGTAGCTCGGGCGGCCGTGCCGGCTGCCTTGCGGTGGCGGGCTTCAATCCTTGTGCAAGACGATGTAGCGACTGCTCACCGCATTCGCGCCCATGCCCCGTGTGACGACAACCGTCCTGTATCCCGCGGGTAGGGAAGCTGTAGCGGTTGGGTCGACAGAATTGCATCGCCCGACGATCTCCCCGTTGGGGGCGCCGGCGAGCCTGTTGGCCAACGCAACCCGGCATTCGTCAACGGATGCAAACATCATGGCCTGTGACGGATCGAGCGGTTTGCAGACAGCCTGGCCTGGGCTGCACGACAGCAGAACCATCATTGCGGCAGTTGCCGGATCCATGTGCGGATTCCTCCCATTGTGGACGAAATCTCAACGCCGGAATGGGGACTTTGTTTCGCAACTGCTAAAATATCAGCGCGTTTGGGAACAAGAGAGTGGCTATGTTGGTTCTTTGGGCATGCAAGGCAAAATCAAAGATCCGCCGCCGAAACCCAGCCCGAGGAAGACGACTGTCCGTCCAGACAAGGACGCATCGCCGGAGCCTCAACATATCGACCCGCCACCGCGAGATGTGCGCGAGGCGCCGGCGCCAAATCCAAACGGCGATAAAAAGTCCTGACGGCCGGCCTGCCGACCGAGAAGCGGTTTTGAGGTAGCCAACAAGATTGATTTCAATGTGGTGCGGACGACGGGAATCGAACCCGTACGATCAGAGATCGAGGGATTTTAAGTCCCTTGCGTCTACCAATTCCGCCACGTCCGCAGGCCAGCCCTTTTCAGACGCCAGCGAAAACCCGTCAAGCCATCTTTTGCCGGCGATCGCCGTTCGGGCCTACAACGGATGCTTCGCTATTTTAAAACAACAGGTTGCGAGGAAAATCTCAGTCGCTGAGGACGATCAGAACTTGTAGCTCAAATTGATGCCGACCGCGTTCAGCTTCACGTCCTGGTCGCGATCGGTGAAGGGTGCCGGCACGTCATAGTGCTCGGAGCCGAAATCATAGTAGCGATATTGCGCGCCGACGACGAACTTGTCGGTCAGCGCGTAGTCGACGCCAGCACCCACGGTCCAGCCGACGTTCGTACGCGTGCTGGCGAACGACGCCCCCGCGACTTGCGACGTTTCGATGCCGGCAAAGGCGACGCCGCCAACGCCATAGACCAGCAGGCGGTCCATGGCGAAGCCCGCCTTGGCGTTGACCGACCCGAACCACTTGATGTCGGCGCCAAATGTGCTTCCCAGGCCCGATACCGACGTACCGTCGATCGAGGAATAGTTCAGCTCCGCCTCGGCGCCGAGCACCGCCTGGTCGAACTGCCACAGGCCGGCGACATGGCCGCCGACGAAACCGCCGTCTATGTCGGGCGTGATGGAAAACGGCGCGCCTTCCGTTCCCGTAATGTCGGACTGGCCCCAGCCATAACCCGCTTGCAGACCGGCATAGTAGCCGGTCCAGTCGAAGCCCGGTTCGGTCATCGGTACCGTCATCGGGTCGGCGGCAAAAGCCGGCGCGGCCAGAGCGATCAGAAATCCGGCACTGGTTATCGCCAGACCACGCATCGAACTCTCCGAAATGGCGGTTCAGAAGACTCCTTGCAGCAAGGTAGCTCTATTCGCTGTAAAACGGAACCCATTGTTCAACAATCGAAATGCGCCTGTTGCTGCGCGCTATGCTCTATTTGGCGTCGATGAAGTCCAGCGCCGCCTGGCTATATTCATCCGGCGCCTGAAGCATGGCGAAGTGGCTGGCGTTGGGCAGGATGATAAGCTTGGCGCCCGGAATGACGGAGGCCATGTATTCGGTGTGTTCGCGCTTGATCGCCTCGTCATGATCGCCAGCGACGATCGCCGTCGGCGTGGTGATCTTGCCGAGCTGTTCCTTGGTCCAGGCCGGCTCCGACTCCCACATGTGGCTGATCTGCGCCACGAAAGCATCGTACTGGTCCGGCGTCTTCGACATCTTCTTGTAGTCGCGCCCCGAGCGTTCGATGTAGGCGGCAAAGGTCTTGTTGGTCATCACGCCGGGATCGACGCCATCGGTGGTGACATTGGCGGCTTGCGCAAAGAGCCTGGTCAACCGCTCCGGATGATGCAGCGCGATGTCGATGCCGATAATGCCGCCATCGCTCCAGCCGACAAGAGCGGTCTTGTCGATCTTGAGGTAGTCGAGCAGGGCCAGATAGTCGGACGCCATGAGGTCATAGCCATAAGGCTGCTCGGTGCGGGTGGAGCGACCATGGCCGCGGCTGTCGGCGACGATCACCTTGTGGGTCTTGGACATCGTCGCCACCTGGCTCGCCCAGATGTCGGCATGGCCAAGGCCGCCGTGGATGAGCAGAACCGGATCGCCCTTGCCGAAAACGGCGTAGTACATCTGGATGCCGTTGACCGGAGCATAGCCGCTCTGCTCGGGTTTGGGCATCGCTGCCGGTTCCGGTAGCGTCAGCCAGCGCTCCTCGGCGGATGCAAAGCCGGCCGAGATCAGGAACAGGGTGACGAAGGCGAATGCTTGCAGGATCCGGGTCATGACTTCCCCTCAGGAGGTTTCGGCCTCGGGCTGTTTCGGTCTCGGGGGTCGATTTAACGGCCTTCCCGAGCGCGGAGTCAACGAACGCAGGTTCGACTTGGTGACATGAATTGAAATTTCATGTCGCCATTGCGGCAACGCGTCCGTGACGGCAATCGCAACAAAAAACCCGCCTCGCGGCGGGTTGTCGGCGCAAATCAGCACCATGCCCAACACTATAGCATAACTGCCGCCACAAATCACGTTGAATGATCGCGCCGTTGACGCTTGCCATCGCCAGGGTGAGCGGGTGCGGCGCATTCGCCAATGCATCTCATCGAGCGGATTTCGTCCGCAATCGCTGGTCAAAACCTTGCCGGCTTGGCACAGTCGGGCAAACAGGAGTCTTTCATGGCCAAGCAGTCATCGGCGACCAAGCCAAAACCATGGACCGAGATGGCGACGCATCTGGTCGATGTCGCGACCGGGCGCAAACCGGCCGATCTGGTTATCCGCAACGGGCGCTGGGTGAACGTGCATTCGGGCGAGATCATCGCCGGCACCGACATTGCCATAGCCGGCGGCCGCTTTGCCTATTGCGGGCCGAACGCCAGCCACGCCATCGGCCAGGGCACCAAGGTGGTCGATGCCGGCGGCCGCTATCTCGTGCCCGGCCTTTGCGATGCGCATATGCATGTCGAGAGCGGCATGGTGACGGTGACCGAGTTTTGCCGCGCCGTCATTCCGCACGGCACCACCTCGATGTTCATCGACCCGCACGAAATTGCCAATGTACTGGGACTGCCGGGCGTACGGCTGATGCATGACGAGGCTGTCGCCATGCCGATCAACGTGCATGTCCAGATGCCGTCCTGCGTACCGTCGGCACCGGGGCTCGAACATGCCGGCGCCGAACTGACTGTCGCCGACGTTACCGAGGCGATGACCTGGGAGAACATCATCGGCCTCGGCGAAGTGATGAATTTCCCCGGTGTCGTGGCCAACGATCCGGTGATGTCGGGCGAGATCGCCGCGACGGTCAAGGCCGGCAAGACGGTCGGCGGCCACTATGCCTCGCGCGATCTCGGCCTGCCGTTCCACGGTTATGTCGCCGGCGGACCGGAGGACGACCACGAGGGCACCCGGGCCGAGGATGCGATTGCCCGCGTACGCCAGGGCATGAAGGCGATGCTGCGGCTGGGCTCGGCCTGGTACGATGTCGCCTCGCAGATCAAGGCGGTGACCGAGAGCGGCCTCGACCCGCGCAATTTCATCTTGTGCACCGACGACAGCCATTCCGGCACGCTGGTGCATGAAGGCCATATGGACCGGGTGGTGCGCCACGCCATTCAACAGGGCTTGAAGCCGGTGACGGCGATCCAGATGGCGACGCTCAACACTGCCCAGCATTTCAAGCTGGAGCGCGAGATCGGTTCGATCGCGCCGGGGCGGCTCGCCGATCTGCTGATCGTTTCCGATCTTGCCGAAATGACCATCGACGAGGTCTATGGACGTGGCGTCAGGCTGGCCAGGGGCGGCAAGCTCGAGATCGACATCCCAGCCTATGACTATCCGAAGACGGCGAAGAACACGGTCAAGCTCGGCAAGAAGCTCAAGGCAGATGATTTCGACATCGTCGCGCCCAAGGGCGCCAACGAGGTGCGGGTGCGGGTCATCGGCGTCATCGAGAACCAGGCGCCGACGCGGGCGCTGGAGGCCGATTTGCCTGTGGAGGATGGGCTGGTCGCCATGGATCGCCGCAACGATGTCTGCCAGATCGCGCTGGTCGAGCGTCACAGGGGCACAGGCGGCGTCACCAACGCCTTCGTCTCCGGCTTCGGCTATATGGGCGACTGCGCTCTGGCGTCGAGCGTGGCGCACGATGCCCACCACATCATTTGCGTCGGCACCAACAAGGAAGACATGGCGCTTGCCGTCAACCGGCTGGGCGAGGTCGGCGGCGGCGTGGTGTTGTTCTCAAAAGGCAAGGAACTGGCGCTGGTCGAAATGCCGATCGCCGGGCTGATGTCGGACGAACGCGCCGAGATCGTCGCCGCCAAGGCCGAAAAGCTGACCGAGGCGATGCGCAAGATGGGTTGTTCCCTGAACAACGCCTACATGCAGCATTCGCTCTTGGCGCTGGTCGTCATTCCGGAACTCAGGATTTCCGATGTCGGCCTGATCGACGTGACGACGTTCCAGAAGGTCGATCTGTTTGTTTAGGTATATCGATACCCCGGCGCTGGGTTGATCAGCCGCCGCCGCCCGTGGCGACCGTCAGCACCTTGAACGGCGTGGTGATGACGACTTCGGCCATGGAGCCGACCGCCTTGCCAATCCCTTGGCCGATATCGTCAAACTCACCCGGATCGTTCGATCGCAGGGCGGCTGGTGTGCGCAGTCGGTCACCGAGCAATTGCACCAGGATCGGATTGTCGGCGAACTTGGCATGGTTCAAACGGTCACCGCCCTTGGTCTTTGTCAGATCCGCTACGACCACACCATAGCTGGCGAGGTCGGCCGCATTGCCGTAGTCGCCGACGCGCGGCTTGTCGCCGGAGATCAGGGACGACAGCTTCAGCGCGCGGTCGTCTCCCGAAAGCAGGATGGCGAACGGCTTGTCGGGTTTGCCGTAGCGGATCATCTGTTTTTTGAAGACGTCGACATCGATGTCTGGCGAAGCGAGGACGACATAGCCGAGCTTGCCGCCGAGATCGCGGTCGCCGGTGATGGCGAGCTGGCGCAACGCCTCCATCGTCACCCAGGTTCCCATCGAGTGCGCAATGACGTCTATGCTCTTGACCTTGGTCTTGGCGAGCATCCTCAGCGTCGCCTCGAGATCGTCGCGCGCGGCGTTGGCGCTTTCCTTGTCGTAGATGTAGCCGGTGGTCTTGCCGCTCGAAGCCCAGGAAAACAGCACCGGCGTGCCCGGATATTCGGTGTCGTGGGCGATCTGCGTCAGCCGGTAGACGCCGTCGTCGAAACCGTTGTTGAAGCCGTGCACGAAGACCAGTGCGCGTTCGCCACTGATGGCGATGTTGGCGCCCACCGCCTTGGCGAATTGCTGCGCGTCGCCATAGTGGACGACATCGGTGGCGGTGAACTGCTTGGCCGGGTTGGAGTTGGCCGAACCCTTCGCGCGCTCGATGGCGCCGATCTGATGCACTTTGGGAACGGTGACGTCGACACGGGCATAGCTGGTGGTCAGCGAGCGATCGCCGTCGAACACCTGGCGCGGATCCTTGGTCGCCTGCTGGCGGGTGGTGGCGACGAAAATTTCATGCGTCGCGGCTATGTCGAAGGCAGGCACCGAAACCGTCGTGCTGTTCAGGAGGTCATGCGTGTTCCGGCCGGCGCAGCCGGCGACAGCGAGCGCGAACGCAAGGACGAGGGCAGTCTTCCAACGCACGGTCACGCGGGCTCCCGCTGGCGCATAGCGCCGATTTCAATGTCGATAGAGGCAGAGACCGGCCCGGTCCAGTTGAAATTGATCCGGGCGCCCGGCATTCGCGAACTCTCGGCGCGACAGTCGCCGCAAGGCAACAGCCTTATTGTCCGAGCGCGCTGATGCGGTCGGTCACCGTCTGGTCGCTGGCAAAGCCGTCATCCTCGCGCAGCCGCTGGCCGATCATCTTCACCAGTTCGGGATTGTCGGCGAATTTGGTGTGGTTGAAGCTGTCGATTCCCTTGACCTTGGACAGATCGACCACCGTGACGCCATAGGCCGCAAGGTCGGCGGCGTCCTTGTAGTCGCCGACGCGCGGCCGCGAGCCGGCGATCAGCCCGGAGAGCCTGAGCGCACGGTCATCGTCAGAGAGCAGCAGGATGAACGGCTTGTCCGGCTTGCCGTAGCGGCGCATCTGGCTCTTGAACACGTCGACATCGATATCGGGCGAGGCCAGCACGACGTCGCCGAGCTTGCCGCCGAGATCGCGGTCGCCGGTAATGGCCATTTGGCGCAGCGTTTCCATGGTCACCCAGGTTCCGAGCGAATGGGCGACGATGTCGATGCGCCGCGCGCCGGACTGCTGCAGCATCCGCAGCGTCACTTCCAGCTGGTCGCGGGCGGCGCTGGCGCTTTCCTTGTCATAGACATAGTCGGTGGTCTTGGCGCCTGAAGCCCAGGAAAACAGCACCGGGGTGCCGGGATAGCCGGAATCGTGGACGATCTGGGTCAGGCGGTAGACGGCGTCGTCGAAGCCGGTGTTGTAGCCATGCACGAAGACCATGACGCGGCCGCCACGCGCTGCGATGTCGGCATTGAGCGCACTGGAGAATTTGGGCTGCGCGTCATAGCCGACAACCTCGGACGCCATGAAATACTTCGCCGGGTCGTTGGACTTGCCGCGCGAGCGGCGTTCGATCTGGCCGGTCTGGTGAATGCCGGGAACGGTGACGTTGACGCGGGCATAGTTCAACGTCGCCGAGCGTTCGCCGTCGAAAACCTTGTTGGGATCGTCGGATTTCTTGCGTGTCGTGGTGATGAAGATCGAGTGATTGCCCGAGATTTCAGTCACCGGCGTTGACATGACGGCGCTGCCGAGCAGTTCCTCGGTTTTGCGGCCGCCGCAGCCGGCGGTCAACAGGGCAAGTGCAAGAATGCAAATCGTCTTCAAACGCACGTCAAAAGTTCCATCGAAAGATGAATTCACTTCGAATTCACTTTGGGGCAACAGCCCGTCACCCTCCGCGACACCTCCCGGACAGGCCAAGTGCGGCAGAAGTAAGTCGTGTCCAGCCGAAATGTGGTCAGCGCCGGGAGACAGTCATCGCACTGTTGCGCGAAAGCCAGAACGGCGGCAGGAACGCCGGGATGTTTGAAAAGGGCAGCACTTCGGGCTTCAGCCTGATGCCGAGCACGTCCACCATGAAGGCGCGACGCGCCTCGATGCGGCGCCAGGCCTCGGGATAGCGGGCCGCGATCTCCTCGCGCAACGCCTCGTCGGCGAGCGCAATGCCGTCCTCGATGTTGGTGGTGAAATAGGCGGTTCCGGTCGCCGGGATGATGTCGACCTGCAGCGCCATGCCCGATCGCAGCCTGATATCCGAGCCGGAAAACACCGGCGAATGCATCCATTCGTCGATATGGACGAGATGGCCGGGATTGAGCGAGACGCCGAAGAACGGATCGCCGATGCGGTCATGCACCGCTTTCCACAGGGCACCGCCGGTGACACCAATGCCGATGGTCTCGTACCAGTCGACGACGGCGGCGAAATAGGGCGCGACCAGCTTGTCGACATAATCGTTTATCTCGCGCGGCAGTTCCGCCGCGCTCTCGACGAGGAAGCCGGCGCGGGCGTTGAGCGAGCCCTGGATGCCATAGGCCATGGTGATGGGGTCGCCGCGCTCGACGATGTCGAGGCGAGGGCTCGGCAGTCCGTAGGCCGCGCGCTTGCCGGTGGACAGCATCGGGTGGCAGCACAAGGGCAGGCCGTTGATGCCCATCAGTCGGGCCGCCTGCAGTTCACTCATGCCAGGCTCGATGCCTCTGAGCACGTTGCGCAGGCCTTGCGAGGAAAAGGTCGCGGCGAATTCGAAGGCTGTCAGCTGGTCAGCCTCATTGATGGCGCGCAGACCGTCCGCCGGGTTCATCAGAAGGTTTGCGGCATTGACCACCGCGCCTCTGTCGCCGGCCAGTGTGCGCAGCGTATCGGCAATGAAGGAGGGCAGGTCGAGCGTCGTCTCACCAAAACCGGCATCGCCGACGCCGAACGGCTTCCATCCAATGGCGCCGATTGTCTGGCCGGTCTTCAGGCCGCAGGCAGCAAGCGTGTCGGACAGGGAGGCGGAGCGGTCGCGCGGCTGCGCCGGCAGCGAGAACGTCTGGTAGAGGACGCGCTCATATGGCCCGTCGCAGATCTCGGCATAGCCCCAGCCCTCATTGCCGACGAGAAGTTTGGGCTGGTTGCCTGGAACGATAACCAGCAGCGTCTCCTCGAAACGAGGATCGTAACCACTGAGATAGGCGACATTGGCCGCATGCTCGCGGTCGCCATAGACGGCGAACGCGTCGAGCCCGGCCTCGGCGCCGCGTGCCAGCAGAGCCTCGATGCGCGCTTCGTAGGTCCGGCGCTGAAGCAGCGGCATGTCAGTCGGCTCGCCGAATTCAGGAAGCGCGACGGTCTTCAGGGCGACAGCCGAAACAGGCATGGAAAGGCGCTCCAGTCTATTTGATGGCGCATCGATGAAGCATCGAGCGATCGCATCGGTGGCTGCAAACGGCGATTTGTGCAATAGGCTTCGCGCTCGAACCATTCGATCCAGAGGTGACCGCGCCATGAACAGCTTTTCCTCCCGCGTCGCCACTGCTGCTGCTGCGATCCGTCAAATCTTTCCCGAGACGCCGCTACAGGAAAACGACTATCTGTCGAAGAAGACAGGAGCGCGGGTGCTGTTGAAGCGCGAGGATCTTTCTCCGGTGCGCTCCTACAAGATCCGCGGCGCGTTCAACTTCTTCCGCAAGGCGCTGGCCGCCGGCAACCAGGCCGAACTGTTCGTCTGCGCCTCGGCCGGCAACCATGCGCAGGGCTTTGCTTTCGTATGCCGCCATTTCGGCAAAAAGGGCGTGGTCTTCATGCCGGTAACGACACCACAGCAGAAGATCGACAAGACGCGATTGTTCGGCGGCGATTTCGTCGAAATCAGGCTGGTCGGCGATTTCTTCGACGACTGCTATCGCGCCGCCTTCGAGTTCACCGAAAATTCGGGCGCGCATATGGTGCCGCCCTTCGACCACAAGGATATCATCGAGGGGCAGGCCACCGTCGCCTATGAGATCGCCGACCAGATGCCTGGCGCGCGCATGCCCGACATCATCATGCTGCCGGTCGGCGGCGGCGGTCTCGCCGCCGGGGTGACGCACTATTTCGCCGACCAGCAGCGCGAAGCCCGCTACGTCTTCTGCGAGCCGGCCGGGGCGCCGAGCCTGCATGAGAGCCTGGCCAGCGGCAAGCGTATCAAGCTCGCCAATGTCGACAATTTCGTCGACGGCGCGGCGGTGGCCGAGATCGGCCGCGAGCCGTTGCGGCATCTCAGGGAGTTTGCCGCTGACGCCGTGCGGCTGATCCCGGAGAATCGGCTCTGCGCCACCATGATCGAAATGCTCAACATCGAAGGCGTGGTGCTGGAGCCGGCCGGCGCGTTGGCGATCGATGCGCTAAAGGATTTTTCGCGGAAAGAAATCCGCGGCAAGACCATTGTTGCGGTGGTGTCGGGCGGCAATTTCGATTTCGAGCGACTGCCCGACGTGAAGGAGCGGGCGCTGCGTTTCGAGGGCCTGAAGAAATACTTCATCATCCGTTTCCCGCAGCGGCCCGGTGCGTTGCGCGACTTCCTCGAAATGCTCGGTCCTGACGACGATATCGCCCGCTTCGAATATCTGAAGAAATCGGCGCGCAATTTCGGGTCGGTGCTGATCGGCATCGAAACCAAGGACCGGCGCAATTTCGACCTGCTGAAGGCGAATTTCGAGGCCGAGGGCGTGCACTACCAGGACATCACCGACAACGAGACCCTGGCGGGGTTCATCATATGAGCGGCACGGTTTTCGTCGCGCTGTTTTCCGGCATCAATGTCGGCGGCAACCGCATCGTCAAGATGGCTGAGTTGCGGGCGTTTTTCGACGAACTCGGCTTCACCGACATCGCCAGCTACGTGCAGAGCGGCAACGTCGTGTTCCGGGCGAAGAAGGGCGACGCAGCCGCGCTGACCAAACAGATCGAAGCCGCCTTCGAGAAAAAATGGGGCTTTCATTCGCGCATCATGGTGCGCGATCGCGACTGGTTCGAACGGCTGGTGAGTGGAAATCCCTATCCCGAAGTGGCCGGCGATCCGACCAAGTTGCATGCCTACACGCTGGAGCGCCAGCCGACGGCCGACGAGATCGCCAGGCTTGCCGAAAAGTGCACCGGGCCCGAAAGCTTTGAGGTCAAGGGCGACGTGCTCTACCTCAAGGCGCCGGACGGGCTCGGCAAATCGGTGTTCGCCAACCTTATTCCGCGCGTGCTGAAAGTGCCGGGCACCGCGCGCAACTGGCGTTCGGTGCTGGCATTGCTGGAGATGGCCGGCGAGGCCGGCGCAAAATAGCGTTACGCCGCCGGAGCGGGCTTCCAGTCGAAGGTTAGCTCCTCGCGGAAGGCAAAGCGCTTGATGTGATCTGCAACGACGCTTTCCAGGCGCTCCAGCGATCCAGCTTCATCCGTCGACACGGTGATATGCAGCGCCGCCGCATCGGCGTCGAGAACCGTGCGGCCCAGCGACAGATCGATGGTGCCGTGGTTCGGATCGAACTCGACGGGAAATTTGTGTGCCCAGTGCTTGCACAACTGTTGCAGATAACGGCTGGCATAGGCGGTGGTGACATCGACACGGCTGGTCGGCATGAATGAATTCTCCTGGACGGGGCGCTGGCTTTGTCTGGCTGGCGCGTCAGCCAGGTAAATAGGTGCGGTCGCCCGAAACGGCAAAGGCGGCCGGCTTGTCCGCGCGGCCGCCCTGCTCAAGATGGCGCGATCGCTACCAGGTGCCGGTGTTGGGCATCGACGCCCACGGCTCGGCCTTGGGCTTGGCCGGTCCCTTCTGCAGCAGCTCAAACGAGATTCCATCCGGCGACTTGACGAAAGCCATGTTGCCGTCGCGCGGCGGCCGGTTGATGATGACGCCATTGTCCATCAGATGCTGGCAGGTGGCGTAGATGTCGTCGACCTCATAGGCGAGGTGGCCGAAATTGCGGCCGCCCTTGTAGTCCTCAGGATCCCAATTGTAGGTCAGCTCGATCAGCGGCGCCTTGTCGGCAATGCCGCTCTCTACGTCCTCGGAGGCGGCGAGGAAGATCAGCGTGAAGCGGCCCTGCTCGTTTTCATAGCGGCGCACTTCCTTCAGGCCGAGTTTGTTGACATAGAAATCGAGCGAGACATCGACGTCGGCGACACGGACCATTGTGTGGAGGTAGCGCATGGGATTTCCTCGGGGATATTTGGGTTGCGAGGCAACATAGGGTCCACCCCGCCGAAGGGCAACGAGCATCGGACTGAAAAAGTGGTCGCCGATTTTGGAAAAGTCAGATTGCTCTGACAAAAGCGTTGGACGCAAAGTGGTTGCCGATTCCGGCAAAATCCTACGCAGATTGCCGACCGGTTGACGGCCTGACGGGATCGTTATTGCGGCCGGCAGCAACGCCGGCAAACAACAAATCAGCTATTCCTGTATCCAACTATGAAAAAAGGCACGGCAGGTCTTGCACACACCGGAAGCGGCGGTGTTAATCTGATGTCAAGAATCACTTGCGGTTTTCTTGAAAAAAAGGGGGCATTCTTATGGGGGATAGGGCCTCTTTCACGAGGCGGGATGAGAACCTTGACGACGCCCTGACGCGCGACAGTGGCGGCGATACCGCCGGTCTGGTCGAAATCGCCGGCGCCATCAAATGGTTCGACGTGGCCAAGGGCTACGGCTTCATCCTTCCCGATGACGGTTCTTCGGGCGACATCCTCCTCCATGTGACCTGTCTTCGAAAGGACGGTTTCCAGACTGCATTGGAGGGCGCGCGCGTCGTGTGCCTCGTCAAGCATGGCGACCGCGGCTTGCAGGCATTCCGGGTGCTGTCGATGGACACCACCACGGCGATCCATCCGGCCGAGATGCAGGAACAGCGCACCCACGTGTCGGTGACACCGGAAAGCGGTCTCGAACGGGCGCTGGTGAAGTGGTTCAACCGCACCAAGGGCTTCGGCTTCCTGACCAGGGGCGAGGGCACCGAGGATATCTTCGTCCATATGGAGACGCTGCGCCGCTACGGCATCACCGAGCTCAGACCCGGACAGGTCGTGCTGGTGCGTTTCGGACGCGGTGACAAAGGCCTTATGGCGGCCGAGATTCATCCCGATATGGGCACCTTGCCGGTCGCGCACTAGGACGCGAGCCATCCCGATAAAATTCGGGACGGCTGTCTTTACGTTGTTTTCTTGGTTTCACCACGATCTTATCCGAATACCTGAGACCATTTTTCGGGATCATGGTCTTCGGTCGAGGATTTCCAATGGCGCACAGGAACTGGCTGACTGCGGGCGCGCTCAGCGTCATCGTTGCCGTGGCCGCCGGCGCTTACTTCTATTCCGGGCTGCCGACCGCATCACAGCAGACCATCGCTGGCGGCCAGGCGATGATCCTTCCTGTCGATCCGACGCCGCTGGTTGTGGCGACGAAGGGCGGAGACAAGTCCTTTTCGATCGAAATCGCCGACACCGACTCCGAGCGCGAGGCTGGGCTGATGTATCGGCAAGACATGGCCGACGACCACGGCATGCTCTTCGTCTTCGAGATGCAGAAGCAGGTCGGTTTCTGGATGCACAACACGCCGATGCCGCTCGACCTGGTCTTTGTCGGCCAGGACGGCAAGATCCGCGCCGTCAAGCACGGCGATCCGTTCTCCGATGCAGTCATCTCGCCAGGGGTGCCTGTGCGTTTCGTGCTTGAGCTCAAGGCCGGCACCGCCGCCAAGAACGGCATCGAATATGGCAATCTGCTGCGCCATCCGGCCGTCGGTACGGTCTCTGGCCCGGGCATGCCGCCGGCGGACAAGGGTGATGCGCCCACACCCGGCGCCGGGTGAGGGGTGCTGATGCAGTTCTTCTCGCATAATGGGTTCGATCTCGCCTTCCTCGACCGCCAGCCGGCGTCGGGCGAGGGTGATCCGGTGCTGATGATCCACGGCTTCGCCTCCAGCCACTATGTGAACTGGGTGTCGCCGGGCTGGTTCAAGACGCTGAACGATGCCGGCTACCGCGCCATCGCCTTCGACAATCGCGGCCATGGTTCGTCGTCGAAGAGCTATGACGAGGCCGACTACACGCCGGCGAAGATGGCCTCGGATGCGGCAGCGCTGCTCGACCATCTCGGCATCGGGCGTGCGCATGTCATGGGCTATTCGATGGGCGCGCGCATCTCGGCGTTCCTGGCGCTGTCCGATCCTGACAAGGTCGCGACGCTGGTCTTCGGCGGCCTCGGCATCGGCATGGTCGACGGCGTCGGCGACTGGGACCCGATCGCCGAAGCGCTGCTGGCCGACGATCCGGCCGCCACCAGCCATCCGCGCGGCCGCTCGTTTCGTGCCTTTGCCGATCAGACGCGCAGCGACCGCCGGGCGCTGGCGGCCTGCATCGCAAAGTCGCGTGAATTGCTCAGCGAAGAAGACATGACGCGCATCGCCCAGCCGACGTTGATTGCGGTTGGGACGACAGACGATATCGGCGGTTCGCCCGACCAGCTTGCCGCGCTGATGCCGAACGCCAGGGCGTTTCACATCGAGGGACGCGACCATATGCTGGCGGTCGGCGACAAAACCTTCAAGCAGCGCGTGCTGGAGTTTTATGCCGAAAATCCGCTCTGAGGCGGATGGCAAGGGGGTAATGTGGCACAGTGGGGAAGGGTCGCGGCCGCCGTTCCAGGCGAGGTCGTGCAGACTAAACTCGGCAAACGTTCAGTTATACTGGCGCTGGCTGCCTTCGGTGCAGGAGCCGTGGCGATCGCCATCATGGTGGCGATGCCGAGCAACGCATCGGAGCTTACGCAGAGCGTTGCGACGGGTTTCTTCATGCTGGTGTTTCTGCTCGCAGCCCCGGTGGCGCACATCACCGGCGTGGTCTTCGGCGTGATGGCGCTGGTGCGGTCCAACGACAGGCGCGGGCTCGGACTGCTGGGGATTGTCCTGAACGGGCTGTCGGTGGCGGGAGGCCTGGCGCTGCTGGCGGCGATGGCGTCGACGATCGGCGCTTTTACGTGATCCTGCGCGAGCTGCCGCGTTGCTGCTTGTCGCGGTACAGGTGCCGCCGTGGTTGATCTTCTTGTCACCTACATGGAGATGCGCCAGGCCGATCAGGCGCCTTCCCGTGCCAGCCCGGCAGCCGGCGCCACGGTTGCGCGTGAAAGGCTGGACCGCGCCGCCTATCTCAGCCTCTACCGTGCCGTCGGCGAGCCCGTGCAATGGGACCAGCGGTTGCGCATGGCGGCCGAAGACCTCAAGCGCCTGCTGGCGTTATCGTCGACGCATATCCATGTGCTGCGCGTCGAGGACGAAGCCGCCGGCCTGTGCGAATTCAACGGCGTCGGCCAACCTGACGTCGAGTTGACCCATTTCGGGCTGGTTCCCGCTTTCCAGGGCCGCCGGCTGGGGCCATTCCTGCTCGACCAGGCGCTTCGTGCCGTCTGGTCGCATGCACCGCAAAGGGTCTGGCTGCATACGGACACCTATGACCATCCGTCCGCGCAATCGGTCTACGGGCGGGCAGGCTTCAAGCCGTATGAGCAGCGCATGGAAACCTTTCCAGACTAGCCGGGGCCTCCCTCCAGAGTTTCTGGTCAGCCAGCCGCGAGAGCTTCGATCGAGCGCGCGATGTTTTGCCTGGCTTGCGGTTCGAACCGGCGCCGGAATTCATCGGTATGGAAGATGTGGTCGCGGACGAGAAAACTCTTCAGGACGGCGCTGCGGCCGGCGCGCCACATCGGCTCCTCGACCCAGGCATATTCCTGTCGGACGGCACGCTCGTAGTCGTCGAACGCATCCGGCGCGGTGCCCAGGATCGACAGGTCCATGTCGAGGAACAGGCTGGCGTCCCGCATCGCCGCCGCATCGTCAAACGACGGCAGCTGGTGCGTGGCGGTGGCGAGGATCATCGCGGCAATGCGGCTGAGCCGCACGGGATCGGCGCGCCCGGCCAGCATCTTTTCGGCTAGAGCGGCACTTTGCGCCTCATTGTCCTTGGCCTTGCTGTCGTAGATGGCATCGTGGAACCAGATCGCGGCCTCGACGGCTTCGGGATCGTGCAGCGACGCGCGATAGTCGCCGGCCAGCGCCAGCATCGCCTCGATATGTCCGAGGTTGTGGTAGTGGCGGTCTTCGGCCCGATAGAAGCCTGAGAGTGCCCGCTTCAGTGGTTCGTCGATCAAGGACTGGTCTTTCAAGTTTGTCATCCGTCCAGTTAACCGATCTCAACCCCTCGGAGTCAAAACCAATCATTTCAAACCTTGCGCGGGCCGGGCCTCTGGGGAATGTTGCCATTCCATTCAACCAAGGAGGCTGACATGACGAATACCGTGCCGGGGACGATCGACATGAAGCTGGAGGCCATCATCATCGCCGTTGCCGATGCCGAGCGGTCCAAGCGTTTTTATGGCGATCTGGGTTGGCGGCTCGACGCCGACTTCGTCGTCGGCGATGCGTTTCGGGTGGTGCAGTTCACGCCGCCGGGTTCGCCATGCTCGATTCATTTCGGCGAGGGCCTGACATCAGCCGCGCCGGGCTCGGCAAAGGGGCTTTATCTCGTCGTATCCGATATCGTGGCGGCGCATGCCGAACTCGTGGCGCGCGGCGTCGAGGCGAGCGAGGTGTTCCACCGTACCGGGCCCGGGCAGCCGCCGGTCAGCGGCAGGCATCCGGAAGGGCGCAGCTATTCCTCCTATGCCACGTTCAGCGATCCGGACGGCAACAGCTTCATCCTGCAGGAGATCACCCAACGCTTGCCGGGGCGCGTGGACGCCAGCGACACGATATTCACCTCGTCGGGCGAACTTGCCGCGGCGCTACGACGCGCGGCGGCGGCACATGGCGAGCACGAGAAGCGGACCGGCGGACAGTATGATGTGAACTGGCCCGACTGGTATGCCGAATACATGGTGGCGGAACAGGCGGGAAAGCCGCTGCCGACCTGAAAGGCCACAGCGCACGGGCGTCGCGCGCGTCCGTTTTGCGGCGGGGCGGTGATCAAGGGTTCGTTTTCCATGGCGGCTTGAATCGGCGTGAACCAAATCCATTTGATGAAGCACTAAGGAAAATTGAGTTCAATCGTGCTATGATCTGGCCTATATGTTCGGCCGGACAACAAGCCGGCAGGCCGGAGACGTCGATGAACAGCATTACGATTGCCCGCCCCACAATGGTGCAGCCGGTCGATCCGATCTGGCGCTCGATCCGCGACGAGGCGATGGACGCGGTCAACCGTGACCCGCTTCTGGCGGCGTTCCTCTATTCGACCATCCTCAACCAGGAGAGCCTGGAAGAGGCGGTCATCCACCGGCTGGCCGAGCGGCTTGCGCATCAGGACATCGGTTCCGACCTCATCCGCCAGACCTTCAAGTCGATGCTGGCCGACGACAAGGAATGGTCGTCGATCGTGCGCGTCGACATCCAGGCCTATTACGACCGCGACCCGGCCTGCGACCGCTTCATCATGCCGGTGCTCTATTTCAAGGGTTTCCACGCCATCCAGACGCACCGGCTGGCGCATTGGCTATGGAACCAGGGCCGCAAGGATTTCGCGCTCTATCTGCAAAGCCGATCGTCCTCGGTGTTCCAGACCGACATCAACCCGGCCGCCCGTATCGGCAAGGGCATCTTCATCGACCACGCCACCGGCCTTGTCGTCGGCGAGACGGCTGTGATCGAGGACGATGTGTCGATCCTGCACGGCGTGACGCTGGGCGGCACCGGCAAGGCCGGCGGCGACCGTCACCCGAAGATCCGCTACGGCGTGCTGATCGGCGCCGGCGCCAAGATCCTCGGCAATATCGAGGTCGGCCATTGCTCGAAGATCGCGGCAGGCTCGGTGGTGCTGTCACCGGTGCCGCACAACAAGACGGTTGCAGGTGTGCCGGCCCGCGTCGTCGGCGAGACCGGCTGCGACCAGCCTTCGCGCCAGATGGACCAGCTTTTGCCGTCGCAGTCGATGGACCAGGTCGTCAGCTTCGACATCTGAATTTCACATGCTTCCGGCAGGCCGGGCCGAGGCCGGCTGCCGCGCCGGCAACCGCCAGTTCTCGCTCTATCCAGCCGGCTTGCCTTTACATCGCCATTGTCGACGTGCCAGAAGCGCGTTCCAACGAGCAAGCCCGACGATCGGAGAAGACTTTTGAAGCCGGACGAAATCAGAAAGCTGGACGCCTATTTCAAGCGCGTCTTCCAGAATCCCAAACTCGAAGTGAAGGCGCGGCCGCGCAAGGAAGATTCGGCCGAGGTCTATGTCGGCGACGAGTTCCTCGGCATCGTCTTCAAGGACGAAGACGACGGCGATTACAATTTCTCGATGGCGATCCTCGACATCGATCTGGCCTGAGCTAGGGCCTTGCGGCTGACCGGACCTGCCATGGTGCAGGCCGGCAGCCTTTCATATTCAGAAAATATGCAACGAATTCAGCCAGCTATCTCGCTGCCTTGAGGACGCGCGCGGCCTCGGCGACGATTGCTGCGTCGAGCGCCTGCCAATTGCCCAGAAATTCGCGGGGAAAGCGATAGGTCAGGCTGAGGCTGTCGCCGACCTGGATATCGCGCTCGCAGGGCGCCAGCGATTCCTCAGCAGTCGGTCCGCTCAGGCAGCGGGCGACGAACGGATCCTTGCCGGGGCGGCCGGCGACCGCAAGCACCTCGTTGAGATAGCCTGATTTTTCGCCGAAGCCGTAAATCATCGTGCCGCCGGGCCCGGGCGTTCCAGGCTGGCTGATCAGCGCGCTGTAGATCGGCGCGAAACGGCCGCTCATGTCGCGCGACATCATCTGCGGCTCGAACGACAGGAAGATGATGTTTTTGGCTGTTCCCGTGTGGTTGAAATCGTCGCGGGCGGCTTCGCTGTAACCCTCCATCTGGGGATAGCGCAGATAGAGGTCGAGGCGCGAAGCGATGCCGTCGCGGCGCGCCTGCAGGAAGCGGATGGCATTGGCCGGCACGGCAATGACATTGTTGCCGATCACCACCCGGTGGACCGTGGTGTCGTCGGTATAGCCGGCCATGGCGATCGAGCGGCCGAACCATTTGCCGCCGAGGCTGATCGCCAGCGACAGCAGCGCCAGTGCGGCAAAGGCATAAAACACCCGCTTCATCAGCACGGAATCGACGACGTTGAATTCTTCGGCGGCCGCTGCCTGCTTCATCGCAATCCCCATAATCGCCGCTTCTGTCCTTGGACGGCACACATGCCGCGGCATGGCTCTTGCTGCGCGGCTGTCGGATGCGACTGTGCGATTTCATGGTAAACGGAAGGTAAAGATGAGTCTGCTGATGCCTGTTCTCTTCGCTTTTGCCGTCGGGCTCACTGCCTGTGGGCTCACCGGATCCGTGATGGAACTGGCGGCCGGCCGCCGGCTTGCCTTTTCCGAGCCCTATGTGTCGCCGGCGCACATCCTGCGCTCGCTGGCCGCAACCGCCTGCGCCGGGCCGTTCATGCTCGCCAACGATGCCCTTGATGCGCGGCGTGAGGGCCGTATTTCGACGCTTATGCTGATGTCCTGCGGCTGTACCGTGATGGCCTGGGCGCTGGCGCTGGGCATCGTGCTGATCGCCATTGCCTCGTGGGGCGTCGGTTCTCCTGGAGCGGTTCAGCTTTTGGTCGAGTCGCTGGCCCGCTATCTGTCTTGAACGGAAAACGCTGCGTGGTTTTCCCAGGAGAAACCGCTACGCGATTTTTTCCGGATTGTTTTAGGGTTCGTCCCGGCCCGGGACGAATCGGAGACGAAAATGCCGACCTATGCGATTGACGGAAAGGCGCCTCGTTTCGAGGAAGCCGACAGCAACTGGATCGCGGCGGACGCCACGTTGATCGGCGACATCGAGGTCGGCCGCAATGCCGGATTCTGGTTCGGCGTGGTCATTCGTGGCGACAACGAGGCGATCGTCATCGGCGCCGACAGCAATGTCCAGGAACACACGGTGATGCACACCGACCCCGGCTTTCCTCTGACGATCGGGCAAGGCTGCACCATCGGCCACCGCGCTTTGCTGCATGGCTGCACGATCGGCGACAACAGCCTGATCGGCATGGGCGCCATCGTGCTGAACGGCGCCAGGATCGGCAAGAACTCACTGGTCGGCGCCGGCGCGCTGGTCACAGAAGGCAAGGAATTCCCCGACAATTCGTTGATCGTCGGCTCGCCCGCGCGGGTGATCAGGACGCTGGACGACGCCGCGGTCGCCAGGCTGCGCGCCTCTGCCGCGCACTATGTCGCCAACGGCAAAAGGTTCAAGGCGGGACTGAAGAAGGTTTGAGGCCAGCATAAACGACCGCGTGTCGCGGGGGAATTGCGGTCCAACCACTGTTAGTCCTAGCGGCGCCCGGCCATCGCATCGCGCAGCAATGAAGCGCCAGCCTCAAAGCCGGCATTGTCGGCTTCCTCAAGGGGCGTCGTATAGTCATCGATGCGGGTTTCCAGCGCCGGGTCGGCGCCCGCCGCCAAAAGCAGGCTGATCGCATCAACACTGCGGATGGCCACCGCATAGTGAAGCGGCGTCCAGTCATTCACGCCCCGCATATTCGGGTCGGCGCCACCGTCGATCAGCACCCTGACGATTTCCAGTCTATCGGATCGGTCGGTGGACAGTGCAGCAATGATTGCTGGAAACCCGCCGTGATCCTGGTAATTCGGATCCGAGCCTGCATCCAGCAAAGTCGAAATGAACCCGACCGGGCTCCAATAAATCGCATATTCCAGCGGATGCCCGAGGCCGAGCTCGAATGGCATGCGCTCGTCGAACCAGCGGTGCGAGCCGCCCAATGCCACGCCGAGTCCCTCGAAATCGCCGGCTTTGAAGGCATCGTCGATCGCCTTGAACAGGCGATGACGCTCGCACCGATCTTCCGGGATTTCCAACATCGCCGTGATCCAGAAGGTGAAACCAACGGCATAGTGCTTCGATCTTCTGCGCGTGAAAAGGCGTGTCGCAATCTTCAGGTGCGCCTGGCGTCTGCCTTGCGGTGGAAATGGTGGAGCCGGCCCGGGGACGGGGCCGGCTCCTAAAACCCGGTCGTTGGGGACGGGGAGGGTGGGGACTCGACCGGGCTTTCTCGTCGCGTCCTGAGCGGACGTGTTTCTTGTTTCCGCGTCCTAACGGACGCTGGCAACCGCGTCGGCGCGGCCGTCATTGATCGTTACCCACAAGCCGGAATTCTGGTCGGATTGGCGCTTCAGGTAAGTGTAATCGGTGTCGGTCCAGGACAGCACCTTGGACTCCAGATTGTCGAGGATGAACTCACCGAGGCTGGTGCGCACGGTCAGCACCGCATGGCCGTCGCCATTCGGCTGGCGCGCCACGGTCATCAAGAGATTGCCGGCGGGAACGCCAAGCGCCATCAATTCGCGGCGCTTCTCCAGCGCATAGTCCTCGCAATCGCCGAAGCCGCTGTCGGGGTAGGACCAGACCTCTTCCTTGCCCCACATTTCCATGTCGGTGCGCGGCACGACCCGGGTGTTGACCGAATTGTTGATGCTGACGATCGACGCCCACAGCTTGCGGGTCAGTTCGACCGGCGCCTGCTTGGGCGTGCGCTGCGCGCATTCCTGCGGCAGCTTCTGGCAGAATTCGTAGTGGCCCACAGGCTGTGTGGTGCGGCCGCCAGTGTGCATGTAGGCCGGTCCCGCTGCTTGCGCCATTCCCCAAGCGGAAAGCTGCATCGCCATTGCCAAGAGCAACAGCTTGCCCCACGTCTTCGCCATTTGGTCAGTCTCCCCGTTTGAGGAGACAATGACACCGGTCGATTTATTTCACGCAAAAACCCGAAGTAGACATTGAGTAAAACCCCAATAGAATAAGCGTAAAATTTGATCTTTTTTAATATAAAATCGTTCAGGTCTCGGCGCAAAACCGCGGCGTAGAGGGCGGACGTGGCGCACTGCGACAAGGAGAACCAGACGGAATGCCGGGCAACAAAAAACCGGCCGCCAAGGGCCGGTTCGTTTTTAGTGCGTGTTGCTGCTCGTTCAGGCGCGCGGGGCGTTGAACTCGGAATCGAGCGTTTCCGGGCGCTGGATGACAGCGAATTCGATGGCGACGCCATCTTCGAAATGGCGCACCACCTGGCCGCGCATGGTGCCGAGCATCACCTGAATGCCGATCGCCGGCTTGACGTCGATTTCGATTGCCGCACCCGACAATGACAGGTCGATGATGCGGCACTGGTACTGGCGGCCGTCGGTAAGCTGCAGCACGCTGGTCGGGTTGCGCGGCGCCACGCGTTCGTGGCGGCGATCTTCCGGCAGGTCGAGCTCATGCTTGTTGGCGAGCCAGGTCAATTGCGCGGCAAGCTTGTCCTTCTTGCGATCCGAGGCAATGACGGTCATGGCAAAGCCGTCCTGCGAGGTGCGCGTCACCACGCCCTCAATGCGGCCGATATGATCGATATAGGCAATGATTTTTTCGCCCGGCATGCCGACGCGCTCGGTGCGCAGCGCTACATTGCCCGGCGACATGTCGACCACCTGGCACGGGTGTTCGGTGCGGTCCTCCAGCATGAAGCGCCCGTAGATCTTGACCCGGACGCGCTGAAAGTTACGCCTTTCGGCGCGGGACGGCGCATATTCGACCGCCGCTGACCTCATGACTGCCTACACCCCGTTGGCATTCCCGCGTCGTGCGTGGAACTTCACGCCAAAACGCTACAGCAAATCAGGTTAACAAAGGGGAAAAGCGGGCCGCCTATACTTAAGATCAGGCCCTGGATTTGAGCCTAGAGCGCGTCCCGTCCGAACGGATTCAGGCGACGCGCGTCCTGCCTTTGTTCTTGTGCATGTCGTTTTCTCAAAATCAGGGCCACTTTTGAGCGATATGCATTATTCCCCACGCCCACCGTCGAACACCACGAGGTGGCGGATGCGTCGCGACCGACCGAGCGCCGAGATGGTCTCCGGCGCTTCGAGCTCGGTAGGCGCCAGCGAAGGAACGGATATTTCCGGCCGGTTTTTCAGGAATATCGGTTCCTTGTCGGGATCGATGACGCGGATGGCGTCGATCAGCGCGTCGGTGATCGGGTCGGCGCCCAGCCAAAACGGCTTTTCGACGGCGCTGATGACGCCGAGGCAGCGCGGGTTCTCGACGCCGCCGTCGAGCGGCAGCGCAAGCAGTTCGAAGCGGTTGGAACGGCCGTTGCGGCTGAGCCCTTCATAGGTGATGAGCACCACGGATTTTTGCTCGAAGACGCCGTGAATGAGCCGCGACATCAGCCGCTGGTCCTTGTCGCGCCACAGCGAGGGAAACGAAAAACCCTTGAGCTCGCGGCCGTAGCCGGCGCAAAGCCTGGTGCCGGCAAGCCGAAACACAGCTTCGCCGCGCGTATCCCTTTCCAGGATGAACGTGTCGGCCAAAAGCGTCTTGATATCGGCCGGTTCGACCTCCGAACGCTTTGGGGCAGGACGTCCATCACGCAGTCGGTTCCAATAATGGAACAGCGTGATTGATCCGTTCTGGTTCATGCTATGCAACTCCGCGCAATCTGCCTTCTGATGGTCCCATCGGTGAACAGAAAGGGCGCCCTCCGATGACCTACATGCGTTCCGGAGCAGGATGCGTGCCAGCGTCGTTAACACTTGTTCACGGGTCGGGGACGTTAAGGTTAACAAGTGGTTTACGTTGCGCGCCGACGGTCGTCGTGGCACACAAAAACCACTCCAGAAGCGGTCGTTTCGCGACGATCGGCAGCACTTCAGTCAGGAGTTTTAGGGGGAGCAGGGGGCTCGACCGGCCGTTCAAGGGAAACCTTGGACGGTTTCTTTTTTTGATTCGCGCCTGGTGATTCGCGGTCGAGGCGTGTTGCGGTCAGCCAGCAGCAACATTTGGCAATGGCGAAACGGTCGAGGATCCCGACGTCAAGCTTCCTGCCGTCGCCGAGCGATGAACGTGGCTGCCACCAGCTGGTCCCCAGGAGATATCCCTGGCCTAACCGCCGCTGATTGCTGTTAGGATAAAAACCTCGGTGCCGGGCGCGAGCCTGGTTTCCAGGGTTGCCTTCTCGCCATCGACGAAAACGTTCATATGACGGCGGATGGCAGGGCGGGAATCGCACATCCGGTCGCGCATGCCGGGCCAGAGCGCGTCCAGCCCGTCGATCATTTCCTTCACAGTCGAGGCCGGCAGTTCGACCCGGCGGCGCGCGCCAGGAAACAGGTCGATAAGCACGCCCGGGAGCCGTGCGATGACAAGGTGCACACTGCGGGCGGGGTTGTTCGACATTTGCCCTACTCGCCCACCACCATCGTCTCGACGGACAGAATCGTGGGCAGATGCTGAGCGATCTCCGACCAGTCTTCGCCTTCGTTGGCACTGGCAAAGAGCGAGCCGCCGCTGGTGCCGAAATAAACTCCGGCCGGCTCGAGGCTGTCGGTCGCCATAGCCTGCCGCAACACGCCGGCATAGCAGTTCTCCTGCGGCAGACCCCTGCGCTCGTCGAGCCATGTGGCGCCCGCATCCTCCGTCTTCCAGACCGCCGCCTTTGCGTCCGGCACGTAACGGCCGGCGCTGTCGCCATTGAGCGGCAGGAGGAAGAGCGTGTCGGCGTCGCGCGGATGCGTGGCCGCAGGAAAACCGAAGGTCGAGGGGAGGCCCTTCTCGATGCTCTGCCAGTTCTTGCCGCCATCGTCGGAGCGGTACATGCCGCAATGGTTCTGCTGGTAGAGCCGGTCGGGCTTGCTGGGCGCCATCACCAGACAGTGCACGCACTGGCCGAATTCTGGATAGTTTTGTCCTTCGGGCAGGAAGTCGGCGCGGGTGCCACGGTTACGTGGCTCCCACGTCTTGCCGCCGTCCCAGGTGTAGAACACGCCTGCGGACGAGATGCCCACCCAGATTTGCTTCTCGTCTCTGGGGTGCGTGACGATGGAATGAAGGATGAGGCCCGCGCCACCTGGGTTCCAGTCCTTGCGGCTTGGGTGATGCTGCAGGCCCTCGATGTGGCCCCAGGTGGCCCCGCCGTCGTCGGAGCGAAACAGGCCGGCCGGCTGCACGCCGGCATAGAGGCTGCCGTTGCGCCTGGCGAGGCTCCACACCGCCTTGATCGGTTCCTCGCCAGCCGCATAGGCCAAGCCCTCGCTGGAATGCGTCCAGGTCTGGCCAAGGTCGTCCGACTTCCAGACCGCCGGACCGAACCATTCGTTGCCGCCGGCGCCGTAGATCGCGCCGGTTTCGGGGTCGCCGACGACATGGTTCATCGGCCAGTGCTCGCAGAACGGACCGCGCAGCTTCCACGACCCGCGCTTGCCACCGCTCTCGGCGATGAAGGCGCCTTTTTTCGTGCCGATGAGCACGAGGATTTTTTCTGGCATTTTCTCCTCCCGATTGCGTTCCTTTCATCAAGGACGGCGGAGCGCCGGCCTGGCCGACAGGGCCAACGATTTTTTAGTCTAAACCCGTTGAGGCCAAGGTGAGAAGATATGCCGCCTCCCTGGCTCTTCCATCGAGGACAGCGCGATTTCTGCTGTCATCACCTGACGCCGCGCTGAAGCGCGCCATGCGAGGTGTTGGAGGATGCAGGGCAGTTTCAACCGAAGCATCCTTGCTCTAAAGCTCGCGCAACGAATCCCTGGACCCAAGTGAATGAGCGAACCGACAAGCCCCATCGAGACCGAACAGACCGAGGAGGCGCCGCCGCCGCGCCGCGAGCCGGTGTTCAACCTGCCACCGGTGGTGCTGGCGGTGATCGGCATCTGCGTCGCCGTCTTCCTGCTGCAGCAATATGTGCTGACCGAAGAGCAGCAGATAACATTGCTCACCGACGGGGCCTTCATTCCCGTCCTCTACACCGGCCAATACGGCTTCGACTGGTTCCTCTTCACCCGTCCTTTCACCTATGCCTTCATGCATGGCGGCCTTGCCCACATTGCCATCAACATGGTTGCGCTGGCCGCCTTCGGCTCGCCACTGGCCAACCGTCTCGGCTGGTTCCGGTTCGCATTGTTTTTCGCCGCCACCGGATTGGCCGCGGTGGTGCTGTTCTGGGCGGTTCACCCATTTGGCGAGGCGCCGCTGGTCGGCGCCTCCGGTGCGATATCGGGCATGATGGGTGCGGCGGCGCGTTTCGGGTTCCGTACCGACCGCTCGTCCGGCAGGGCTGCCTTTGCCAGTCCCGTGCTGCCGATCGCAATCGTTCTGCGCATGCGCGGCGTCGTCAATTTTCTCGGTGCCTGGATGGTCATCAATCTTGTCACCGGCCTTTACGGTCTCGGGCTCGGCGAGGCCGGCCAGATCGCCTGGGAGGCGCATATTGGCGGCCTTGTTGCCGGCTTCTTCGGATTGCGCTGGTTCGACCGGCGCTGGCAGGCGCCTGAATGGGAAATTCCCGAGGACCAGAGCACTCCCGACTAGCGCACCCGCTGGCGCACTTGAAAAGCAACCGATCACGGCGCACGATGTTCACTCTTATGTGAAGCCGGTCAGGGCGGGAGCTGGCTAGCCAAGCAGGAGGAGGAGGACGCCATGACGGTTAAGGCAATTCTCGAGAAAAAAGGCCATGACGTGTTCACGCTCGGGCCGAATGAAAAGCTGAGCGAGGCCATTCGAATCCTGGTCGACCACAAGATTGGTGCACTGGTCATCACCAATGGCGATCGCAAGATCGTCGGTATCCTTTCCGAGCGTGACATCGTGCGGGTGGTTGCCAAGGAAGGCGCTGCCGCACTTGATATCGCGGTGCGCTCGGCGATGACGCCGAAAGTGAAGATCTGCAACGAGAACCACACGGTCAACGAGGTGATGGAGATCATGACCCGAGGCCGGTTCCGCCATCTGCCGGTGGAAAAGGATGGGATGCTCGACGGCATCGTGTCGATCGGCGACGTGGTCAAGCGCCGCATCGAGGATGTCGAGCGCGAGGCCGAAGAAATCAGGGCCTATATTGCGACGGCCTGACCCGCGAAAGAGACCGCCGACCGGGAATACCGGCCGGCGGGGCTTATCTTATCGGTTGTCGAGTTCGGAGCGGACGAGCTGCAGCCCGCGCCTTGTGATGCGGTAGGGACCGCCATCGCAAGATGAAACCGCTTTCCTTCGCCTCAGTTTTCGAAACAGATCGAGATCGACGCCTGGATAGTGCCAGCCGTCGCGCGTCATGCACTTGACGTTTGCAATGCGTTTCGTGTTGTTCTTTTCGACTTCGATGCGCCCGCCCTGCGCGAGCAGGTGCAGGATGCGCTGTTCCAGAGCGCCGCGCGTCCTTTTGGACGCGCAAAGGACGCTGTGGCATTTATAATTGGCACATGATCCTTTCCGAAAATCGGTTCCGATTTTCGGGGTCATGTGCTGCGCGAAATTTCCATTGGAGAAATTCCCGGGAAAACGAAAAATGCCGCCGCCGCAAAGCTTCACGGCACGGGGTTTCAGGTCTTCTTGCCCTGCCTCGCTACGAGGTCAGGGCCTTACCGGGACTGAGCGTGAGTGGACATACACTCTCTATTGGGATGGGCGTCCTATAGGCGAAAGCAGCTGAAAAGGCCAGACTGCGGCTATGCGCTTCTTTGGGCGCTTGTCTCGCGAAGCGGTTTGCACTAGCGAAGGCCAACACCCAAATTCGCGAAATTCGCAATACTCGCGAGCTAGAACCGCAGGCCACCATGACCCTCATCGACACCCGCACGCCCGACGCCAAGCGCCTGATCCCCGGCGCCACCGGCGATTGGGAAATCATCATTGGTCTCGAAGTGCACGCGCAGGTCATTTCGGAAGCAAAATTGTTTTCCGGCGCATCGACCGCCTTCGGCGCGGCCCCCAACGCCAATGTCAGCCTGGTCGATGCGGCCATGCCGGGCATGCTGCCGGTCATCAATGAGGAATGCGTCAAGCAGGCGATCCGCACCGGTCTCGGGCTGAAGGCGCAGATCAACCACAAGTCGGTTTTCGACCGGAAGAACTATTTCTATCCCGATCTGCCGCAGGGCTATCAGATCTCCCAGTTCAAGCAGCCGATCGTCGGCGAAGGCACGGTGATCGTTTCTGTCGGCCCCGACCGCCAGGGCGAATTCGAGGACATCGAGGTCGGCATCGAGCGGCTGCACCTCGAGCAGGATGCGGGCAAGTCGATGCACGACCAGCATCCGACCATGTCCTATGTCGACCTCAACCGTTCTGGCGTGGCGCTGATGGAGATCGTCTCCAAGCCTGATCTGCGTTCCGGTGACGAGGCCAAGGCCTATGTCACCAAGCTGCGCACCATCATGCGTTATCTCGGCACCTGCGACGGCAACATGGACGAAGGCTCGATGCGCGCCGACGTCAACGTCTCGGTACGCCGGCCCGGTGGCGAGTTCGGCACGCGCTGCGAGATCAAGAACATGAACTCGATCCGCTTCATCGGCCAGGCCATCGACTATGAGGCGCGCCGCCAGATCGCCATCCTGGAGGACGGCGGCAAGATCGAGCAGGAAACGCGGCTGTACGATGCGGTCAAGGGCGAGACGCGCTCCATGCGTTCGAAGGAAGAGGCGCACGACTACCGCTATTTCCCCGACCCGGATCTTTTGCCGCTGGAATTCGACCAGGCCTATGTCGATGCGCTGGCCAAGGACCTGCCGGAACTGCCCGACGACAAGAAGGCGCGGCTGGTCTCTTCGCTCGGGCTGTCGACCTACGACGCCTCGATCCTGGTGTCGGAAAAGCCGATCGCCGACTATTTCGAGCAGGTGGCCAGCGGTCGCGATGGCAAGCTTGCCGCCAACTGGGTCATCAACGATCTGCTCGGGCAGCTCAACAAAGCCGGAAAAGACATTGAAAACGCTCCGGTTTCGCCGGAGCAACTCGGGGCTGTCATCGATCTGATCAAGGAAGGCACCATCTCCGGCAAGATCGCCAAGGACCTGTTCGAGATCGTCTGGAACGAGGGCGGCGATCCGCGCCAGCTGGTCGAAAGCCGCGGCATGAAGCAGGTTACCGACACCGGCGCCATCGAGAAGGCGGTAGACGAGGTTATTGCCGCCAACCCCGACAAGGTCGAGCAGGCGCGGGCGAAGCCGACAATGGCCGGCTGGTTCGTTGGCCAGGTGATGAAGGCAACCGGCGGCAAGGCCAACCCGCAGGCGGTCAACGATCTGGTCAAGACCAAGCTCGGCATCGAGTAAAACGATGTTCGTCCGCACCGCTGGGGAACGCGACCTTGCCGCCATCCGCGCGCTGCTGGTCGAAACCTGGCACGCGACGTATGACGCCATTTATGGCGTCGAGCGGGTGACTGAGATCACCGACGACTGGCATTCGATCGCCTCGCTCAAAGCGCGGCTGACCAGGCCGAACTCGGAATTCCTGGTCGCCGACGATGGCAAGCGGCTCGGCGGCATGGCTTTCGCCGCCGCCACGACGGATGCGAAGATCGTGCTGTTGAACCAGCTCTATGTGTTGCCCGCCTGCCAGCGGCAAGGCATCGGCCAAGCCCTGCTGGAAGAGGTCGAGGCCAGCTTTCCGGAGGCGAACACGTTGCGCGTCGAGGTGGAGGAGGCCAACAAGCAGGCCATCGCCTTCTACCGCTCGAACGGATTTCTGCCGGCAGGCAGCACCGCCGATTGCGGCGGCGGTTCGGGATTGCCTGCGCTGATCTTCGAGAAGCCGCTGGGAGAAGCGTCGGACTGACTCAGTGCTGTCCTTTCAGGACGACCAGATAGCCGCGCTCCACCGGCTGTCGAAAGGCGATCTGCTCGGAGGCGCCTGGATCATTTGGCTGCTTTTCAATGACATAGCCGCCGGGGTGGGATTTGAGCCACTCCTCAGGTTTGTCGGCGTTCTCGAACGGCTTCTCCATGCCTGCAAGGAAACCGACCTCGCCCTGATAGTCGAATGCGACGGCCCAGTCCGCGTCCTTTCGCTCATCGATGAAGTTCGCCAGCGGCGTCAGATCGTAGCGTTTGAACGCGGTCGCCGAGGCGACGGCGTGGCCGATGCCGAAAATGGCAAGCATGATCAAGGCCGTGCCTTTCAGCCTGAAGAGTGAAATCTCGGCCATGAAATAGCCAAGCAGGATGGTTGCAAAGGGCAGTGCCGGCACCAGATAGTGCGGCTGCTTGCCGGATATGGCGCTGAAGACCAGCAGCACCGCAATGAAAGAGAATGAAAGCAGGCGCAGGGCGCGCAGATCCGGCGACGTTGTGTCGATCAGCTTGCGTATCCCGGTGATCGGTCTCAGTCGCCACACCGGTGGGATAAAGGCCCAGGGCACAAAAATGAGCGGCAGCAGCAACAGATAAAAATAAAATGGCCGGCCATGCGCATTGTGCAGGTTTCCGGTCACCCGGCCCGCCGACTGGTTCCAGACAAGATCGTAAACGAAAGACCCCTTGGTCAGAATGGTCGCCGGCACCAGCCAGATGGACACCGGAATGAGAGCGGCGAGAACTGCAAGGCCCGCTCCGGCAAAGAACTGCAAAGGGGCAAGGCCGGCGCGCCGATCGCGCCAAAGGGGATAGAGCAGGATGGGCGCGCCGATATGGATGAGCACGACCGGGCCCTTGGCCAGCACGCCGAGCCCGATGAACAGACCCGCCAGCACCGCCTTCCAAAGGTTGCCGCTCCTGGCAAAGGCCAGCAATGACAGCAGGGCAGCCAGCACACAGGCCGTGAGCAGCATGTCGAAGAGGATGAGGGTTGAATAAATGACGAACACCGTGCTGCCGGCAATCAGCCAGGGGATGCAGCTCGATATATCCGGGCGCTCTGGAAAGAGGGTTTTGGCGAGCAAGGTCGTCAACCAGATGACCAGTGACGAGGCAGCGAACACGACGAGCATCGCCGCTGCACGGCTGACGCCGAAGAGGCTCCAGGCGAGGTCGATGAGCCAAAACAGCAGCGGCGGCTTTTGCAGATAGGGTGCGAAGTTCATCGTCGGCACGAAGGCATGGCCGCTGATATGCATTTCCCACGCGACGGTGAGATAGCGCGTCTCGTCGACCGGCAATAGCGGGCGCAAAGCGAGTGCGATGCAAAGCAGGGTCAGCAAAAAAAGGTAAGGCAGCAGCTGTTCTATGCGTGTCGCTATCAACTCGGGAACCGTGCCAGAGATTGTTGTCACGTCCGGTCGGGCACGATGCGCGCCGTCTCCGGGTCGGGACAGGACCGCACCATGATTTTGGCCGAATTGCAACAATGCCGGCTTAGTATTGTGGATTATGCCGCCTTGCCGGCAAATACTTGAAAAATATGCCGATTAGCCTTGTGTGTGGCTCAGATCGCGCGCAGCGGCGGCGTCAATTCGCGCATCAGTAGCGCCAGCTCTCGTTGGTCGCCGGTGGCGGTCTTGTCGAAGATCGTCGCCAGCTGTGATTTGACGGTGCCGTCCGAGACGCCGTTGGCTGCCGCGATTTCGCGGCGCGTCAGACCGGCGGCGACGTGGCCGGCGACGCGCTTTTCCGCCGCGGTCAATGCGAACAGCGCTGCGATCGCTTCCAGCGCCGGCACGGGTGTTGCGCCGGCGGCGGCGATGAAGATGGCGGCGGCGGCGCGCTGCGACATGCGGGCCGAAATGTCACGCCGGGCCAGCGGCATGACATGCGCCACCGCCGGAGCCATGGCCCGCACCAAGGGAATGTTGATGCCGGAAGGTCCGAGCGCGAATTCGTTGCGGTTGCCGAGGTGGACGGCGTTGCCGATCGCCGTGTTGGCATTGGCACAGGTGAACCAAAGCTGGCCGCGTACCGAGGACACCGAGGTGTTTTGCGCGAGCAGTGCCTCGGCCGCCGGGTTGGCGAAGATGATCTGCATGTCGTCAGCGACGATCAGCACCGGATGGTCGAGGCTCTCGATGATCGAGCGAAAGACGTCGGACTTGCGCCGCTCGGCCTCGAACAGGTCGCCGATGGTCACCGCACGCCGGACATGGGGTGCGAGCGTGGAAATCAGATCGAGATCCCGGGTTGAGATCTGCGGCCTGTCCTTGTCGGTCACCACCATCAGCATGCCGGTGCGCGCCGGCTGCTTCATCAGCGCCACCCAGAAGAAATCGTCGAGACGATTGGGTTCCACCCACTCGCGCACGATGCGGCTTTCGATCCAGGTCTGCCGGGCATCGGGGCCTTGCAGCGCATAGACGCTATCGACGGTGAACGGCACGTCTATGTCCATTTTCGGCACCGCCTTGAAGAAAGGCACTTCGGAGGCGTAATCGCGTTGCAACGCCTCGAGCATGGCGGGGTCGCCGCAACACACCGAAAACCGCGCCGAATTGCTTGATGTGTCGACGACCGCCAGCATGGCAAGCCGGCCGATCGCCAATTTGCAGATTGATTCAAGCGTCGACTGCCACCGGCCGACATCGGCAATCGAATCGTAAATTGCCTCGACGATCTGCGGCAGAGCGCGACCGTTGATGTTGGGCTGGATAGACATGGAGCCTCGTTTGCATCGCAGCGTAGTGGCAGGTCACACATTATCTCCGCCTGAGGTAACACAACATTGCCGGGTACGCCGCGTCTGTGAAACATCTCACAACGACGTTTTGGTGTGTTATCGCTATCAGACCAGCCGATATGACCCTGAATGATCGCTGTTTACGGGCGCTCGCGCCAATCTGCGATAAAAATCAAAGTGAATGGTTTTGGAATTTTTCAGGGAATAAATGGGGAAACTTCCACATTGTCGATCAGCCTGGTCTTGCCAAGCCAGGCCGCAGTGAGGAGGCGGCCGTCGCTGTCACGCCGCCAGGGGGCGAGGGTCAGGCTCTCGCGCGCCGCGACATAGTCGACCCTGTCGAAGCCTGCATCGAGAAGCGCGGCGGCGGCCTTGGCCGTCACGCTGCTTTCGTCGGTGCCGGATGCAAGTGCCGCCGCCGCCTGGCGCAGGATGACATTGAGCTGGCGCGCGACGCCGAGTTCGGCGGCGCCAAGATAGGCGTTGCGCGACGACATTGCGAGGCCGTGCGCATCGCGCACGGATGGCGCGCCGACAATATCCACCGGCAGGTCGAGATCGCGGCAGAGTTTTCGGACGACGCAAAGCTGCTGGTAGTCCTTTTCGCCGAAGACGGCGCAATCGGGCAGGGCTTGCAGAAACAGCTTGGCCACAACTGTGGCGACGCCCTCGAAGAAGGTCGGCCTGAAATCCGATTCCAGCTCCGAAGACGGGCCGCGTCTAGTTCGGCGTATCAGGGGGTATCAATTCCTGCCGGACAGGCGTGTTTGATAGACTGCCTACAAATAAACCGCTGACAAATAGCCCGCCTCGCCCCCTGGAAGCGCTGGGCGGAGTGCGTGGCGCGATGAGGCCCTTCACCTCCTCGCCGATTCATCCAACGCTGCTGCGCTTAGTGGTGCTCATCGATACGTCAACATTGCCGGAATGACCCTCATGAGCTTTTGCGGGCAAGTTCCATCCGGTGGACGATGCCAGCTTGATGGCTTGCTGGATGTTTGTGCCACGGAACCCGGCGCGCTCGATAAAGCGCCGAAAGAGTCCGGGCGCTTTTGCGATGATGGTATTTCGCTTGGGCACGACCACCATGTCCGCGCGCCGCTCGATGCCAGCCACAATGTCGCGCACGACTGCTTCGCGCGAAACCATTTTCCAAACGCCCTTGTCATTTCCACCCCACAAGGCACGGCCGGCGGGATCGGCCACTACGCCGTCCATCATCGGTGTTGGGAAAAAGGTGGGATGCACGCTGCCGACGCCGACTCCCAGATGCTGCAATTCCAGGCGGACGCTATCGCACAGGGCCCAAACTCCTGCCTTGCTGGAAGTGTAGGACGCCTGGAGCGGCGAATGGACGAAGGCAGCCATCGACGAAACGCCCAAGAGGTAGCCCTGCCGCTTCTGCACATAAGGCAGGCCGGCGCGGAAGGTGCGCCAGACGCCGTTAAGGTTGATGTCGACGACGCGCTCGAATGCCTCCGGATTGAGCGTGGCCATGGGCGCCATGGTGTCGATGCCTGCGTTGGCGATCACCACGTCGATGTGGCCGAAATGCGCCGCGGCTTCCGCCATGGCCGCCTCCAGGCTCTCCATGCTGCGCACGTTGGCGGTCCAGCCGCGGGCTAGGGAGAGGCCGCCCAAGGTCTTTGCCTGCACCTCGACCCTGGCCAAGTCCAGGTCGAACAATGCCAGGCGGGCACCCTTGGCGAGCAGTGCCGCGGCGAGCGCTGATCCTAAGCCGCCGGTGGCGCCGGTGATGGCCACGACCCGATTGATCAAATCATATTTCGACAAGGTTCATCCTTTCAGTGGGGATATGGCGCTTGAGGAAATCGAGCTGATCGGCCACCACCCGTTCGAAGGCTTCGCCGACGTAGATGTCGAAATGGCCGGCCCGATACAGGCGCACTACGCCGCGCGGCGCCTTCTTGGCATAGCGCTGGGTCGGCCCGGCGGGCGCGACAGAGTCGGTCTCGCAGATGCAGAAAAGAATCGGGCAGGAGACCTTTGCTGCCCGGCGACCGGGACGGTAGCGAAGGATGTTCACCGCGAAGCGCGCTGCGACGTGGTTGCGGAAGGAAAATTCGCTCGGCACCAGGGCCAGATAGCCGCCATGAGCGTCGGGCGCGGTCATGAGGGCGGCGGAATGTGGCGGGCCGGAAGTGGCCACCATCAAGGGTGTCATTCCGACTGTGCCGCGCAGCTTGTCCAAGATGGCCATCGCCGTCACTTTGAGGCTGCTGCGCAAATCCATCGCAAGGGCGGAGGCGATGCCGTCGGTGAAGGGACATTGGGCAATGGCAGCCGCCACTTTCTGGTCGCGCGCGGCGGAGGCAATGACATGGCCGCCGCCGAAGGAGGTGCCCCACAGGACTACCTTGTTGCGCATTAGGTTGGGCTGCTGCCGTGCAAAGGCAATTGCGCTGGACCAGTCTTCCAACTGCCGATGTCCAGCAACTGCCGGGGAGCCCCCTCGCTCGCCCCGAAATTGCGGTAGTCGAAGACCAAGCATGCGTAGCCGGCGTCGGAAAAGCGTTCGGCAAACGCATCTAGGCGCATCTCCTTGATGCCGCCCAGGCCGTGCGCCATGACAATGACGGGGAAGGGCCCGTTCCCCTCCGGTTCATAAAGCCAGCCCCGGCACCGCTCTCTTCGCTGGCCAGAAAAGAACTCTACGTTCGCTCGGCGCCTCATTCTTCCCCCGATATGTCGATGTATGAGAACATTAGGGTCACCAACAAAATTGCAACACGATATTGTAATAGGTTCCAAACATGGAAGTCAATCCAATAAAGAACGAAGCGGGCCGGGAAAAGGAGACTCGAACCCAGCGCAAGGCCAAGGCTACCCGGTTGTCGATCCTGGAAGCTGCGGAGACTTTGCTAGCGGAAGGGGGGCGCGAAGCGGTCACCCTGGAGGCGGTCGCAACACGTGCCGACGTGGCGGTGCAGACCTTATACAACCGGGTCGGCGGTCTCTCGGCGCTGTTAATCGCCGTGGCCGAGCGCGCGCTGGAAGAGAATCGGCAATACATGGATGCCGCGTATGCCTCGCCGGGCGGGGTGGAAGATCGCTTGTACGCGGTGGCGGCGGCCTATACCAACTTCGCCAAGGAACGCCCGCACCAGTTTCGTATCCTGGTCGAGCCGCCGAACGAGCCTGAGGCGCTGACGCGGATCGCGAACTTGATCCGGGAGCAAAATGCCAAGTTGGGCGCCTTGATCCGCCGGGGCATTGACGAGGCGGTCATCGATGGCGGGTTCGCCCCTGAACTCACTTCCACCGCCCTATGGACCATGATGAATGGCGTATTGAGCCTGATGTGGCGCACCGACAGCCTGCGGGCAGACGCCGCGCAAATTGACGCCATGTTCGGCACGGTGATGAAGATTCTCACCGACGGCCTCAAGAAGCGCGGGGTGTGAAACCCACCGCGTGTTCCAGTGACACATGAGCAACCCGATAACTTCGGTGGCGCGTCCTGCGGCGACAGCTCGCGGATCGGCAGCCGATCGGACCGCAGGCGCTCAGGCGGAGGGAATTTCCACATTGTCGATCAGCCGGGTGGTGCCGAGCCAGGCTGCCGCAAGCAGGCGGCCGTCGCGGTCTTGCTGCCAGGTCGCGAGCGTGACGCTCGCGCGGGCCGCGACGTAATCGACTTTCCGGAAGCCGGCGGAGATAAGCGCCTTTGCGGCGGCATCGGTGGCGCCGGCCTCGTCCGCGCCGGCCGAAAGCGCCGCCGCCGTGCGGCGCAGGATTATGTTGAGCTGGCGCGCGATGTCGAGCTCGGCCTCGCCGAGATAGGCATTGCGCGACGACATGGCGAGGCCGTGCGCGTCCCGCACGGTCAGGGCGCCGACGATCTCGACGGGCAGGTCGAGATCGCGGCAGAGCTGCCTGACGACGCAAAGCTGCTGGTAGTCCTTTTCGCCGAACACCGCGAAATCGGGCGCCGCCTGCAGGAAGAGCTTGGCCACAACCGCGGCGACGCCCTCGAAGAAGGTCGGCCTGAAATCCGATTCCAGCCCCGAAGACGGGCCGCCGACCGAAATCCTGGTGGCGAAACCCGCCGGGTACATTTCGGAGACCGTCGGGGTGAAGGCAAGATGGGCGCCGGCTTGCGCCAGCTGGTCGAGGTCTCGGGCCAACTGGCGAGGATACTTGTCGAGGTCTTCGGTGGGCGCGAACTGGGCCGGATTGACGAAGATCGAGACGATGCAGCGATCGGCGGTCGAAAGCGCGGCCCTGACCAGCGAGATATGGCCGTCATGCAGCGCGCCCATGGTCGGCACCAGGGCAACGCTGAGCCCGTCGCGCCGCCAGTCGCGGATCACGGCGCGAAGGGCAAGCACAGTGTCGACAACGACAGGCTGGTTCATGCGTTGTCCTTGCCCGCTTTGGCTGAAAAGACATGGCCCGGTCCGGGAAAGGTGCGATTGCGCACCTCCGCCGCGTAACGAGCGGCGGCATCGGCGACCACGCCGCGCAAGTCAGCGTATTCCTTGACGAATTTCGGCACCCTGTCGACGGTCAGGCCGATCATGTCGTCGATCACCAGGATCTGGCCGTCGCAATCGCTGCTGGCGCCGATGCCGATGGTCGGAATGGCGATATGCCGGGTGAGATCGGCGGCCACAGTCTCGACGGTACCTTCGATGACGAGCGAAAATGCGCCGGCCTTTTCGACCGCATCGGCGTCGCGCATGAGGGCTGCCACATTCTCCGGCGTACGGCCCTTGATCTTGTAGCCGCCGTCCTTTTCCACCGATTGCGGCTGCAAGCCGATATGGCCCATCACCGGAATGCCGGCGGCGACGATCGCCGCGATCTGACCGGCGACGTCGACGCCGCCTTCCAGCTTCACGGCCTGGCAGCCGGTAGCTTCGGAAATGCGGCGCGCCGAGGCAACGGCTTGCGCGGCCGAATTCTCATAGCTGCCGGCCGGCATGTCGACCACCACGCAGGCCTTTGCCGAGCCGCGCATCACGGCCTGGCCATGGGCGATCATCATCTCCAGCGAGGCGCCGAGCGTGGTCTCGTGGCCATGCAGCACCATGGCAACGCTGTCGCCGACCAGAAGAAGGTCGACATGGTCGTCGAGCAGGCGGGCGACGGGATAGGTGTAAGCGGTCAGGCAGACGATCGGCACGCCGCCCTTGCGGGTGCGTATCGTCTCCGCGCTGATCCTGGCGACCGACGCGTCTGGGGCCATTCCTCACCTCCCGCACCCGGCGTTGACCAGCGCCGGGCAGTCAGAGCTTTAGGAAGACGCAGCCGGCTTGGCAAGTGTGGTGTTCGCAGGTGCGAAATGGATCGACCGCCGCCCATGCGTTCGGTGTGCCGTCAGTGCCGCAGGCAGCGCAAAACCCTTGCCTTCGCGATGGCCTGACGCCATAAGCAGGGAAGCGGGCACCGCCCCGCGCGCCGCGAGGATTTTTGATGAAAACCTTCCTTACGCAGTTTTTCACCTGGTGGAACGGTCAGACCCTGGGAACGCGTTTCAACACCTGGCGTCACGGCAGCAAGGTCGGCCAGGACGCTGTCGGCAATGTCTACTATGAAGGCGGCGTCGATTCGGAAGGCCGCACCCGCCGCTGGGTCGTCTACGCCAACTATTCGGAAGCCTCGGCGATTCCCCCGGGCTGGCACGGCTGGATCCATCACCGCGTCGATGTCGCGCCGCCGAGCGACGACTATCGCCCGCGCGAATGGGAAAAGTCGCACGAGCCGAACCTCACGGGTACTCCGGCGGCCTATCGGCCGAAGGGTTCCGTGCTCACCAATCAGCACCGTCCGCAGGTGACGGGCGACTATGATGCGTGGACGCCTGGTTCTTGACCACCGGCCGGTCTTTTGTCGCCACAATTGGCGTTTAGCTGCTTGCTGGTATGACAACGGCGAATAGCCTTGGGCGTGAGAGAATCACCCGGGCCCAAACCACCGGTATATCAGCATGAACATTTTGAGCCTGACATCGATGGCCGGACTGACGGCAGTTGCCGCTGTTGCCATGTGGCCGACCGCGTTTGCGGCAGCCCAGGCGCCTACCGCGGCGCCGGCAATCTCCGATCGCATCACCAACCCGGTCGCCGAATTCGCCGGTATCGACAAGATCACCGGCCGCATCATCACCTTCGATGTCTATATCGACGAAACCGTGCAGTTCGGCGCTTTGCAGGTGACGCCGCGCATCTGCTATTCGCGGCCGGAGAACGAGGAACCGAAGACCGATTCCTTCGTCGAGGTCGACGAGATCACGCTCGACCGCAAGATCCGCCGCATCTTCACCGGCTGGATGTTTGCCGAAAGTCCTGGCCTCAATGCCGTCGAGCATGCCGTCTATGACGTGTGGCTGAAGGGCTGCAAGCAGAAGTCGGACGTGCCGCCACCTGACGCGGCCAAGGCCGAAACACCCAAGGTCGACACCTCGAAGCCGAAGGCCGAGGCCACTCCGGACACGACTGAGCCGGATGCAACCGAGCCGAACGCCACCAACACCACCAACTGATCCTCCGGAACCGTCTTGCCCGCCATCCGTTGGATGACGGAGAAGCGCAATCAATGCGCATGGAGGTTCCCGATGTCAGCCAGCAAGCCGATCACGGCCAGCAAAAAGGACCTGCTCGAGCTCGAAAAAGGGTTCTGGACAGGCGATGCGGCTTACTATGCGGCCAATGCCGACGTGGAATGCCTGGTGGCATTCCCCGACATGGCGAAGGCGATGGACAATGCCGATCTTGCCAAGACGGCGACCAAGCCCAGGCGCTGGCGCGACCTCGATATCAAACTCAAGGGCATGGTCGAGCCGGGCAGCGACATCGTCATGCTGACCTACGAAGCGCACGCGACACGCGAAAACGGGGAAGCCTATGACGCCCTGGTCAGCACCGGCTATGTCCATCGCGTCAACGGCTGGAAGATGATGTTCCATTCGCAGACGCCGCTGGAGGCCAAGAGCTGATCAGCGTGAAAAGCTGACCGGCCACACTCCGTGACGTGTAGCCCGTGCTCGGCAAGGGCTGCAAAAATATCTCAGGCCTCTCCGGTCAGGGGAAAAAGATCGCTTCCCCCTTCAGCGCATCGGCCAGCATGTTCTCATACTTGCCGCGCGGCACGTCGACCGCACCGAAGCGCTTGAGGTGTTCGGTGGTGAATTGGGTGTCGAGCAGCGCGAAGCCGCGCGCCTTCAGCCGCTCGACCAGATGATAGAGGCAGGTCTTGGACGCGTCGGTCTCCCGGGCGAACATGCTTTCGCCGAAGAACACCCGGCCGAGCGAGACACCATAGAGGCCGCCGACCAGCCGTTCCTCGCGCCATGCTTCGACCGAGTGGCAATGCCCGAGACGGTGCAGTTCGACATAGGCTTCGCGGATCGGCGCGTTGATCCAGGTCGAGCGCCGCTCCTCGCGCTTTTCTGCGCAGCCGTCGATCGTCGCCTCGAAATCGAAGTCGAAGCGGATGTCGAACGGGTGCTTGCGGATCGTCTTCTTAAGGCTTTTAGGCGTGTGGAAACCGTCGAGCGGGATGATGCCGCGCGTTTCCGGACGCACCCAGAACACTTCAGGGTCCGAAGCGCTCTCGGCCATCGGGAAGACGCCCGAGGCATAGGCCTTGAGCAAAAGGTCGGTCGGAATGCGATAGCCGGGCGCGTAGGGGCGGGTCATCGCGGCATCATACCGGTAATTTGGGCGCTATTCCTCTTGGGCCAGATACTTTTCCAGCCAGTGGATGTCGTAGTCGCCATTGGCGATGTCTGCATTGCCGACGAGGTCGCGAAACAGCGGCAGCGTCGTCTTGATGCCGTCGACGACGAATTCGTCGAGCGCCCGGCGCAGCCGCATCATGCATTCGACGCGGTTGCGTCCGTGCACGATCAGCTTGCCGATCAGGCTGTCATAATAAGGCGGGATCTTGTAGCCGGAATAGACACCGGAATCGACGCGAATGCCGAGGCCACCAGGCGTGTGGAAATGCGTGATCGTGCCGGGTGAGGGCGTGAAGGTGCGCGGATCCTCGGCGTTGATGCGGCATTCGATGGCGTGGCCATTGAACTTGATGTCCTCCTGGCGCACCGAAAGCCCGCCGCCGGAGGCGACGCGGATCTGCTCATGCACGAGATCGATGCCGGTGATCGCTTCCGTCACCGGATGCTCGACCTGCAGGCGGGTGTTCATCTCGATGAAATAGAACTCGCCGTTCTCGTAGAGGAACTCGATGGTACCGGCGCCGGAGTAGCCGAGGTCGGCGATGGCCTTGGCACAGATACCGCCGATACGGGCGCGCTCCTCGGCATTGAGGGCCGGCGAGGGCGCCTCTTCCCAGACCTTCTGGTGACGGCGTTGCAGCGAACAGTCGCGTTCGCCGAAATGCACGCCGCGGCCGGCGCCGTCGCCGAACACCTGCACCTCGATGTGGCGCGGCTTTTGCAGGTATTTTTCGATGTAGACGGCATCGTCGCCGAAGGCGGCACCGGCTTCCGTGCTCGCCGTCTGCAAGGCGATCTCAAGGTCAGCCTCGGTAAGGGCGACCTTCATACCGCGCCCGCCACCACCCGCCGATGCCTTGATGATCACGGGATAACCGATCTCGGCGGCAATGCGCCTGGCTTCCTTTTGATCGGTGACGGCGCCGTCCGAACCGGGCACCACCGGGATGCCGAGCCGCTTTGCCGTGCGCTTGGCCTCGATCTTGTCGCCCATGATGCGGATATGGTCGCCGGACGGACCGATGAAGGTAATGTTGTGGGCGGCAAGGATGTCGGCGAACTTGGCGTTCTCCGACAGGAAGCCGTAGCCCGGATGCACGGCGTCGGCGCCGGTGATCTCGCAGGCGGCGACGATCTGGTGGATGTTGAGATAGCTGTCGCGTGATGGCGGCGGGCCGATGCACACGCTCTCGTCGGCAAGCCTGACATGCATGGCGTCAGCGTCGGCGGTCGAATGCACCACCACGGTCTGGATACCGAGTTCCTTGCAGGCGCGCAGCACCCGAAGCGCGATTTCGCCGCGATTGGCGATGAGGATCTTCTGGAACATCCGGCCCGCTCTACTCGATCACGACGAGCGGCATGCCGTATTCGACCGGCTGGCCGTCCTCGAACAGGATCGCCGTCACCGTGCCGGCGCGCGGCGAAGGAATCTGGTTCATCGTCTTCATCGCCTCGATGATCAGCAGCGTCTGGCCTTCCTTGACCGTCTGGCCGACTTCGATGAAGGCCTTGGCGTCTGGCGAGGGAGCGAGATAGGCAGTGCCGACCATCGGCGAGGGGACCGCGTTCTTGGACGGATCGGCCGCCGCGGGTGCGGCAGCTGCGCTCGCCGCGGGCTGCGCTGCCGGCGCATAGCCTGCTTGAGGTGCTGCAATGGCGTGGACGGCCGCCGGCGCCTGGCGTGATACGCGCACCTTCAGGTCGCCGAGCTCGACCTCGATCTCGGTGAGGTTGGTGTCGTTCAGTATGCCCGCCAGATCGCGGATCAGTTGCTGGTCAACACCGGTCTTCTTTATCGACATTTTCGAGCCTTCTGTTTGTTGGTCGGTCATAGGCGTGCCGCCAGCGCCTGCAGCGCCAGCGAGTAGCCAAGCGGCCCGAACCCGCAGATCATGCCGACAGCGACCGGCGCGACCATGGAGACGTGGCGGAATGGTTCCCGCGCGTGGATGTTGGAGAGGTGAACTTCGGCGACGGGCAACGGCGCGATGGCGCGGATGGCGTCGTGAATGGCGATCGAGGTATGGCTGTAGGCACCCGGATTGATGACGATGCCGGCTGCCTTGTCGCCGGCCTCCTGGATCCAGTCGACGAGGTCGCCCTCATGGTTCGACTGGCGAAAATCGATCTCGAGGCCAAGTGCGGCGCCCGCCTGCCTGCAGTCGTCGGCGATCGCGGCAAGCGTCTTGCCGCCATAGATGCCAGGCTCGCGCTTGCCGAGCGCGTTCAGGTTGGGACCGTTCAGGACGAAAATCGTTTTCAAAAATGCCGACCTTTTCCGGCGCCGGCCTCAAGCCGGCGCGCAGGGCCTTCTATAATGGGCATAGCTGCCCGCGGAAAGAGCACAAAGTGCGATCTTTCACTGTCCACAACAGGCGGAAATCTGCCGGTGAGAAATAGGCTCGCGCGCAAGATCAGAGCGCGGCTTTCGCCGCCTCGATCTTTTCCGCCAGCACTTGCTGGCCGAGCGCGCCGAACACCACTTCATTGCCGACCACGTAGGACGGCGTTCCGGTGATGGCCAGCTTGTTGGCGAGGTCGAAGGTCTTGGAGAAAGCCTCGGTAATGGTCGGGTCCTTCATCTTCTCACGCAATTTCGTCTCATCGGCGCCGAGAGACAGCGCCACCTTGATGGCCGCCGCCTCTGTGGCGCGGCCCTGGCCGCCGAGCAGTGCATTGTGGAACTCGCCGTACTTCTCCGGCTTCATGAGGTGGAAGGCCATTGAGACGACGCTGGCCTTCTGCGAATCCGGACCGAGGATCGGGAATTCCTTGAGAACGAAGCGCAGGTCCGGATCGGACTTGGTCAGCTCACGCATGTCTTCGATGGCGCGTTTGCAGAAGGCGCAATTGTAGTCGTAGAACTCGACGATGGTGACCTTGCCCTTCGGATTGCCGACGACGCCGTCGAAGGTCGAGTTGAAAATCTCATCCTTGGCCTTCTCGATGACGTGGAGCGCGGCGATCCGCTGTTCTTCCTTCTGCTTGGCCTCCAGCGCGTCCTGCACTTCGAGGAGCACTTCCGGGTTCTTCAACAGATAGTCGCGGATGATGCCCTCGACCTCGGCCCGATCAATCTTGGTGTCCGAGGATGCTACCTGCACGATCTGCGCCGTATCGGCCTTGGCGGCCTGCGGACTGCCGGCGACGAACCCGAAAGCCAGCATGGCAAGAGCAGCCGCCACTCCTGTCGTGCCGAGCAGTATTGCCTTGTTCATCATCTCATCCTCTTGCCGGTTCTGGTCTATCCTAGTCGCTACAGGCGACCGTAAGGTTCACTTCTTGAGTTTGCCTGAAGGGTTGTAGTTTATGATGTCCTGCGCGCGAATCCAGCCGGGCTCGCCGCGCTTCAAGTCCTTTTGCGCGCGCATGGCAAAGATTTTCGCATTCTTGTAGTCGCCGGAATAGAAATGGCCCTCGGCCGTGGCGAGCTCCGCCGACGGGATGTTTCCGAGCTCGCCATAGGCCTGAGCCAGATAGCGGTATCCGTCGGTATTTTCCTTGTCGCGCCCGAGGCCGTTGTTGATCTGCACCACCGCCTTCTTCAGCGAATCCGGCGTGCCGACGGCCATCAGCGCCTGGCCGAGGGAAACGGGCAGCAGGCCAGACTTCACCGGATCGAGGCTGACCGCCTTGGCATAGGCGTCCGCGGCGTCCTTCGGCTTGTTTGCCTTCATCAGGATGTCGCCGCGCAATTCCTGGAAATAGGGGTTCTTCGGCTGTTCCTTGATCAGCGCGTTGGTCTTGGTCAGTGCTGCGCCCAGATTGCCGTAGAGGTAGGCCATCTGCGCTTCGCCATAGCGCGATGGGAGGCTGCCCGGGGCCTTGCGGATCAACCGCGTCGCGGCGGCCTGGCCGCCCATATAAGCGGCGATCTTGATGCGCATCATGTCGTGGCGCTGCTGCAGCGCCGGCGGATCGACCTTGTCGACATTGGGGCTTTGCTTGACCAGCACTTCGAGATTGGCGATGCGCTCCTGCGGCATGGGATGGCTGATCCGGTAGGGATCGACCTGCGTGCCGGATAGCGACAGTGCGTTCTGGAAGCGGGCGAAGGTCTTCAGCATGCCCATGCCGGACTGCCCGGTGGCATTGAGATAGGTGATGGCCGAGCGGTCGGCGGTCGACTCTTCGGTGCGCTGGTAGGCAAGAATGCTGCGCTGCGCCATCTCGCCGCCACCGGCAGCGACGCCCATGCCTGCGCCGGCAAGGCCGCGGCTGTTGGTGGTGGCGCCCGCAACGATGGCGCCGGCGCCAAGCAGCGTGGCGATGATGGCCATCGTCTTGGCGCGCTCGAGCTGGTCACGCAATTTCTGCTGGTGGCCGCCGGCGATGTGGCCGGCTTCGTGGGCGATGACGCCGATGATCTCGTTGGGCGTTTCGGCCTGCATCAGCGCGCCGGTGTTGATGAACAGCCGGCGCCCCGTGACGAAGGCGTTGAAGCTTTGATCGTTGACCAGAACGATATCGACGCCGTCATTGGCAAGACCAGCCGCCTTGAAGATCGGCCGCGCATAGTCGCGCACCAGCGCCTCGATCTCGGCATCGCGCACCACCGGCACGCCCTGCGCAAACGCTGTCACCGAACCGGAGATGGCAACGGCGGCGGCAAGCAAAAGCGTCGCGAAGCCCCGCGCTGTCTTCGCGATGGAAGATTTGGAAATCGTCGATTTGGGTCGGCTCAGCATGAGGTCCACTGGTAAACGAGTGGGCGAACGATGAAAAGTCACGGCACCGAAACTAGGTGAACTTGTGATCCTCACATCAATCGGGCATTTGTGCGGCGCTGCCATCCGGGTTGATGGCCTGGAGCGGCGGGATCGTGCGGAAAGAGTGAGGTCAAATGGTTGTTTCGCTGTCGCGCCGCGGTGAAGTCGAGCCGTTTCACGCCATGGACATTCTGGCCGAGGCCAACCGGCTGAAGGCGACAGGCGTGCCTGTCGTGTCCATGGCCGTCGGCCAGCCATCCGATCCGGCGCCGGTGGGGGTGAGGGAAGCAGCCGTAAATGCGCTCAAGATCGGCCGCATCGGCTATACCGACGCGCTCGGCCTGGCGGATCTGCGCAAGGCGATCGCCGCGCATTATGGCGAACACTATGGGATCGATGTCGCGCCGGGCCGCATCGCCGTGACGACGGGATCGTCGGCAGCCTTCAATCTGGCCTTCCTGGCCATGTTCGATCCGGGCGACCGCGTCGCCATCGCCGCACCCGGCTATCCCGCCTACCGCAACATCATGGCGGCGCTGGGCATCGAGATCGTAGAGATCGAGTTGGGCTCGGACGCCTATCTGCATGCCGACCATTTGAAATCGGCGCATCGCGAGAAGCCGTTGAAGGGCGTGCTATTCGCCAGCCCCGCCAATCCAACCGGCGCGGTCATTCCCGCCGACGAACTGTCGGCGCTGGTAAGGACTGCCGAAGAACTGGGCATCGCGGTGATATCGGACGAAATCTATCACCGGCTGGCCTATGCCGCGCCGGACACCACGGCGCTGGCCTACGGCAAGGGCGTGACGGTGATCAATTCTTTCTCGAAATACTATTGCATGACCGGCTGGCGCATCGGCTGGATGGTGCTGCCCGAGGCCCTGGTGCGGCCAATCGATCGCGTCGCCCAGAGCCTTTACATCTCGCCGCCGGAGCTGTCGCAGATCGCGGCGATCGAAGCCTTCAAGGCGACGGAAGAGCTGGAGGCGGTGAAGGCCCGCTACGCCTGGAATCGGGAGCTTCTGATGCAGCGCCTGCCGGAGCTCGGATTTCCGCTGGCGGCGCCCATGGATGGCGCCTTCTATGCCTTCTGCGATGTCACCCGGCACACCAATGACAGCATGGCCTTCGCGCGCAAAATGCTGGCCGAGGCGCATGTGGCGGCGACGCCCGGCCGCGATTTCGATCCGCTGGCCGGACACCGCACGATGCGCTTTTCCTATGCCGGCAGCCATGACGACATGGTCGAGGCGGTGGCGCGCATCGAGCGCTGGTTGAAATAGCGGGGACGAGCATGCCGGAACTCGAACAAGCGCTGTCTGAAGTCGCCACTGAGATGGCCGAGCGCACCGATCGCGGCGACGTCGCCACCTACATTCCACAACTCGGCAAGGTCGATCCGAAGAAATTCGGCATTGCGGCGGTGACCAATGAGGGTCGCGTGCTGGTCGCCGGCGATGCTGACCAGGTTTTTTCGATCCAGAGCATCTCGAAGGTTTTCACGCTGACGCTGGCGCTCGGCAATGTCGGCGACGCACTCTGGCAGCGGGTCGGACGCGAGCCGTCGGGCAATCCGTTCAACTCGATCGTCCAGCTCGAGCATGAGAACGGCATTCCGCGAAATCCGTTCATCAATGCCGGCGCCATCGTCGTCTCCGACATCCTGCTCGCCGGCCATCAGCCGCGCGAGGCGATCGGCGAGATCCTGCGCTTCATCCAGTTCCTCGCCGACGACGAGACCATCATCATCGACCGCGAGGTCGCGGCGTCCGAGCGCGCCACCGGCTATCGCAACTTTGCGCTTGCCAACTACATGAAATCCTTCGGTAATCTCAACCACGCGCCGGAACTGGCGCTGGGCGTCTACTTCCACCATTGCGCCATCGCCATGAGCTGCCGGCAACTGGCGCTGGCCGGCCGCTTCCTCGCCAATGGCGGCAAGAACCCGGCGACCGGGCACTCCGTCGTGTCGGCCGAGCGCGCACGCCGCATCGGCGCCATGATGCTGACGTGCGGCCACTATGACGGCTCCGGCGACTTCGCCTTCCGCGTCGGCATTCCCGGCAAAAGCGGCGTCGGCGGCGGCATATTGGGGATCGTGCCGGGCGTAGCCTCGCTCGCCGTTTGGTCGCCAGGTCTCAACGCCAACGGCAATTCAAAGCTGGGCTCGATCGCCTTGGAAAAACTAGCCCGGATGATGAACTGGTCGATCTTCGCGCCCTGACGGTTTCGGTCATCTCCAGATACGAAAATCCCGCGCCGTCTTTCGAAGGCGCGGGAATTTTTTGTCAGGCAATCAGTTCAACTGGCTGAAATTCTTAGAAAAAGCCCTTCCGCTGCCACCAGCCGGCCCGCTTTGGCTTTTCCTCGGTCTTGGCCTCATCGGCGACCGTCGAGGAGACCACCGGTACGGCCGGAGCATCGGCCGCGACGGCCTTGCGTCGGGTCGGCCGGGCAGGGGCCGCTTCCTCAGCGGCCGGGGCGGCAGGCACAGGCGTCTCCGGCTCAGCTGCTGCAACGTCATCGACAGGAGCAGCAGCAGCCGGCACGTCAGCTACCGTCTCCGCAGCGACTTCGGCTACAGCCTTCTTCGCCCTAGAGGCGCGCTTCCTCTTCGGCTTTTCGGTCGGAGTATCGTCGTTCGCCGCCGCAGGGGCCGCGGCTTCTTCGACCGCTACTGCCGCGACAGGCTCGCTGATCGTCGCATCGGAGGCATCGGCCATCGAAACGTCTGCGGTTTCGCCGCCTTCAGTCTCCGTGCCACCTTCACCGTCCTCGCGGCGATTGCGCTTGCCGCCGCGCTTGCCGCGCCGGCGCTTCTTGCCCTGGGCGTCGTCTGATGCTTCCACGGTTTCGACGGCGCCAACCGGGGCTTCGTCTTGCGGTGCCGTATTGTCGCCGCCCGTTTCAGAGGCAAAGTCGTCGCTTGCCACAGAGACCGAAGCGCCTTCGGCCGCATGGCCATGCTCGCGCTCGCCGTGCTCGCGGTCGCGATCCTTGCCGCCACGCCGTCTGCGGCGCTTGCGGCGCTTGCGGTCGCGGCCTTCGCCGTCCTCGGCCGATCTCGGCTGCTGCTGCGACTGTGGCTGCGCCTGGCGCGGCTGCTCTGCCTGCGCCACAACCTCGTCGTCTTCCTCCTCGATGACGATCTCGTCCTCGGGCTCTTCCGGCTCGACATAGGCCGGAAAACTGCGCGCCTCGACAAAGCCTTCCGGCTTTTCGGCAATGGCGCCGCGGAAGATCGCATAGTGCTGCACACCGACCGTGTCATCGGCCTCGACGGTGATGGTCAGGCCGAAGCGGCTTTCGAGTTCCACCAGCGTGCCGCGTTTGTGGTTGAGCACGTAGAGCGCGGTTGCCGCCGGTGTCCGCACCGTGATGTGGCTGCGCGAATCCTTGAGCAGGAATTCCTCGATGGCCCTGACCACCATCAACGCGACGGAAGAATCGGAGCGCACATGGCCGGTGCCGCCGCAATGCGGGCAGGGCTTCATGGTCGATTCCAGCACGCTGGCGCGGATGCGCTGGCGCGACATCTCCATCAGGCCGAAATGCGAGATGCGGCCGACCTGGATGCGCGCGCGGTCGTTCTTGAGGTGATCCTTCAGCCGCTTCTCGACGGAGCGGTTGTTGCGGTTCTCCTCCATGTCGATGAAGTCGATAACGATCAGGCCGGCGAGATCGCGCAGCCTCAACTGCCGGGCGACCTCTTCCGCCGCTTCGAGGTTGGTGTGGAGCGCGGTGTCCTCGATCGAGTGCTCCTTGGTGGAGCGGCCCGAATTGACGTCGATGGCGACCAGCGCCTCGGTCTGGTTGATGATGATGTAGCCGCCGCTCTTCAGCGTCACCTGCGGCTGCAGCATGCGGTCAAGCTGCGCCTCGATGCCGTTGCGCACGAAGATCGGCGTCGTGTCGCGGAACGGCTGAACCACCTTGGCGTGGCTCGGCATCAGCATGCGCATGAAATCCTTGGCCTCGCGATAGCCTTCCTCGCCGGAGACAAGAATCTCGTCGATATCCTTGTTGTAGAGGTCGCGCACCGAGCGCTTGATCAGGCTGCCTTCCTCGTAGACGAGGGCAGGGGCGGTGGATTGCAGCGTCAGATTGCGGACGTTTTCCCAAAGCCGCATCAGATATTCGTAGTCGCGCTTGATCTCCGCCTTGGTGCGGCTCTCGCCGGCGGTGCGCAGGATGACGCCCATGCCCTGCGGCACTTCGAGATCGGCAACGACTTCCTTGAGGCGCTTGCGGTCGACCGCGCTGGTGATCTTGCGCGAAATGCCGCCGCCGCGCGCCGTGTTGGGCATCAGCACCGAATAGCGGCCGGCAAGCGACAGATAGGTGGTGAGAGCCGCGCCCTTGTTGCCGCGCTCTTCCTTGACCACCTGCACCAGCAGGATCTGCCGGCGCTTGATGACTTCCTGGATCTTGTACTGGCGGCGCACTGGCTTGCGGCGGCTGCGCACTTCTTCCAGCGCATCCTCGGCGCCGACCGATTCAATCTCGTGGTCGTCGGGATGCGAGGACTGCACCTCTTCCAGCATGCCGCGATCATTGTCGGAGGAGGTGGCTTCGCCGCTGTGATCGGCTGAAACAGTTTCGCCGCTAGCCATGGAGGCCGCCTCGTCGCCGGCCTCAGCCTGCGGGACGGCTTCGGAGATCACATCCGCTTCGACGCTTGCCGCAATCGATGTCGGGCCGCCTTCTGACGGTCCGGTCTCGGATGGCTCGGTGTCGGATGTCTCGGTCTCGGAGGTTCCGCTGTCGCTGTGCCCGGCGTGATCGTCGTGCGCAGCGGAATCAGCGGCGGCATGCTCGGAAGCAGGCTCTTCGGCCACTGCACCCCCGCCGGTGTCGCCATGTTCGCCGTTTTCATCATCGGTGCCGGCGTCGCGCTTGTGTTCGCCGCGCTCTCGGCCTTTGCCGCCGCGCCGGCGGCCGCGTCGGCCGCGATCGCGGCTCTGGCGGTCGTCACCGTCATTGTCCTCGTTCTCCTCGTCCTCGGCTTCCTGCGCTTCGGCGCGCAGCAGAGCCTGACGATCGGCGACCGGGATCTGGTAGTAGTCGGGGTGTATTTCACTGAAGGCGAGGAAACCGTGACGGTTGCCGCCATATTCGACAAAGGCTGCCTGTAGGGAAGGTTCGACGCGCGTTACGCGGGCGAGGTAGATGTTTCCTTTGAGCTGCTTCTTGTCCTGGGATTCAAAGTCGAATTCTTCAATACGGTTACCGCGGATAACGACAACGCGTGTTTCCTCCGGGTGGGAGGCGTCTATCAGCATTTTGTTGGGCATTATTACGTTTCCTCCCGGCAGCCGTCAGCCGCAGCTTGCGAGGCAAAGCCCGCTGCTGCGTGTCTGGGGTGTGGGTGCCGGATGTCTGGATGGTTGCTGGCCGCCGCTTGAGCGCCATGGCGGTGCCGCCCGCAGCCATAATGGCGCGGTTTGATGCGGACCTTTCCATGATTGCGCTTGAAGCCATCGTCACCAGCAGAACCTTTTGAACCAAAGCCCGGACGAACCGGACCAGCTTGTTTGCTCATACAGAGCCGGCACGGGAACAAACCCGGCCGTTTTCCTCACGCAGGCGATTCCCCCGCCACGGGCGCACACCTGCGAAATTCGTCGCGATCACCTCTAAGCCTTTTCGCTGGAAGCGAAAGGAGCCGCCTTTCATCTGACCTGTAGCGGGAAGCTGCGGGAGAAGCGGTTCCAGGATTGCAGTGATCCACCATCGCTTTTATGATTTGACGGGGTGGAAGGCAACCCCGATTTCGGATGCCGGCAAAAAGCGGTGCCGTAACGGAAGCACAGGCCTAATCCTCAATGAAAAGGCTTGGTTAACCTTCTCTGGATACCAATCGTTAATCGAGTCTGCGGCCTGACCGGCATTTAGACCAACCACGCGGGCGCGAGGCGCCAAACCGGGAGCGACTGCAAAGAGATGGGACTGGCGGGCACCACAGACAAGGGCCATGGCCGTGCAGGCCTTTTGCTGCGCGCTGCTTGTGTGCTTTTGCTGCTGGCGCTTTGCTTCGCCTTTGCGCCGGTTTCACGCGCGGCCGATGCGCCGCTCGGCGCCACCGCCTACAAGATGGCGGGCGACGCCACAAAGATGCGCATCGTCATCGATTTCGACCGCGAGCCCGATATCAAATGGTTCCTGCTGCGCGGTCCCAACCGGCTGGTCGTGGACCTGCCGCGCACGCGATTCGCCATCAGCGCGAAGGACGCCAAGGCGCGCGGCCTGGTCAAGGCGGTGCGCTACGGCGATCAGGGCGAGGGATCGCGGCTGATCCTCACCGGCAAAGGGCCGTTCTCGGTCGATAAGCTCGACGTGCTCAAGAATGACGACGGAACCGGCTACCGCATCGCCATCGACATGTCGGCGGCTTCCGACCGCGAGTTCGATGAAGCCCTTGCCAACCAGGCGCTGACCACCGGCTCGACCGTCTCCACCGACAAGGGCGCCAGGGTCGGTACCGGGCCGGTCTCCAATCCGGGGCATCGCTTCACCGTCGTCATCGATCCCGGCCATGGCGGCATTGACGGCGGCGCCGAAGGCCTCAACGGCACCATCGAGAAAAATGTCACGCTGGCCTTCGCCACCGAATTGCGCGCCAAGCTTGCCGCAGTCGGCAACTACGACGTGTTCATGACGCGCGAGACCGACGAATTCCTGCGCCTCGACGACCGCGTACGCATCGCCCGCCAGCACGAGGCGGACCTCTTGATCTCGATCCATGCCGACACGATCAGCGTCAAGGGCATTCGCGGCGCCACCGTCTACACCGTCTCCGACAAGGCATCCGACCCGGAAGCGCAGGCGCTGGCCGATCGCGAAAACCTCTCGGACCAGTTCGCCGGCATGGTGATCAAGGACGACAACAAGGAAGTCACCGACATCCTGATCGACCTGATCCGCCGCGAGACGCACAATTTCTCGATGAGCTTTGCCCACACTCTGGTCGGCCAGCTCTCCACCAGCGTCGGCCTGATCAACAATCCGCAGCGCTCGGCCGGCTTCAAGGTGCTGAAGGCGCCCGATGTGCCGTCGGTGCTGGTCGAACTCGGCTATCTCTCCAACGCCAAGGACGAGGCGCAACTGCTCGACGCCGACTGGCGCGGCAAGGCGGCGCAGAGCATCACCAACGCCGTCGCTTTGTTTGCTTCCGCCAAGATGGGAACGGGAACCGGCGGCTGAGATGGCCGCCCGGCGCCCACAACCGGAGGCAGCGTTGCAAGACGACAACACAAGCCGGTTTTATTTGCGGCATTGGTGGGCGAAACCCCGCGCTGCCCCATTTTGTCCACATGGTGGCGACATGGGTTTTCCATCACGGATCGGGACCGTTGCGAAGGCTTGCGCGAAAGGCGGCTTCGTCTAGGAAATTCCCGAACCTCGGACTGGAGCGGGCATGATTCGTCTCATCGGCTATTTCTTTGGTATCGGCACGACGCTGGCGCTTCTGGTCGCCGCGGGCGTGGCGATATACATCGCCCATCTGTCGAAGGACTTACCCGACTACGAAGTGCTGGCCAAGTACGAGCCGCCGGTGACGACCCGCATCCATGCTTCCGACGGGTCGCTGATGGCCGAATATGCGCGCGAACGGCGGCTCTATCTGCCGATCCAGGCGGTTCCGGACCGGGTCAAGGCAGCGTTCCTGTCGGCCGAGGACAAGAATTTCTACAACCATCCCGGCATCGACATCACCGGGCTTGGCCGGGCCATCTACGTCAACCTGCAGAACATGGGCTCGGGCAGGCGCCAGGTCGGCGCCTCGACGATCACCCAGCAGGTGGCGAAGAACTTCCTGCTGTCCTCGGACCAGACCTACGAGCGCAAGATCAAGGAGATGATCCTGGCCTTCCGCATCGAGCAGGCCTATTCGAAGGACCGCATCCTCGAGCTCTATCTCAACGAGATCTTCTTCGGCTTCGGCGCCTATGGCGTGGCGGGCGCTGCACTGACCTATTTCGACAAGTCGGTCAACGAACTCACCGTCGCGGAAGCCGCCTATCTGGCATCGCTGCCCAAAGGCCCCAACAACTACCATCCCTTCAAGCATGCCGACCGCGCCATCGAGCGCCGCAACTGGGTCATCGACCAGATGGTCGAGAACGGCTACGTGACGCGCGAGGAAGGCGACAAGGCCAAGGCCGAACCACTCGGCGTCACACCGCGCCGCAACGGCTCCTATCTGTTTGCGGGCGAATACTTCACCGAGGAAGTGCGCCGCCAGATCATCTCCCGCTATGGCGAGAACGCGCTCTATGAGGGCGGCCTGTCGGTGCGCACGACGCTCGATCCGAAGGTCCAGCTCATCGCCCGCAAGTCGATGCAGAACGGTTTGCTCAAATACGATACGCTGCGCGGCTATCGCGGACCGGTGACGCATATCGATGCTTCCGGTGATTGGGGCGTGGCACTGGGCGCCGTGAAGGGGCTGGAGGACGTGCCGGAATGGTCGCTTGCCGTCGTGCTCGACAGCTCGGAGACCGGCCTTTCCATCGGCCTGCAGCCGACGCGGCAGATTTCAGGCGAGATCGTCAAGGAACGCGTCGAAGGCACCGTCAGCAAGGAAGACATGAGCTTTGCCATGCGTCATGTGGTCGATGGCAAGACGGTCAAGGCCAAGTCGCCAGCCGACGTGCTGCAGCCGGGCGATGTCATCTTCGTGCAGAAAAACGAAGGTTCGGACGGCGCCTACACCTTGCGCCAGGCGCCGGAAGTGGAAGGCGGCCTGATCGCCATGGATCCGCATACCGGCCGCGTGCTGGCCATGGTCGGCGGCTTCTCCTATGCGCAGTCTGAATTCAACCGCGCCACGCAGGCGATGCGCCAGCCGGGCTCGTCGTTCAAGCCAATCGTCTATTCGGCAGCGCTCGACAATGGCTATACGCCGGCCTCGGTGATCATGGACGGACCGATCACCATCCAGAGCGGCAACACGACCTGGACGCCGAAGAACTATGACGGCACGGTGGCCGGTCCAGCGACCTTGCGCTCCGGCATCGAAAAGTCGCGCAATTTGATGACCGTGCGACTGGCCAACGACATGGGCATGAAGCTGGTGGTGGAATATGCAGAGCGGTTCGGCGTCTACGATCATCTGGCGCCGTATCTGCCGATGGCGCTGGGCTCCGGCGAGACGACCGTCATGCGCATGGTGTCGGCCTATTCGATCATGGCCAATGGCGGCAAGTCAATCAAACCCTCGCTCATCGACCGCATCCAGGACCGCTATGGCAAGACTGTGTTCAAGCAGGACGAGCGCGGCTGCGAAGGCTGCAATGCGTCCGAATGGAACAACCAGCCCGAACCGGAACTGGTCGACAATTCCGAGCAGGTGCTCGACCCGATGACTGCCTACCAGATCACCTCGATGATGGAAGGCGTCGTCCAGCGCGGTACCGGCGCCACCATCGCCGAACTTGGCCGTCACATTGCCGGCAAGACCGGCACGACCAATGACGAGAAGGACGCCTGGTTCATCGGCTATACGCCGAACCTCGTCGTCGGCCTTTACATGGGCTACGACACACCGCGCGGCCTCGGCCATGGCGCCACCGGTGGTGGTCTGGCGGCGCCTATCTTCAAGGACTTCATGCGCGTGGCGCTGGACGGTACACCCAATGTCGACTTCAAGGTGCCTGAAGGCATGAACCTGGTCGCCATCAACCGCAAGACCGGCATGCGTGCCGCGTCGGGTGATCCCGGCACCATCATCGAAGCCTTCAAGCCCGGCACCGGCCCCGCCGACAGCTATTGGGTGATCGGCATGGGTGCCGACGGCTCCAACGGCGCCGGCGGACCGCTATCGCCGGAGGCTTCGCAAGCCATCCAGGCGCCCGGCGGCGGGCTTTACTGAGATCTGATTTCTCATGTCGAGTGGGCTGACTTATTGAGCCGGCCCGTTTCGCTTTACAGGCAGCAATGCCGTGCCTATGTATCGCGCCGACCCAAGCGCCACTTTAAAAACAGGACAGAACAACCAGCCATGCGCGCGGAAACGCAGAACATTGTCGACGAGATCAGGCAGGCGATAACCCTGCTGAGGAGGCATCTTTGACTGGGATCAAGCCATAAAGCGGCTTGAATACCTGAACGTACGGGCCGAGGACGCCAGCCTCTGGAACGAACCGCTGGAAGCGCAAAAGCTGATGCGAGAACGCCAGGGCCTCGAAGAGGGCATTGCGGCGGTCAAGGGCCTGACCCAGGCGCTGGAAGACAATATCGGCCTGATCGAGCTTGGCGAGGAAGAGAGAGACGAAGGCGTCATTGCCGAAGCCGAAGCCGCCATCCGCTCGATGCAAGGGGAGGCCAAGGCCCGCCAGGTCGAGACGTTGCTGTCAGGCGAAGCCGACGCCAACGACACCTATCTCGAAGTCCATGCCGGCGCCGGCGGCACCGAGAGCCAGGACTGGGCCTCGATGCTGTTGCGCATGTATACGCGTTGGGCCGAACGGCGCCGCTTCAAGGTCGAGGTGCTGGAAGTGCATGACGGCGAAGAGGCCGGCATCAAGTCTGCCACGCTCTTGATCAAGGGCCATAACGCCTATGGCTGGCTGAAGACCGAATCCGGCGTCCACCGCCTGGTGCGGATTTCGCCCTATGACAGCAATGCGCGCCGCCACACGTCCTTCTCCAGTATCTGGGTCTATCCGGTCGTCGATGACAGGATCGAGATCGACGTCTCCGAATCCGACGTGCGCATCGACACCTATCGCTCGTCCGGTTCGGGCGGCCAGCACGTCAACACGACGGACTCGGCAGTCCGCATCACCCATATCGCGACGGGCATTGCGGTCGCCTGCCAGGCAGAACGCTCGCAGCACAAGAACAAGGCGAAGGCTTGGGAAATGCTGCGCTCGCGCCTCTACGAGGAAGAGCTGAAGAAGCGCGAGGCGGTCGCCAACGCCACCGAGGCGTCGAAGAGCGACATTGGCTGGGGACACCAGATCCGCTCCTACGTACTGCAGCCCTACCAGCTGGTGAAGGACCTGCGCACCGGCGTCGAAAGCACCAGCCCGTCGAGCGTGCTCGACGGCGATCTCGACGACTTCATGGAAGCTTCGCTGTCGCAGCGCATAGAAGGCGGTGCCGGTGAAGCGGTTGCCGATCTAGACTAGGAAGGAGCCGATGACTCGCAAGCTCAGCGGAAAGTGCTTTTGCGGCGCGGTCCACTATGAGGTGGCGGACGAATTCGTCTATGCCGCGAACTGTCATTGCTCAAATTGCCGGCGCACCACAGGTTCGGCCTTCAAGCCGTTCGCCGGGATCGAGCGCGACAAGTTCGCCCTTGCCGAAGGGCATCACGGGCTCATCCATTTCGGCGACGACAGCGGCCACGATGCGCATTGCAGTCGCTGCGGCTCGCTGCTCTATTCGCTAGTCCGCGACGGCGCCTATGTCCATGTCGCCATGGGCACGCTGGTGGACGATCCCACCATACGGCCGACCGCGCACATTTTCGTCGGGTCCAAGGCGCCGTGGTTCACCATCGCCGACGACCTGCCGCAATATGAGGGGCACGCCTCCGGCGGCTAATGCCTGCTGGGCACCGCGTCGTTAACCTCTTGTTAACCAAGCCGGCGCACCCTTTTGGACGGCAGATGTCGGCGCTCGGGGTGCGGCACTGTGGTACCCATGCACTTCTTGCGCCGACCAAGGAATCAGCCCAACATCTCGGGCTGAGGGTTGAAAAAAGCATTTATGGCCGGACGCGGCATATCTGCGAGCTGACGATTCGGTCACTGGGGAAGACACGTTCCAAGAACGGGCAAGCAAACGCTTGATGCTCGCTTGAAAGGAACGTTTCCATGTCTGCTGCCACAGTCCGATCGGCCAGAGCCGTTCAACCGGCTGGCCGACTTCTCTTTTTTCCCCTGTTTGTGATCGGCGCGATCGTGGTGCTGACCGCACCCGCCTTCGCCCATGACGCCAAGCCGACGGCGGCGAAGCCGCAAGGCTGGAGTTATCCCTTCGCCTGCTGCGCCAACTATGACTGCCGCGCCACCCACACGGGCGAGGTGTTGGAAAAACCCGAGGGTTATGTCATCGCCGGAACGGGGGAGGTCGTTCCGATGAGCGACAAGCGGGTCAAGGACTCACCTGACGGCGATTTCCACTGGTGCGCGCACCAGGCTGGTCTCGACGCCGGCAAGACGATCTGCCTGTTCGTGCCGCCGCGTTCCTACTGAGTATTGTTGACAAGGTTCATCGGAAGGCAGGCCGTTGTTCCAGAACGTTTTGCTGAGAAGGCTGGCATGTGACATGGGGACATCCTCGGCACTGGCAAGCGCTTCTCAGTTTAGGTGTATTTGTGCTTTCGTCAGGCGGAAGCAACGACTGATGAGGCGAAGTCGCGATATCGGCGCAGTGGACGGCCCAGAAGCGCAGTCAGGCGCTCGACGTCGCCGTGCTCAGGCAGCATCCCGTCGGTGAAGAAGCGCTCACCCATCAGGCGCATGTCGTAGGCCATCCAGGCGGGCAAGAACTGCTTGAGATTTTGCTCGAATCCCTCTGTATTGTCGCCGCCGTAGCTGATTGGGCGGCCAAGCACGTCAGACCAGATTGCGGCAATATCCGTCCCGGTCAGCGCCTGCGGACCGACGAGGTTGATCCGGTCGAGCGCAAGCGGTTCCTTGGACTGTTCGCGGCGCAGCAGCTCAAGGGCTGCGATCTCGGCGATGTCACGGGCGTCGATCATGGCGAGACCCTTGGCGCCGATCGGCATTGGGTAGGTGCCATAGCCGGTGATGATGTCTTCGATCGTCAGATCATTCTGGATGAAGTAAGCCGGGCGCAAGATCGTAGCCTTGAAGTCCATCTGCTCGATCATCCGCTCGACGCCGAACTTGCCCGCGAAATGCGGCACGTTCACATAGACGTCAGCGTGGATCACCGACAGATAGACGATCCGCTCGATGTCGGCCGATCGGGCGACGTTCAGTGCGATCAAAGCCTGGGTGAATTCATCCGGTACCACGGCGTTCAAGAGGAACAGGGTGGAAACCCCAGACATGGCTTTGCGCAGCGAATCGACGTCGAGAAAGTCGCCTTGCACGACGGATACGCCAGCCGGGAAGCCGGCTTTCGACGGGTCGCGGACGAGAGCACGCACATCGACGCCGCGCTTGGCGAGGTGTTCGACGACTTGGCGGCCGATATTGCCGGTGGCGCCGGTAACGAGAATAGTCATGAAATTTCTCCTGTTGGATTGCTTGACACCTCCAATATGAGTGGCTCACAAAGCGTCCAGTAGACGGCAATTTTAGACACGTCGTCTCACTGGTGGAACATCAATGGATCTTCTTGCCCTCGCCGATTTCAATCTCGTTGCCCGCCATGGTGGCTTCGGCAAGGCGGCAAGGGCCACCGGCCGACCCAAGGCAACGCTGTCCCGGCGCGTTGGAGACTTGGAAAGCAGTCTTGATCTGCGCCTGTTTGAACGGGGTGCGCGTAACCTGAAGCTGACCGAAGAAGGACGGGCGCTCTTCGAGCGGACGGGGGCGTTGCTTGCCGAACTGGACGAGACGGCTTCGGCGATTGCCTCGGGCGGTCAGAGACCCAGGGGTAGATTGCGGATCAGCGCGCCTTTGCATTTTTCGCAGACCGCAATGGGGAGGATCGCTGCCGGGTTTGCCCTCAAATATCCGGAGGTGAGGCTTGAAGTGACGACCGAGGACCGGCAGGTGGACATGATCGAGGAAGGCTACGATCTGGTCATCCGGGTCAATCCAGATCCCGACGAAAGCCTGGTTGGGCGAGCGTTTCTCCGTGACCGCCTGGTCGTTGTGGCGAGCCCCAACCTTCCTCGTACGACCGCTGGGCTCGCCGCTCCTGGCGTTGCGCGCGGGACAGGTGAGCGGCAAACTTGGCAGGTGAAGACAGAAGGTGGCCGGTCGACAATCAGGATCGAACCTGTCCTAGCTTTGTCAACGCTCATCATGGTGCGGGATGCGGTGCGAGCCGGCGTTGGCGCAGGACGGCTTCCCATTTCGTTGGTGGCCCACGACCTGGCCGACGGCACACTGGTGAATTGGGGGGATATTGACGGTCCCGAGATCTCTCTGTGGACGCTCTACCCATCGCGGCGGCTGCTCAGCGCACGAGTGTCGGCGTTCCTGGATTTTCTAAAAGAGGCTTTCCCAAATGGGACGCCGGACGAACTGGCTGCCTATATCGGCAGGTAGCGACAGACCGCTCAGCCAGAACGCCGCTCGGCTCGATCGATCAAGCCTGCTGACAGACAGTTGTCAGGAGCGTTCCTTTATGTTGCCTTTGCCGCATAGGGCGGCAACGGAGAGGAAAGCGGTTCATGACCATCAAGGCCAGTTGTCACTGCAAGGCCACGACATTCGAGGTTTCGCAGGCGCCCGAGACTGTGACCCAATGCACCTGCTCGTTCTGCTCCAAGCGCGGGTCGCTTTGGGCCTATTACGTTCCCTCGCAATTCAAGCTCACCAGCCCGGCCGAGAACGTCTCCGTCTATGAATGGGGATCGAAAACCGTCAAGCATGGGTTCTGCGCCATTTGCGGCTGCGGCACCTTCACGCAAACGCCGGACTGGTCGACCGGCAAGCCGGACTTCGACAATCCCAAGATTTCAGTCAATTCGCGGCTGTTTGACGATTTCGACCTCGACAAGGTCGAGGTGGTCGTCATCGACGGCAAGAACCTCTGGTAGGCCGGCGCCAACCGCTTAGGCAGAAGAGTGGCGCAAGCGGGGAAAAGCCGCTTTCGCCGCTCGGTTTTTCGCCGTATTTCATGGTACAAGACCCGTGGAAGGGCTGAAGTGCGCGGCCGCAAGGGCCGCGGTTTGGAGAGGGACGATTCTATGAAAAAGACTGTGCTCGTCGCCGTTGCGACGGCTGTGCTGGTGAGCGCTTGCACGACCACTGATCCGTATACTGGCGATCAGAAGATTTCCAACACCGCCGCGGGTGCAGGCCTTGGTGCCTTGGCCGGCGCCAGCCTTGGTCTGCTTGCTGGCGGCAATGACCGCCGCAACGCGCTGATCGGCGCCGGCATCGGCGCATTGGCCGGCGGCGCGATCGGCGCCACGATGGACCAGAACGAAGCGGAATTGCGCCGGCAGCTCGAGGGCACCGGCGTCAGCGTTACCCGCACCGGTGACCAGATCATCCTCAACATGCCGTCCGACATCACGTTCAACGTGGACCAGGATGCGGTGAAGCCAGGCTTCTACCAGGTGCTGAACTCCGTTGCGCTGGTGTTGAAGAAATTCAAGCAGACGACGGTGGATGTGTTTGGCCACACCGATTCGACCGGTGGCGACGAGCACAATTTCGATCTGTCGCAGCGCCGTGCATTGGCGGTCGCCAACTACCTGTCGGGACAGGGCGTCGATTCGCGCCGCTTCGCCGTCACCGGCTTCGGCAAGACCCGCCCGATCGCGTCTAACGCAACGTCGGCCGGCCGCGCGCAGAATCGGCGTGTAGAGATCCAGCTTTCGCCGCTTACCTGATCGCCACCATGATCCCGAAAAGTGGGTACCGGTTTTCGGAAACGATCATGGTCCAATAGGAAAAAAGCATCGAATGCGAAGGCGGCCCCGCAAGGGGCCGTTTTCATTTTGGCTCCTGTGGTCCGCCAAAAGATCTAAAGCATTAGAGTTTTCTAATAATCTCTTTCCGGAGACCTTGGAAAGGATTAGCATTGACACCGTTCCAGAGAGGGGATGGGGCGGGTACAAACGGCCGCGCAGTCATCATCTATTCGGCCCCGGTCTTGCACGGCCAGATCATGAAATCTGGGAGGAATGCATGACAAGAACAGCTCGTCTTGGGCGTTGCGGCGTCCTCGTTTTGACAGGTCTAGTCTCTGCTTGGTGCGTGGCCGCCACGGCTCGCGCCGAAGACGCCAACAAGGCAGATATCGAAGCCTTGAAGAAATCGCTCGCCAAATATGAGGACTACACGGCCGCCATCCGCGACCTTTATCTGTCGACCGAAGGTTGCGTCTACTTCAGCGGCGAAAAGATACCCGGCACGATGGATTATCCAAAGGGCGCCATGGGCATCCATTTCGTTAATGTTCCCAGCGTCGGCCAGAAGCTCGACCCGATGAAACCCAATGTCTTGATCTACGAGCCGACCAAAAAAGGCTTGAAGCTGGTGGGCGTGGAATGGCTGGTGCCACTGACGCCGGACGTCAAGGAAGCCCCAAAGCTATTTGGTCAGACCTTCATGGGACCGATGGAAGGGCACTATCCGCTCATTCCGAGGGAGTTCGTCCACTACGACCTTCACGCCTGGTTGTTCAGGGACAACCCGAACGGCATGTTCAGCCCGACGAACCCGAAGGTGAAATGCAGCAAGGCCGAGTTTCCGATGCTGGAAAAGCCGACCAAGATGATGCCCGGCCCGATGTGACGGGACGGAAATGATCGCGGCAGGCAAGCCGGGTGATCGGCTTGCCTCGCGAAACCGAAAACCGGAAATCAGACCTTGGCGACGATCTTCATGAAGGCCGGCATGTCATCGCCGAAGCCGACGGTGCCGTCATTGTCTTCGCCGCCGCGGTTGCTGCGGGCAGGGCGGCTGTTGCTGGCGCGTTGCGGCCTCGTATCGCCGCGTTCCGGAGCGCGGTTTTCGTTGTTGCGATCGGAGACCTTGCGCTCGCTGTTATCGGAGCGGATTGCTTCCTTGCGCTGATGCCGTTCGCCGATGTTGGCGACCGCGGCTTCGGCTGCGACCGGCTGTTCCTCGCGTGCGGCATCTGCCGCCGGCGCGTCGCTGCGCTTGGCATGGCGCTCGCGTGGCCTGCGCTCGTCGTTGTCTTTGCGATCATGGGCCTTGCGGTCGTCATCCTTGCGGCCGGCGCGGCGCGGGGCGCCACGGCCACGGCGGGGCGCTTCGTCCTCGCTGCCTTCGCTGGCGACCACCGTCGACAGGTCGCCGTCATGCCACTCGATCTTGTTGCCGATCAGCCGCTCGATGGCGTCGATGTATTTGGTGTCCGACCTGGTGGCGATGGTGAAGGATTTGCCCGAGCGTCCGGCGCGACCGGTGCGGCCGATGCGGTGGACATAGTCCTCGGCGTGGATAGGCACATCGTAGTTGAAGACGTGGCTGACATCGGGGATGTCGAGGCCGCGCGCGGCGACGTCGGACGCCACGAGATAGCGCAATTTGCCGTCGCGGAAATTGGCCAGCATCTGCATGCGGGCGCGCTGGTCCATGTCGCCATGCAGGGCGCCAGCATCGAAATCATACTTCAGCAGCGAGCGGAACAGCTCCGACACTTCGACCTTGCGGTTGCAGAAGATGATGGCGTTCTTCAACTCGGCGTCTTCGGCCTTCATCAGATTGCGCAGCGTCTCGCGTTTGTCCCACGGCTTCGAGCCGGACTTGACCAGGCGCTGGATGATGCTGGTGGCGGTCGATGCGGCCTTGGAGACCTCGACGCGCACCGGCGCATGCAGGAATTTCTCGGTAAGCTTGGTGATCTCCGGCGGCATCGTCGCCGAGAAGAACAGCGTCTGCCTGGTGAACGGGATCATCTCGCAGATGCGCTCGATGTCGGGGATGAAGCCCATGTCGAGCATGCGGTCGGCTTCGTCAATGACGAGGATCTCGACGCCATTGAGCAACAGCTTGCCGCGTTCGCGGTGGTCAAGGAGGCGGCCTGGCGTGGCGATCAGCACATCGGCGCCGCGCTCCAGCTTCTTGTCCTGTTCGTCGAAGGAGACGCCGCCGATCAGAAGCGCGATGTTGAGCTTGTGGTTCTTGCCGTATCGAACGAAATTCTCTTCGACCTGCGCGGCAAGCTCGCGTGTCGGCTCGAGGATCAGCGTGCGCGGCATGCGGGCGCGGGCCCGGCCTTTTTCGAGGCGGGTCAGCATCGGCAGCACGAAGGAGGCGGTTTTGCCCGTGCCGGTCTGGGCGATGCCCAGAATATCCTTGCCGAGCAGCGCATGCGGGATAGCGCCGGCCTGGATCGGCGTCGGCTGGGTGTAGCCGGCATCGGTGACTGCGGAAAGGACCTTCGGCGACAGGCCAAGGTCTGAAAAGGTCAACGCTTCTGGAGCGGTCGTGGTGTCTGAGGACAAGTGTTGTTGTCTTTGGCTGGTTCGGGGAAGCGCAACGGCATCCGTCGCGGCAAGCACAGCGTGCCTGCAAGATTGGTATTGCGATTAGGCGCAAGCCCGCGATTTGTCAACAGAAACGGGCGGGATTGGCACGATTGTGAAAACGTAAGCTTAATCGCGGTGTTTAACGTTGCAGATGACCGTACGCTCCCCGATGCGCCAACTCGCCCGATGGCGGATGTGATGCAAGCTTGCAACGCTGGCGGGCGTTCTCTAGTCCTTGCACCTCTAAAGACCTGACTAAGCAATTGACTTCTATATTTCTGCAGCCAGAGTCCGCACAGTTGATTTCGCTCGCTTCAGTGACTCTCTCAGGACAAAGACTATGAAAAGCGCTCTCCTTGCCGTGGCATTCGCGGCGATTGCCCTGACGCCTGCTCTTGCTGCGGATGCGTTGGTCGAAGCGCCTGTAGCGGCGGTCCATGACTGGACCGGCGTCTATCTGGGTGGCGTTGTTGGTTATGGATGGGGCACGACGCACGCCCTGGACGACGGATCTCCCTCCGACGGTATCAAGTACGATGGCGTTCTGGGTGGCATAGCCATTGGCTACAACAAGCAATTCGGCAACATCGTCGCAGGCGTTGAGGCAGATTTTTCGGCCTCCGGACTGAAGGGGTCGGGCGACGGCGGGACTGGCTGGGGGTGCGGGACGACCGATACCTGCACATTCAGCACACAATGGCTTGGCACTGCGCGTGCTCGTGTTGGATATGCGGTAGAGAATTTCCTTCCCTACGTCACAGGCGGCCTCGCCATTGGCAGGGTAAAGGGAGAACTGTCAGGTTTTTGTCCCGGTGATGAATGGTGCGGCAGTGACACCAAGACTGGCTGGACGGCCGGCGGTGGCCTGGAATGGGCCTTCAATCAGAACTGGTCAGCCAAGGCGGAATATCTCTATACCGATCTCGGCACAGGCCATTTTGGCACCGGAAATGGCGGCGATGGTTTCGAGGCCAAGTTCAAGTTCAACACCGTTCGGTTCGGCGTGAACTATCATTTCTAGCATTGCGTCTCGCAACGCTTGAAAGGGGCGTCGCGGCGGCGCCCTTTTTGTTGGCGCCTGCGCATCTCGGGTACCGGCTCAGTACCGGAACTGTTCGGCGAGGATGCGCTCGTTCCATGAATGATTGGGGTCGAAGAGCAGCGTGGCGGTCGCCGTCAGCGATTCCCTCACCGTCACCGACGCCACCGCTTTCACTTCAGTATGGTCGGCGGCGGCGTTCACCGGACGCTTCTCCGGCTCCAGAATGTCGAAGCGCACGGTCGCCTTGTTGGAGAGCAGCGCGCCGCGCCACCGGCGCGGCCGGAACGGGCTGACCGGGGTGAGCGCCAGGAGCGGCGCGTCGAGCGGCAGGATCGGCCCGTGCGCCGACAGATTGTAGGCGGTGGAGCCTGCCGGTGTTGCGATCATCACGCCGTCGCAGTTCAGTTCCTCGATGCGTACCTGTTCGTCTACGGTGATGCGGATCTTTGCCGTCTGGTAGGACTGGCGCCACAGCGCCACTTCGTTGATGGCCAGCGCCGAAACCGTTTCGCCCCCATGCGTCACCGCCAGCATCTCCAGCGGCCGGATCGTCTCGGCGACCGCGGCCGCGATGCGCTCGGTGAGACCGCCGACGCGGTATTCGTTCATCAGGAAGCCGATGGTGCCACGGTTCATGCCGTAGACCTTCTTTCCCGTGCTCATCGTGTCGCGCAGGGTCTGCAACAGGAAACCGTCGCCACCCAGCGCCACGATCACCTCGGCGTCCTCTTGAGAGGCCTGGCCATAGCGGGCCGACAGGCTTTCCATCGCCGCCTTGGCATCGGCGGTGTCTGAGGAGACGAAGGCGAGACTGGCTTTGCTCATGACTTCCCGATGGCGGTCGGCGGCGGTTGCGTGGGGTAGCATGGGCAAGCGCATCTGCAAAGGGAGGCAGCGTCCCGTCGCACTTCGGCTGCGCCGGAACGAAAATCGGCCCCTCGCGCTTCATGTCGCCGGAGCGGCGAATGTGATGGTTAAGGCGGAGCTTAAACACTCGTAAAGCCCAATAGATCATGTTAGCCGGCAGAGGATGGGTGGCTGGGGGGCTAGCCAGTCGAGACCTGTCTATTGCCGGTGACACGCCTGATTATCGTCTTCCTCGTGTTGGGAAGTTTCGCACTTCTCTTCGCCGAACTTGTGCGACAGTCCGAGGACTCCAGGCCAAGGCCGACGGCCTCACGCTGCGGCGACGCCGGCATGCCATGCCCGCAACCGGCATTGTAACAAAGCGGTGCTAAGCGGTGTTCTCAGGCCCCGGCCTTAAATTTCGGGGTGCGGATGTAGGCTGGGGCAGGAGCTCGTCGTTCCAGCCGTTCGGATGGCGTTGACAATCCTGGGGCGACATTCTCTTCCTGCATTCATATGGCGATACGAGTTGCGAGCCGAGTTGTATGGCTAGGGCGCAAGGCAGACTGCGCTACCGGGCCATGCCTCTGAACGCCGCTATTCTGACCCAGGACCCAGTGCTTGACGGCTGAGTTTCGCGCCTGCCTGCCCGCGCTCGTCCCAACACGGATCGCTCCGGTTGGCGCGGATGCTGGCACAAGTTCGGGGTCGCTTTGTGCGCAGGTGGCCGTGGAACTCTGTGCCTGCCTCCGAAATTTCGAAAATAATGCATTGCCGAAATATGCAGACTTGCCTGCGGGACTTAGGACGGCCTCGTGAAAGCCTGTCGCGCCGGAGGCCTCAAACCTCTATGATGCACGTCTTGGCGGCGCGCCGTGGGAGGGCCGCGATGCAGGAACGTCGGGAAGCGAGGCGACTGGCGGCCATCATGGCCACCGACATCGTCGGCTACTCGCGCCTGATCGAGGCGGACGAGAAAGCGACGCTCGCCGCGATCCGGTCGCTCCGCTCCAACGTTATTGATCCCGCAATCGCCGAGCATAACGGCCGTATCGTTAAGCTGATGGGCGACGGCGCGATCGTCGAATTCGGCTCGGTGGTCGATGCCGTCGCTTGTGCCGTGACCATCCAGCGCGACGCGCGCGCACAACAACGCGACATGCTTCCGGAGCGCCGGATCGCCTACCGCATCGGTGTCAATCTGGGCGACGTCGTCGTCGAGGGCGATGATCTGATGGGCGACGGCGTCAATATCGCGGCGCGGCTGGAACAGATTTGTCCGTCCGGCGGCCTGCTGGTCTCAGCCGCCGCCTACGATCAGCTGCAAGGCAAGATCGACATCGCGTTCGACGATGCCGGCAAGCAGCAGGTGAAAAACATCATCCGGCCTGTGCACGTCTACAGTGCGCGGATCGACGGCATGGTGCACGCCTTGCCACGCAGATCGAGCTTGCCTCGCTGGCTCTTGCCGGCTGGCGCGGTGGCGGTCCTGGCTGCTCTCGTAGTGGCATGTGGCGCGTGGTGGTTCTGGCCGGCGACGCCCGTCGACGCCAAGCCGTCGATGATGGTGCTGCCCTTCGACAATCTGAGCGACGACAAGGAACAGGGCTACCTCGCCGATGGCATGAGCGAGGATCTGACCACTGAACTGGCGCGTGTGCCTGGCCTTCTCGTCATGTCGCGTACGGCCGCAGTCAACTACAAGGACAGGAAGGCCCCACCGGATCAGATCGCCAGGGAAATGCACGTCCGTTACATCCTGGAGGGTAGCGTTCGCCGTGCGGGCGACGATTTGCGCATCAATGCGCAGCTGATCGATGCGACCACCGGGACGCATTTGTGGGCCGAGCGCTTCGATGGCGCCTGGAGCGATGTGCTCGCCCTGCAGAACAGGGTCGTCGACGATGTCGCGATGGCACTGGAGCTTCGCCTCGTTCGGGCCGCGGGCGATACGACCCCTGGCAGCACCGCCAATCCGGCGGCCTATGAAGCGTATCTTCAGGGACTGGAGCTCGAGGGTCGCGGCTCGCCTCAGGACTTCGCCGGCGCGCTAGCGCATTTCAAGCGGGCGATCGCACTCGATCCGGGTTACGGCAAGGCCCTGGCCGAGCTTGCTTGGGTCTATGATCAATCAGCCGGCAACGAAGAGAGGGAGCGGGCGCTTGGCACGGGTCATATCGAGACCTTGCATCTTGCCTGGGGCGCCCTTCAGGAAGCGCTGAAGCATCCTTCGTCGAACGCCTATCAACTCATCGCTCGAAAGCACACGTTCAGTTGGCAGGCGGACGCGTCGATTGACGCTCTGGAGCACGCCATCGCGCTCGATCCGAGCGACGTCTGGAACTACCGCGAAATGGCGTTGGCACAGATCTTCGCCGGCAACCCGGATGAGGGGCTCGCCTATGTGGCGGCGTCGCTTCGCGTCGATCCGCGCGACGGGGGATGGCCGAACTGGCTGCGCGGCCTGGCCGCGTTCTCGCTTGGAAAATATCCGGAGGCGGTAACCTCTCTGGAGAAGAACGTCGCGCTGGCGACAAACCCCGAATACGGCGACTTGCTGCCGCTCATGTCTGCCTATGGACATCTCGGTGCGACCGACAAGGCCGCTTCCCTCCTGCCAAGGATCCTAGCTTACTCGCAAGCCTATGGGGACGGGGGTGGAATGACTGTTCTCCTGGCCGCCCAATACATGACCTACATGAAGCTCGAGGACGTCATGCGCTTTCAGGAAGGGCTGCTCAAGGCCGGTATTCCGGAGCTGCCGTTCGACTTCGATCCGAGATCGCCGGACAGGCTGAACGGCGACGAGATGCACCGGCTGATGTTCGGCCATACGATCGCCGGGCGTGTGCTGGACGGCGCGACGAACGCCGGCACCCTGCAGGCGAAGGATTTCAAGGGCGGCGTCCCGTGGAGCGTCACGGCGTCGGAGGACGGATCGACCTATGCCTATACGTGGGGCGATGTCGCCGACAGCGGCGGGCATGCGCATTTCGAGGGCAACCGGGTCTGCTTCTATTTCCGGGACACCAGGGCCTGTGCCGCGATCTTCCGCAATCCGACCGGCACGCGCGCGGAACAGAACGAATATTACTGGCTGCATCACTGGAACCTGATTTCGTTCTCCGTGGCGAACTAGGGCGCGACAATCTGAAGATTTTGACGGCATCGACCATGCGTCGTCGACGTTTGGCCGATGCTGTCGCCATGCGAGCAAAAAGATATTGACTGTATGTTTAGTAATTAATACCGTTGCGAACATACCGAGTTGGTCAGCCGGCATTTGCCGGTGAATGGCCACCAGGACGAAGGGAACATACGGACTCGAGGCGGCAACGCCGGTCCCAACAATGGGAGAACTAAGCATGCAGCTGAAATTGACTGCGGCGGCGCTATCGCTGCTGGCCATGACCGGCATTGCCCGCGCCGATGGCGAACTCCAGATCTACAATTGGGGCAACTATACCAGCCCGGAGCTGATCAAGAAGTTCGAAGAGACCTACAAGATCAAGGTCACCGTCACCGACTACGATTCCAACGACACCGCACTTGCCAAGGTCCGCCAGGGCGCCTCCGGCTATGACATCGTCGTGCCTTCGGCCAGTGTCATTCCGATCTGGATCAGCGAAGGCCTGCTCCTGGAAACCGATCCCAACCAGATGGAGAACTTCAAAAACGTCGATCCGAAATGGGTCGACGTGCCGTTCGACCCCGGCCGCAAATACACCGTGCCGTGGCAATGGGGCACGACCGGCATCTCGGTCAACAAATCGGTCTATGCGGGCGACCCGAACACCTCAGCACTTTTCCTCGACCCGCCGCCGGAGCTCGTCGGCAAGATCAATGTCGTGCCCGAAATGGGGGACATCATGTTCCTCGCCATCGCCTATGAGGGCGGAAAGTACTGCACCGACGACATGCAGGTGCTGAAGAAGGTGCATGACAAGCTGGTCGAGGCGAAGGCGAAATGGCTGTCGCTCGATTACGCCGCCGTCGATGGTCTCGGCAGAGGCGACATTGCAGCGGGTGTCAACTGGAACGGCATATCGCTGCGCGAGCGGCTGGAGAACGACAAGATCGTCTACGGCTATCCCAAGGAAGGCTTTCCAATCTGGATGGACAATGTCGCGGTGCTCAAGGACGCCAAAAACGTCGAGAACGCCAAGCTCTTCCAGAATTTCATCATGGACCCGAAGAATGCCGCGCTGATTTCGGCCTTCGCGCGCTACGCCAATGGCATCAAGGGCTCCGAGGCCTTCCTGCCGGACGATATGAAGGGGGCGCCCGAAGTGGATGTTCCCGCCGAATTTGCAGCCAAGGGCCAGTTCATGCCGGCCTGTCCGGCCGACGTGCAGGCGCTGTATACCAAGATCTGGACCGATCTGCAGAAATAGCATCGCCCGCCAGCCCAACCTGACGAACAACCATCGGGCCGCGAAGCCGCGGCCCGGCCTTCATGCCAAAAGCGGTCCGCCGATCGCGGGAGAACCTTGATGTCCGATCTCGACCTTTGCTACATGCCGGCCAGCGAGGTGTTGCGGCTGTTCAAGGCGAAGAAGCTTTCGCCCGTCGAGTTGATGCAGGCGACCATCGATCGCGCCGAGGCGACGAAAGCTGTCGTCAACTGCCTCACCTTCACCCATTTCGACGAGGCGATGGCTCTCGCCAGAAAAGCCGAGGCGAAATACGCCAAGGGCGCCCGCACCGGCACGCTGGAAGGCCTGCCGATCGGCATCAAGGACGAGAGCTACATCAAGGGCAAGCCGACATCGCATGGCTCGCTGCTGTCCAGGGATGCCATTGGAGGCCATACCTCGACGATGAACGAGCGCATAATGAGGGCTGGAGGTATTGTCCACGCCCGTACGGCTACGCCTGAATTCAGCTGCGCCGGCTATACCTGGTCGAAGCGCTGGGGCGTGACGCGCAACCCCTGGAACCCGGATTTTACGCCGGGCGGATCGTCCGGCGGTGCCGCTGCGACGCTGGCCTCCGGCACGTCGTCGATCGCCACCGGCTCCGACATTGCCGGGTCGATCCGCATTCCGGCCTCGGCCTGCGGCCTTGTCGGCTTCAAGCCGCCCTACGGCCGCAATCCGGACGAACCGCCCTTCAACCTCGATTTCTACTGCCACACCGGCCCGCTGGCCCGGAACGTCAGGGATGCGATCCTGCTGCAGAATGTCATGGCCGGGCCGAGCCCGCTCGACATCGCCACGCTTCGTCCCAAACTGCGCCTGCCGTTCGACTACAAGCCGATCAAGGGCTGGAAGGTCGCCTTCTCGATGGACCTTGGCTCCTTCGAGGTCGACCCTGACGTGCGCAAGAACACGCTCGCCGCCTGCGATGTATTCCGCTCGCTCGGCGCCACCGTCGAGGAAGTCGACCTTGGCTGGGATGACGGGGTGCTGAAGGCCGGAATGGCCTATCTTGAGCATCTGTTCGGCGCGTCGCTGTCGCAATTGCTGGCGGAGCACAGCAGCGACATGACCAGCTATGCCAGGCGGTTCGCACAGGATGGGCAGAAGTCGAAGGCCACGGATTTTGTCGCGACCCTCGACGTAGCCGCCAGGATGTATCAGACGCTGGGTCCGTTGCTGGAGACCTACAATGTGCTGATCTGCCCGACCAACGCGCTTCCCGCAGTGCCGGCGGAGTTCGATCAGACCCATGGGACGGTAGAGATCAACGGGAAGCAAGTGGACCCGTCGCTGGGCTGGGTGATGACGACGCCATTCAACATGATGAGCCGCTGCCCGGTTCTGTCTGTTCCGTCGGGCCGCGCCGCCAATGGCGTGCCGACAGGCATCCAGATCGTCGGCCGCACCTATAGCGACGCCGATGTTTTCCGGGCCGCGATGGCCTTTGAGACGGCTCAGGGTCAATGGTACACGAATGCCGGGACACGCCCGTCGATCTGAGTCCGCAATGGACCGGCGTGCCCAATGTCAAGCAGCGGCGGATAGTTCCGCCGCCGAGGAAAGGCCGATCATGGCGCAACGCAAAGCGACCGCGGAGGCGGGCAAACGCAAGACGACGACCAAAGGCGCGGCAAACGATGCCGCGCCGTCCCGGGATCGTCGGCGCGAGCGCGGCGAAGCCAGCGTCCAGCGCATTATCGACGCCACCATTGAGCTCATCGCGGAGGAGGGGCTGGCCAGCGTCACCATGCAGCGCATCGCCGAACATGTCGGCTCATCCAACGCGCTGGTGGTCTTTCATTTTCGCAGCAAGGAGAATTTGTTCCGTGCTGTCCTGCAGTATCTCAGCGACCAGTATGACGCGCTGTGGCTGACGCGGGTGCGGGCGCCCGGCCTGTCGATGGTGGAACGGGTCCTGGGCGCGGTCGGCTGTGCGCAGGATTTCGCAAGGCAGCACCCGAAATGGGTGTCGGTCTTTGTCGCCTTCTCCAGCGACCGCAAGAGCATGCAGATCTACAATGAAATCGGCCTGCCCAGCGATCTCGCCTACACCGCAGAAGCGCGCGATTTTCTGATCGAAATTGCGCGTGACGGCGGCTACACCGGCGTCGACATAGACACGCTGTCGGAGAGCCTGAACTATCTGGTCCATGGCGCCTGGTATTGGGACCATCTCAACCCGTCCGGGCGCGACACCGACGTGCTGCGCAAGACCATGCTGCTTTTGTTGCACCAGGCGTTTCCTCGGGATTTCGGGTGAGGGACTGGCTGATCAAGAGGGGCTGAAACGCGCCGTACCCAACCTAATCCCTCCAAGGTGCCTTGACTATGGGGAAAATCAGATACAATCTAAAGATGCATTTCGGCAACTCAAAGGTGTATCTAGGGGGAGAAAAATGTGGCATTGGGCAATCCTGCTGCTGCTGATTGGCGTGCCTGCATTCCTTGCCGTCCGGTCTGCTCGCAAACCGACGCAGAACCCGGCGGAACTGGTGGGGATCGGAGGCTGGTTGATGCTGCTGGCGATCGGTCTGTCCCTTTCGCCGCTGCGCACACTTGTCGACATGGCCAGTTTGGTCAAAACCTACCAACAGCTTGTTACCGTGCCTAACGGAGCCTTGGCTATCTATGGCGAGGCCGCCCTCAATCTGGCATTTCTGGCGCTTCAGCTGGTCGTGCTTGTTTCGATGTTGCGGCGAAGCCACCGCTTCCCGCAGCTGTTTGTATGTCTGTGGTTTGCGATTCCTCTCTTGTTCGTACTGGACACAGTTTGGATATCGACCGTGCTTGGTGTTCCGGTAAACCGTTTGCTTGCCGGAACGGCGCTGGTTGCGCCTTTGGCATCCTTCATAGTCACAGGGATCTGGGCCGCTTATGTCTACAGATCGGTGAGAGTGAGGAATACGTTCAGTGGCGATACGGCAGCCGCTCAGGCCGCGACATTCTCTTAGGTCGGCTGGGTCGAAGGTTGCGAGTTGGCCTGCTGTGGTGCTGCCAGCCGATCATCCTCCTTCGCCGAGGCTTCGGAGGACGGCTAACGAGCTTCGGGTGGCCTGCCATCCGAAGCTCGAAGAGCGAAGGATGGTGCCCCCGGACGGAATACCTGAAACGAGAGATTCCAACGGCTTGCCGAAAAGTGGGCAGTACGACGTCGTGCAAATTCATTATGTTTTTCGGACCGGCTGTCCCACTCGCGTCCGCTATTCGGGTCTCGATCTGATGACCTCCTGCCGCCGCACCTCGCGTTGGCGCGGCCACTCGCAGTGATCGGCTGTCAAGGTGCGGTGGATGATCCCGATGCGCTTGTAGGGTCGACCAGCGGCGCGGCATTTCGGGCAGTAGAAGTAGCGAGCGAGATCCTGGACGAGACACGAGTGATCGAAGCCGACGCGGTGCCCCAGGGCGACCAGGTTGAGCCGGCTCTGGTGGTGGCAGCCGGTGTTCAGACAATGGATGTCGGCTTCATGCCCCATCGCCAGCATCTTGCCGATGGTGTCGATAGCCAATGGATAGGTGATCTCGGGTAGCTTGAACGGCATCTGGCCGATATAGGACGCCGGCGTCAGTCCACCAAGCCGGCGTCGTGATGCACGATGGCGTCGAGGATGGCCTCATATACGCTGCCTGTGTCCTCCTCGATCTCCTTCTCGCTGATGCCGACGGCTTTTGCGTCGGCAAACAGCTTCTGCGTCAGTTCGGCGACCGAGATGACATCGGCGCCGACCGTTTCGGGAACCTCGTTTCGGATCCATTTATCGATGAAGTTTGTACCGCGCGTGCTCATGGAGCTTCAATGTCGCAGATAGGACTAGGTTCCTTCCCTGACCGCTTTGACGGAGCCGTGTCGCAGCCTGGCTTCGCCGCGCAACGACCGCACCGTGGCGGTGAGGCCTGGCTTCAGCCATTCGACATCGGCGCGGGCGATGGCGCTGGGTAGGCCCGCCGGTGGCGGCTGCGCATCCCGCATGCGCTTGAGCAGCCGTTCACGGATCTCCCTCGTCATCGAAATCGCCGGCGACCCCGCATACTTTCCGCCCTTGGCCACGATCGCCTCGGTGCGCTTCCCGGGCTGGCGTTTCACGCCGAGGAGTTCGAACTCGCCGAACTCCCAGCATTTGATCTTCACCCACGAATCGCTTTTGCCGCTGCGATAAGGCGCGTTCCGGCGTTTCGAGACGACACCCTCCAGCCCCATCTTGTCGGCGGCTTCGTAGAATTCGGCGCCGCCGCCTTCGACATGCTGGCTATACTGGATGATGCCATCGGCAGGCTTCACAAGATCCCAGAGGATGGCGCGCCGCTCCACGGCGGGCAGTGAGCGGAGATCCTGGTCATCCAGATGCATGATATCGAAGGCGACAAAGGCGAGGAGTTCGGCGTTCCAGGTCATGCGGGAATGCATTTCATGGAAGTTCGGCGTGCCGTCCGGATCAGGCGCGATGACCTCGCCGTCGAGGATGAACGATTTCGCCGGCAAGTTCTCCGCCGCCGTGACGATCGGCCAGTAGCGTTTCGACCAGTCGATGCCGGTTCTGGTGAAGGCGCGGGCACCTGCCCAGTCGAGAATTAGCTGGGTGCGGAAACCGTCATACTTGATCTCGTGGATCCACTCATCGCTCACCGGCGGCGTCTCAACCAGGATCGGCTCCTGCGGCTTGATGAACTTCAGCCGGTCAGCACTCATGCACGCAACTCCGAGAACGCGGATTCAATCAGTTTTCGCTAAAATAGTTCCCAAAACGCAAAAAGCCCCGCCGGCGTTGAGCCGACGGGGCCGTCTTGGGAGTAATTACCGGGTTATAATCGGGTTTTTATCAGGCGGCCGGCGCGGCATCCGGCACGGGAGTGAAGTCGACATAATAGCTTTTGCCGATCACAAGCTGTTCCGCTGCCTTGGGGTTGTCGATCTGAAATTCGGCGTGACCCGAAGGGGTTGCTTTTTGAAACGAAACGTCCTCAGCGACCTTCTGATCATACTCGCATCGGAATATAGCCTTCGCGCCGCCCCAGGCCTGCGCGAACACATTCTCAAGTCGCATTTTTGCACGAATGCCCATCTCTTCATCTCCATGAGTGGGTGCCAGGAACCGCCCGGCGCGGATCACTCAATGCGAGCGATTTGTGGTCAGGTTCGCCGTCGCGTCGGCCGGTGCGGCCGCCGGGTCAGCGCCTCGGCGCGATCAAGCTGCTCCAGCAGCTTCTGCTGCATGTCCTCGATCTCTTCGGTGCGACGGTCCGCCAGCACTTCGAGTGCGACCCTGCAGCCGCGGACCTCGGCCGTCATGGCGCGGATCTCCGTGATCACCCGTTCCGACTGTTCTCTGTCGCCGAAACCAACGGCAATGCCGGCGATGACAGGATCCGGTGTCTTCGGCGGTGGCACCTTCCGAAAATAGCCTATGAAGGCGGCAAACGCGGTGCCGAGAAAGACGCCGATCGGCACCCAGTATTCATTTCCCGATGGTTCCACCTTGTTTCCCCCGCGCGTAGGCCTCATCCACGATGCGGGCATCCCTCATTGCGCGCATGACATTGATCATGTCAGTCACCAGCCAACCGCACGCCATGATGAAGGCGAAGCCGAAGGTCGGCGCGAATGACAGGACGATCTGTGTCCAGAAAAAGCAGGAAACGAAGGCGGCGCCGGCCCGACCCCATGGGCTGCGCCGCCAGGCGCCGTTGATAAGCAGGATGCAGAGACGGACGGCGCCGAAGAAGATGAGCACCATCGACCATGTCGCCTGATCCGTGATCTCCAGCAAGAGGAGATAGCCTTGCCCGTAGCCGCCGGCGATTGCTGTCGCCATCAGCATTTCGTGGAACCAGAGCATCCATCCCAGTGAGAGCAACACGCCGGACGCCGCCCATTCCGCCCAGCGCGGGAAGAAGGCCTCGGCGAAGCTGGTCTTGAAGTGAGCCATGATCATTTCGGCTCCCTCGCTTTCTGATTGCGGTCGTACCAGGCGGCACACCAGTCAATCTGCTTGTTGATTTCGCCCATGGCGTTGTCGGCCTTCTGGTTGGCGACGTCGTACCAGTCATTCAGCGCGACACCGGTATGGCCGTGCCTGCGACACTGCGCTGGATAGACCGGCATCCGCCTGGCTTCCTGGACGATCTTCTCGGCGGCCGCGGTCACCTCCTTGGCGACATCGACCTTTGCCTTGTCGGTGTAAGCGTCGCCGAGCAGCTTTGCCTTATCGGTTCCGCAACCGGTCAAGCTGAGGCTTGCCGACACGGCCAACACCGTCACGAGAGCCAGCCGCAATCGCATCGAGTTCATCTTGCTTGGCCTTTCTGTCGGCATCGGATTCTTTCAACTGTTCCTCGAGGTCAGCTCGGGCTGCACGCTCCGCATCGGCGATCCTGCGAGCCTCGTCGGCATGGCCGTCGGTCCATGCGCGCAGCCGCCGCTCTTCCGCGACCTGGGCCTGCAGGGCGTCCAGCTGAGCGCCGGCGACAAGTTCGGTGGTCGCTCTGTTGACGGCGGCACGGACGGCAGAGGTCCTGTCGAAATAGAGCCAGGCGCCGGCGACCAAGAACACCCAGATCGGCAGGGTAATGCCGAAGACGAGGATCGGTCGCACCACCTTCCAAATGATGAGGAGCACGCTCATTTCAGCACCCAGATCAGCAGCGCGGCTGCAGCAATGACGAAGAATGGCGCAGCCGCCCGGACGAAGCCGCGCAGCCAAGCGATGACAAGGTCCGTCATTGCTGTTGCTCCGGCGGCGGTTCTGGCATGGCAGGGCCGCCGACGTTCTGTTGGACGATATTGGCGCCGCCGGTCAGGTTCGGCGGCATGCCGGCGTTGACCGACATGTAATCGATCTCGGCACGCCGCTCCGAATTGTTGTCCCATGTGGCTCCGAAGATGAAGGAGCCGACCGTCGACGCCACAAGCAGCGCAACCGAGCTGGCGATGGTCTCGCGCAAGCTGTCCGGCTTGCCGAACAGAGCGAGGAAGGTGATTAGCCCGCAGCCCCAGATGATGACGGCAATAGCGAGCCGGCGGCGCACGTTCCAAGGCTTGCCGAAACGGCTGTAGCCGGCGCCGAAGCCTGTCGTGAACGGCTTCTTGGTCACTGTCAGTACCCGGCAGCCTTGAGTGACGCTTCGAATGCAAGCGCCAGACGGCCGATCTCGACGTTCTTGTCGACACCATTCACGATGCGGCGCGCATTGATGAACTCGCGCAGATCCTCGGCGGCACCCTCGTCGATGTCGTCGATGTAGTCGCCGAGCTTCTTGCCGGTGAACCAACCAGCTTCCATGGCGTCGAAGGTCAGCGGCACACCATAGGCCGGGTTCATGATGGCGTCGGGGTGGGCAACGAAGTCGACCATCGGCCCGTCGCCGCGGTGCTGGCTATTCCAGACGTCGGAAGCCTTCTTGTAGTTCTGCTGCCAGGTGAACTGCGGATAGGACCGGCCGTAGAACGGATAATAGCGCAGGTGCGTGCGGCGCCAGTTCTCGGCGATCGCCTCGTTGCCGTTGCCAACCCAGTAGGCTTCGCGCACCGGCTGCATGGTCTTGGCGGTTTCCCACCATACCGTCGCCAGCACATAGGCGAGTTTGGCCAGTGGTTCACGCCGCCGCTCGCCTTCGTTGAGGAAAAGCTCGAAGCCCATCACGTTCGGCGTCGAGAGCGCGCCGAGCGTCGAGCGGGCATGGTCGTAGAAGGCCTTGCGGTCCATGGCAGTTCCTTTCCGCCTTCTCTGGCAGGTTTTCGAGACAGTTAACCGTTTGCTAATGGGCCCCTTGCTGGACCTGGAAGGTGGGATTATGCTTCCAGGCAGGGGAAAGCTTGCGGCACAAGGCTTTTGGGGAGCGCAGCTATGCTTCGCGTTTTGCGTAAATTCTGGAATGACCAACGCGGGGTCGCGTTGGTTTTGGTAGCCATCATGCTGCCGGCAATCATCGGCTTTTCGCTGCTGGTGATCGACATGAGCCGGGCCAACAGCCTGTCTAGCGATCTACAGCAGGACGCCGATGCCTTTTCCATCGCTGCGGCGGCCGAACTCGACGGGAAGCCGGATAGCATCACCCGGGCCGATCGAGCCCTGGCTACACTAGTCCGAAATCAATATAGCTTCGCGGGATCTGGCGGACCGGTGACTTTGCAGTCTGCCGGCATAACGAGACGCTATCTGAGATCCTTGCCGGCGACCGACAATCTTCCGATCGTCGCCGCCAATGTAATCACCAATGAGTCGGTCGATGCGCCGCTTGCTCGCTTTGTCGAGATCAAGGTCACCCCGGTCGGGTTCTCAGCAATCTTCCCTGTGTCCTTCCTGTCGGCTGGTTCCGCCGATTCGTGGACCATGGGCGCTGTGTCGGTCGCAGGCTTCTCCTCAAGCGTGTGCGATTTCACGCCGATGTTCATCTGCAATCCGTACAGCAGCGTCGAGGCGCTTGGCGCCACCCTTCACGGCGCTAGCCGGCCGTCTGTCTATCTCAAAAAGCAGACCGGCGGCAATAATGCCCAATACGCTCCGGGTAACTACGGCTTTCTTCAAACCCCAGATGGCGACCAATCAACACCGGCATTGACTGGCATGTTCGCTTCGACGAAACCGCTGACCTGCTACAAGGATGATGGTGTCGACACGAAGCCTGGAAACGTTCCTCCGGTCAACGAGGGGATCAACGTCCGCTTCGATATCTATGCCAAAAACGGCTACAATCCGTCGATCTACCCGCCGGCTCCGAATGTCCGTAAGGGCATGGTGAAGCAGGTTGTCAAGGGCGTATGTTCCTATGTGGCGCCAACGGCGGCGCAGGCGCCGAACTATATGGCGCTTCCGAGAGACACATGTTTTCCGAACTGCCCCACCACTGTCCCTGACAGGATCGGGAATGGCGCATGGAATCGAAGTGGCTATTGGCTCAAGAACCATGGAACGGCCACGCTTCCGAGTGACCTCAACCCCAACGCCAGCCGCTGGGACGTCTACAACTACGAGATCACACACCCTGGCTTGGCCAACGGTCCCGAGGCTATGGCCCCGCAATGCAATCCGCAACAGGCAATGACGGACCCGAAACGCCGAATGATCTATGTTGCAATCATCGATTGCGTAAACAATCAGGTCCGCGGCTCAGGCGGAAACTACCCCGTTCAAGCCTTCGCCAGCGTCTTTCTTACCGAGCCGGCAGGCGACCCGCCGGCTGCCGATATCTGGGGCGAGATCGTTGACATCACGACAAGGGCCGGGAATGGAACGCTCGACAACTTTCTGCGAGATGAGGCACAGATCTACCGATGAAACTGCTACTTGCCGCCATTCTGCTTGTCTCAACCCCGGCTGGCGCTCAGATGAGCCCGGTCGGCTGCAACGCTCTGAGTGCTTCCGCTGACACTGCCGCCGCCAAGGTCGACGAGGTCATCAAAAGCCTCAGTGGCGATGTCTTCCGTAACGCCATCCCGTACATGCCAGAGAAGGCTAAGTCACCGGCCGCTGACGTCGCCGATGCCAGGGTGTCGGCTCAATTTGCGCTGGTCGAATACGCAAAATCGCTCAAGGACTTTTCCGCCAAGATCAGGAATTGCGGCGACTAAGGGGTCGAAAGCGCCTGCAGGTCGCCGCCATATTCGTAGACGTAGACACTGACGATCTTCGGCGAGGCGGCACCGCCGAAGCGACCGGCAAGTGTGCCGTCCAAGAGAACTTCAGGGCTACCCATCGTTCCGGACCCTATCGAGCCGCCGTTGTAGGAGGCGCGGTAGGATACCGCGGTATAGTCGGTTGCGACCTTGAGTTCGGCGTCGAGGGAACCGCCGGAGAAGTCGACCGAATCCGGTCCGTTGTCGTCGAACACCGAGCCTTCCACTCCGCTGCTGTCGGCGGCGCCAATCGAAAAGTTGTTTCCGCCGCCGGCGCTGATGCCGGCGATCTTGGTCTGGGCGGTGTCGCCGGTGGCGACATAAAATGTGACGACCAGGATCACTTCATGGCCGATGACGACATCCGAAAACAGCGTCTTGAACTCGAACGATTTTGGCCCTGCGCCACCAGGATGTGCCAGCCACTGACCCGGAACGATGACCGCGCCGCCGCCCGATGGACCGCCAGTGAGGTCAAGGATATCGCTGGATGTATATTCGGTCTCGCCGACACCGTAGGAATCGAGGCCAACGTCGGCCCAGGCAAGCAGCGGCCCGACAGGACCGCCACCGGCAGCTGGCGATAGAGCGGCGACCTGTGACCCGAGCCAGCCGCGGCGGATCAGATGCAGCATCAGGTGAAATTCCCGATCGCGATGCAGTGCACGTCCGCACCAGTCGTGATCTTCCAGGCACCGGAAACGCTGATCATTCCAAGCGGGATAAAGAACGGGACGAGGTTCGAGACGCTGGCGGCGCCGCCGGTGAAGACGGTGATCGACGTCGCGTTGTCGAGCAGGATGACGTTGCCCGGATTGACGTTGGCCGGGATGACGAGGATGCCTGCAATGAAATCACCAGCGGCTCCGGTTGCGCCGAGCGCCTGTGCGGTCACCGACGCCGCGACGGTCTCATATTCGCCAGCCAGGAGATCCGAGCCAGCGCTGCTGCGGATCTGGACCGGCAGCGCCTTGCCGCTGGCGACGTCAGTATCGTTGGCAGTTCCGTCCGGGCCCCACGTCGCCTTGACGCGCTGGACCTGAACGCCGCCGCCAATATCGTCTGTCGCAATTGTCACGCCGGAGCCGGCGGTGATTGCTACGTTGTCGACCATGAGATCAAGCCTTTGTCAACGTGAGGAGGAGACCGAGAGGTTCGCCGAACCCTGAGAAGTAAACGTGGTGTCTAGCCTCGTAGCCGCGCCCGTAGACTGGCCGGTCCTGCCCTGGAACGAGGATATCAAGTGCGCTCATCATGTAGACGCGGAAGAACAGTTCAGTCGGCGGATCCGAGCCAAGATCCGCCACGACGTCCGCGCTGGCGTAGTGAACCGAGTTCGTGGTTGCCGTCAGCGTGCGCTTGTACGTGACGCCATCGGTTGCATAGATGTCGATTTCAAAGGCGAGCGTGGCCTCGCCAAAATTCGCCGGATTGGTGCCGGCTGCCAGCCGGGAACGATAGTCCCATGACAGATCGATGCCGTCCGGCGTTCCTGCCACCGCATCGAGATTGATGCTGGCATACGGGGTTTCTGCGGCGCCTATGATCGTGCGCGGCAGGACGACGCCCGTTGCCGGGTCCTGCCCGATGCCGACTGCCTTGTAATAGCGGGTCGCATCAAGATCGCTAAGCGGGTGGACGGCGGACTTCAACCATGCCGGATCAATCATCAGGAAGATGTCTCCAGCCTGATGCAGGCCAGCAAAAACCTCCGTCCCGCGATAGCCTCTGATCGTCAGGCCAGAGAGCGTGAAAGTGCCGTTGCCGTTGTCGGTGACCGTCTTGTAGCCGATACCCTCCCATCGCCCAGGAGCGCCGATATAGGCGAAGTTCGCACCAGCAAGAACCTGAGCCTCCGTCTTGTCGACCAGCAGAGACGCATCACCGGCTGTCTTTCGGAAGGTGACCGTCGAGGCGTCTGTCGTCGCGAATGGATCAACTGGGTTGCCCAGCGCATCGGTGCAAATCCCGATGACCGCCCCGTGTGGCGCCTGGTCGAAAAGCGCGGATTGCTCGGACGGCGTGTTGCCGCGAAACAGGGTGCCGCCGGTCCATCCGGCCTGGCCGCGGCCAATAAGCACCCCGTACTGCCGCAACCCGGTTCCACCGAGATCGTCAGCATAGCGGAACAGCGGCACGTCGAGATGGATGTATTGCGTCGCCAGACTGACCGCGATCACCGAGCCGAACCCGGTGTTGGTAACGGGCGTGATCGTCGTCGAGAACGCCGTCTGGAAATCGGTTGCCGCGATATCGACCGACATATCCGAGGGATTGAGAGCTACGCTGTCGATCTGGACGCTGTAGGTGATCGTCCCGCTCGGCACGGAGACGACATCACCGGGCAGGAAACGAGACTCCCCAGTGATCGAAAATGCATGCGTGCGCTGGCTGGCCTGCAGCTCGAAATATTTCTCAGTGACGAAGGTCTGCGCGTCTTCGTCGGTCAGCACCAGCGGCGACGAGAACTGCTCGACGCGGATCGCGTTGGTGATCGACGGCATGGAGAATGAGGCCGGTCGCTGGGTATAGCCCTGATCCTTCGAGATGTATTGAAGCTCGACACGGGAGACCTGCCGGATTTCCGCTTCATCCTGACTTTCAACCGCTGAAGTCTCGCCGTACACCAGATCCGCAGTGGTCAGAACAGCATCGAGCGTAAAGGCGTCGTCTCGGTCCGGCAGTTTGAAGTACATGCCGTCGCCGGTGTCCGCGAACTTGAAGCCAAAGATGTCGGCGATCGACTGAATGACAGTCCTGATGTTCGAATTCGTGAGGATGCCGACGCCGTAGCCCTTACGCCCGACGAAGTCGCCGTCGAACGTTAGTTGCTCCGGAGTGTAACGGCCGAGAAATGCCGCCTTGGTGAGAATGTCCTCCAGAGCCATCGCGCCGGGGATCGTGTTCGGTAGCCGATGTTCCGTCCAGACGTCATCATTGCGGCCATAGAACCAGGCCTGCCGACCCTGATCATAGATGCCGGTGCGAACGTAGCCCGTGGTCGCTTCCGGTATCGTCGCATAGAGCGAAAAGCTTTTCGCCTCGATGTTGAGCAGATAGACCTGGTTCGTGCCCATTTTCTGGAAGAGCGCGAAACCGGGCTTTGCCCAGAACCGCTCATAGCCTTCGGCATTGAGTCCGCCGTCGCCGGTGTAAGACTGTGGGCCGGTAAAGCTGTCGACTAGCGTCGCGGTCTCAGGATCTACATACGCGATGCGATGGGTGCCGCCACCCTCGTCAACCGACGCGACGAGATAGCCGGTCTTGGGATCGAAGGCGATTCCGTAGACATCGCCGGCCGCGTCGTAGGCCAGCGTACGCGTCCAGGTGTCGCCATCGAAGGTTAGTTCATAGACGTTGCCAACCTCCCCTATTGCCGAGCCGTTGACAAAGAAAGAGATCGATCCGGCCAAGGTGCGACCGCGCACAACCACGCCGATATCAAAAGAGGGGTCCGACGAAACCAAGAGCGTCCCGAGGGAAAGGTCAGCAATGGCATAGAACGAATCGACCCAGTTGCTGCCGTTATAGCTGACGCCGACGAAGACATATTTCGCACCGAACTGCATCCCGACGCGCCAGTCGAGCGTCTCGCCGGTGGCCTCACGCCATTCGGCGACGATGGCACCCGTTGTGGCGTTGTAGATGCGAGTGGGCGAATCCGCCTCCGACGGCACAGCCATGCGGACCAACACGAAACCGGATCCTCGAATGGCGAGTGTGTTGGCGACGCCGGTGACATACTCCTCGCTGCCGGCGAGCGGCACGCGATAGATCTCAACGTGAGTATCGACATCGAGGGCAACGAGGTAGACCTGCGTCAGACCTGGCACCTGCGACGCGGTGAGGGTTTGGTAGATGATGCCGTCGGCGATGTCGTAGGCGGCGCCTAAGGTGCCGCCGGTGGCGCCATCGCTGGCAAGCGAGGATACATCATCGGTGATCCAGGCGATTTCCTCGTTGCCGCGGCTGCTGCTCGCCGCGTTCGAAATCACCGCCTTGACGGATGGCGCGCTGGTTGAGGGCCGCCCGTCGATATAGACCATGGCGAAGTGCCGCCATGCTCCGGCTTTGGAGCCAATCACCCCCTTGGCGATCGGATCGACGGCGGTATGGTTGCCGCCATAGAAGCGGAAGGTTTCAGAGGCGCCGATGCCGTTCTCCGCATCGAATACGACCTCGTTGTCGATCGAGAGCTGGATCAGTTCGTAGCCGTCACCGAACGGATCGAAGGCAAGCAGATAGCCCAGGGCGGCAACCTGCTGTGAGCCCGGAATAGGCACCAGTGCGACACGGCTGAATGGATCGTTGTTCAGCCATTTCGAGCCCGGCGGATAGTCGGAAAGCCCTTCGTAATTCTTGAGCGTGACCTGGTTGTAGCCGCTGATCGTCGATACGGTCAGGGCGCCGCCGACGACCGGCATGCCATCGACAGGGTAAGTGCCGATTACGATTGGGATCGGACGCCCGAGCACCTTGCCGACGTTAAAGGGCGAACTGGCGGATACCGGATCGGGCTGCACGGCAGAGGTCGGCCTGGGGGCGAAACTCCAAGATCCACCCGTGCCCAGCCCGGGCGTCGAGAACCACGCCATCAGGCATCACCGAGAAGTTCGCCGGGCGTATAGTCTTGGCCGGGATAGCTGTTGATCGCGCCGTACGCGGCGCAATCCGTGCGGTCCTGTGCGCAGCCTGCCGAGATTGTCAACGTATCGCCTACCTCGATATCAAAAGGAAAGGCTCGCACCATCTCGACAAGACCGGTACCGGAAGTGAAGCGGCGCGTCTCGCCCTTGGCGCCGGCATTGTCTCCCGAGGCGAATATGACCTTGCCGTGGGTGAGTTTGAGCGCGTCGGGGTTGCTGACCGTGATGGTGAATTTCGCATTGTTCACCACAGCCGCCACAGTAGCGGAGAGCGTCAGCGGTCCGAGATCTACGGGGCAGGGAGCGCTGCCGAAGTGATACCAGCATTTCGGCTGCACGGTCGGCAGGATAAGATCGGCGAAGACATCGCCCTGGGTGACGAGCTCGAATTTGCCAGCGAGGCGATCGGTGAAGCCGGTCTTGCCGACGAAGCCATCCAGAATGATCTCGCGATCCGTCGGATTGGTAAAATCGGCCAGCCAGACCTTCGCGGCGGCGCCGCGCCACGCCCCGCGCTTGACGTGATCCGAATAGATGGGCCCTTCGGCATCGAACGGCAGAGAGATGTCGAGGCCGGCGGGGCGGCCGCCGTTGGCCACGGTGAACTTGGTAACGTTGAAGCCGGGAGACTTCAGGAAGGTATTTCCTGACACCGGCAGGTCCTGGTCGAGATTGGTCAGCCGCACGGTCCCGCACAGGGTAATGCTGTTGACAAGCTCGATCTGGAAGCAGCGCGTGACTTCCTTGCTCGCCAGCATGGCGACAAGGGTCGGCGACCAGTCCCTCACGGGATATCCTCGACCGCCTGCAGACTGTCGAGATCCAGGACGTCGGGCAGCGAATAAGGGATCGACGGTTCGAACGCGTCGCCCTCGAATGCGACAGGAACATAGAAATCGCAGGAGATCGTGATGATCTGGCCCACGGTCGGAATGTTACCGCCGGTGAAGGTGATCAGTCCGGTTGCGCTCACAGTGTAGTGCGTCGTCAGTGTTTTCGTGACGCCGTCGACTTTGACGACCAGCGTGCCGGCTTTGATGTGCCGGATGACTCGGATATAGGGGTTGAACCCGGCGGTGTACGGTTTGACGGCCTGGAAGGCGGCGGTGACGCCGTCGCCAATGCCGATCTGGCAGTTCACGCACTGGAAGTCGGTGTGGTCCTTCATGAGAAAGACCTTGAAGTCGCCGCGGCGGTCGTAAAAGAAGTTGCGAAGAACCTCGATCAGGGCGGCGTCCCTGTTTTTCTGCGACCACGAATAGTAGTGCCGCGCCACAACCGTGTTCTGTAGCCGGCGGATCGACTGGTTGTCCGATCTCACCTTGGTGGTGATAAAGCGTGGACCGCCCTTGAAGCCGATCGACACACTTTCCGGCATGATGAGATTATCGACCAAGGATGGACCCCTGCGCGTCTTGAAGGCCAAGCGCCGACTGCCGGCGGATCTCGGCAGAGCTTTCCTTGGATGGCGGCGCGCCGTCCGAGCGGACCGTTTGGCTGAAATAAATGACCACTGGCGGTTTATCGCTGCCCGACGACCCGCCGCGGCGATCCTCATACTGGTCAGGCCTTGCGATGATGACGCGCTCGCTGGGGCTCTTGAAGAACTCGACCTTTTGGGTGTCGCCGTTGCCGGGGCCGATCATACCGCCGGTGGCGAAACCGCCGTACCGCTGCTTGTACCGCTCGGATTCGATGTATTGGTGGTAGGCCTCAGTCTGAGCGAGCGTCTTTTCGTAGGTGTTGGCGCCACCGCTTCCGAGCGGACCGCCACCACCGCCATAGACGATGTTGTGGGCGATCTGCTGTGGCGTGGCGCCCAGGCCTTGCGCGCCATATCCGATGTTGCCGCTGCCAACGATGCCGGCGGCGCGGAAGTTCGACCTGATGCCGGCGAGAACCTTGGCGTATTGCGCCGAAAGCGTGTGCTCCCCGCCGCTGCTGCCAGAGGACGAGCCTCCACCAGAGTAACCGCCGCCCGAGCCGTTGTAGCTACTCGTCGTCGCCCACTTCTCGACACCCTCGTAGGTCTTGCGGGTGTTCGCCTCGATGTTCATAAGGACGGTCCAGAGGCGGTCTTCCTCGCGGGTCGCCTCGCGGCCGGTGAAGGCGGATTGAGGATCCGCCAGCGCACCCATCTGCTTCGGCGTGAAGATTCCGACGGTCTCCTCTGGCGACTTGAAGAACTGGACGCGCTGGGTGTCACCGGGATGGATGACGCCACCAGTGGCGAAGCGGGTGACATTGACAGTGGTAGAGCCAAGATCGCCAGAACCGCCCAGGCTGCCAAAGCCGCCGGTGCGTGGCACCGAATTGGCCGAGATCGATGGGCCAGACTGCTCGCCTGGCACACCGCCATACCGGGTGACGCCGACGGTCGACGTGCCGCCATTGCTGTTCGGGACGCTATAGAGCGACTGAGTGCCGCTGCCGACCTGCTTGGTAACGACAGTGATCGTCACCGTCTTGTTCGGGATCGACTTGATGCTCTGCGAAAGGCTGTCGACACCGGATTCCAGCTCTCGGACCTTCAACTGACCGTTGATGATCTTGTTGATGAAGGCGTCGACGGCGCGGGGGTCGCCACCAACCTGCTTCAGGGCTTCGCGGAGCAAGTCCGTGCTCTCCTGGAAGTCCCGCACCGACACGTTGCCAGTGTCCATCGCCGAAAACATCCTATCGAGCGACGTCACTGTGCGGTCGATGGCGGCCGCGGCGGCATCGGCGTTACCCTTGAAGGACGCGCCGAAGACATCGGTCACCGATGCCTCGGAGGCGGCATTGAGCGTCTTCTGGATGTCCTCTGCCTGGTTCTTCATCGTCTGCAGCTGTTGCGTCGCCTGCTCGAGCTGGATGAACTGGGAGCGCTTCGCGTCTTCGAACAGCCGTGTGACGTTGATTACCTCCTGGCCGATGCCGCCAAACTCGACGGTGACGCCGCTTGCGGCCTTGCCAACCCCACCGATCGCGGTGCCAAGAGCATTGGCGCCGCCGATCGATTTGTCGAAGCTGACGTTGCCGAGAGCATCGAGACCTTCCAGCGCATGGTTCGTCGCGATCTTGTCGACGACGTCGCTGGCAAAATCGCGCAGCGGCGTCGATTGCATGATCTGTTCGACCGCCGCGTTGCGATCCTCGACGGCCCTCTTCAGGTTCTCGAGATACTTGTTGTCAAGCGGTGCGATCGATTGATCCGGAGCGTTGAGCAACGGGATCTCGCTGCCGGTGATCCGGTTCAAGGCTGCGATGATGTCGTCGGCAGCATCCGACGACTTCTTGACCAGGTAGTTGAGCGACGTGATCGCAGCGTTCGCCGCCCCGATGAAGATGGCGCCGAGCTGATCGGGGAAGCTCTTCCAGTAGGCGACAATGTCATAGAAGGCCGCATGGAAGGCATTGATGACCAATTCAGCGATGTCCACGGCAGCGGAGCCAAGCTTGCTGAACACATAGCCGAATCCCGATGAAACCGAATTCAAGACGGTGCCTACAAAGCTATTGTCGATGTACGTGCCGATGGTCTGGAAGATGGCCTTGAAGGTTTCCCCGAAGCCGACGACGCGATGTTCGGCCTCGCTTGCCCGATCGCGAATGGAGCCGAACCCAGCGGCGGCAAAACCGGCAGCGGTTCCAAGTGCGCGCAATGCGACGCTACTGGCGATGAACGATGCCATGCGCGAGACGATGCCGCCGAGCATGCTGCCCGTTTCGACCAGACCGGCACGCAACCCGCCGCGACCCATGAAGATCTGACCGATCTGGGCGAACTGGAAACCGAGGTTCTGCATGAAGTAGAGCGGAGACTGGAACGCCAGCGGGATCGACTGAGCGATGTCGATCATCTGGAACTGGAGATTGCGCAGCTCGAACGACGCCAGTTTGCTCCCGCGCGCGACCGACGCCGCCGTGACGTCGAACCTGGTGCGCGCTAGCCCTTGGGCGGCGGCGAGCTCCTCAGTCGAAATAGCGCCTCTTGCGGCGAGAACGGCATATTCCTCGAGCTCGCTGTTGAGGTGCTGCTGCGCCGCGGCGAGCGGATCCAGCTCGGCGCGCAGAACTGCAACCTTGGCCGCCATCTGGTCGGCCTCACGGCCGGCGGCCTCGAAGACAGCAGCTGAGGCGCGCGCCGAGTTGACGTCGGCAGCACCGATGCCAAGCGTCCTGTTGATGCTGGACTGTGCCTGGTCGGCGGCAGCGGCTTCGCGACCCGCCGCGGCGAGCTCTCGATAGCTTTGCGCCTGAGCTTCAGCCGCACGCGCCACGGCGTCATGCTGCAGCCTCACCTTGCCGAGGACGCGTTCCACCTCGGCTTCGCTGACGCCAAGCTTCCTGGCTGCGGTATCGGCAACGAGTAGCGCGCGTTCCATCGCCTGGGTCGATCGAGCGGCGGGATCCACAGTGGCGAGCAGCCGTTCCCACGCCCTGGAGGCCGAGGTGATCGATCCGACGGAGCCGGTCATCACCGCGCCTTGCCGCGCGATAGCGGCTGTGGCGGCCTGCTCGCGCTCGATGACCTTGTCGGTCGCCGCCTGTGCCGCCTTCATGGCGCGCACGTACGTCGCCGAACCAACCTCGGCGCCGCGGGCGTCAATGGTCAGCTCGGTGACGACGCTTCGCGTTTCGTCAGCCATGATTGCTCCGGAATGGTGTAAGGATCAGCCGTCGCGCTTGCGACTGGCTTCAACAAGATAGGCGCGATCGAGCCGCTCGATGATATCGACTTCCCACGGCGCGAGACGCAGGCCGGCCAGCCGGTTGAAGGCATCGAGATCAGACCAAGACCACATGCCGCCGGCGCCGCGACGATTGGAGAGCCGGGCGAAGGCCCGCCAGAGATAGTCCATCGCCTCGGGCATCGGTGGGCAGGCCAATTCCGCCTCGAGTTCTGCGCGGCGTTCCTCAGGAAGGCGACGGGCAAGCAGCCCCTGTAGTGTATCGCGATAGCTGAAGCCTTCCTTGTCGACGGAAGACAGCGCGAACTCGCGCTCCGCGAAGGTGATCAGATCTTCGCGGAGCTCTTCGTAAAAGACCGCTCGCCGCCGATGAACTCGAGCGCCTGCAGATAGATGTCGACCTTGCGGGGATCAATCAGCAGCTTGGTGGCGGCTTCGGGGCTGAAGGGCAGCATCTCGCCGTCGATTTTGACCGGCGACCAGTCGATGATGCGGTCGACGACGAACTTGACGTTGCGCTGCCGGGCTTCATCGACGGTTTCCTCGGGCTCGATCCACTTCTTGCCGTTGGTGCGTGTCTGCATCTTCTCCTTCTCGAGATGCAGGTTTTCCCTGCCGATGCGGTTGGCCTGCTCTACTGCTTTCGGATGGCCAGGGCCGGCAAACGTCCACACCCAGGTGGTCAGCTTACCTCCAACCTTGACGGTCATCTTGGATTCGTCGGCGGCGTCGAGATCGCCGGCACCAAATTCGGCGATCGGGGTATCTTTGCTCATTTGTCTCATCCTTTGTCGGAAGGTTAGTTGGAAATCACGGTCGGGGTGCCGTCCTCGGCGATCTCGACGCGGGTGCCATCGCTGAATTCGATGGCGGCAACCGGCAGATATTCGCCGGTGACGGGATGCTTCGTTTCAAAGACCGTTTTGCCCGGGACGAGGTCGATTGCGATGAAGGCCAGTTTTACGCGACATTCGACGGGTTGCCTGGCCTCGATTTTGAAAGAAGCGCTTTCGATGGCGAGGATCTGTGTGATGTCGTCGCCCGTCTCTGCATCGGTTATCTTGGTGTCGTTGCCGAAGCCGGTGGTGTTTCCAAACCGAAGCATGTCGGAGATCCCTTGTTCGGAGGGGTGGCGGCGGGTCCGACAACCCGCCGCCGTGCTGCGCGCAACATCGTCCCGGTGCCGGCCGGGAACTCTGATCAGTCTTCCTTGGCCGCCGGCGCGCGCTTACTTGGCTTTTCGGCGGTCTTCTCCGCCGGCTTATCGCTCGGCTTCATGTTCTTCGCCGTATTGCTGATCGCGATCGCCTCGAGCTGCTCGGCATGCCTCGGCATGTCGACGCGGTAGCCGGCGTCGGTTGCGGCCTTGATTGCGTCGCGCAGCGCCACGGCGGCGTCACGCACCGCCTTTTCGAGATGGTCCATGCTGTTTTCCTTCCTTCAGGGTTTGGCGGCCTATCAGGTCGCGTTGGAGACCTGGATCTTGACCTGCGTGGCGTCGTAGCCGGCGCCGGTGTTGTCGACGCCGACGAGGTCGGCCGGAATCGCCACCGATTGCGTGCGCGGACCGCCTTCCTTGGCGAGCGCCGACTTGTCGACGGAACCCAGCGTGAAGTTGCCGACGAACAGTGAGAAGAAGTCCTTCGGCGAGTTCTCGTTTTCCTCGGCCAGGACATGCAACGACAGCGGCGTCTCGTCGACGAAGTCGGCGAGCATCAGCAGATCCTTGCGCAGCATCGTCATGTTGATCATGACCGTTTCGGAGCCATTGAAGACGTCCGGCGCGTAGGGGCTGGGGCTGATGACGTCCGGCGAGGACGGCTTGATGTCTACCGTGATGTCGAACGCCGTCAGCGCCACCAGGTCCTCGACGCCAAGGCGCACCTTCGCCTCGACTACCGCCAGCGGGACACCAGTCGAGGTCACCGGCGAGGTAAACATCGGTGAAGAACCGGAGGCCAAAGGATCGAACTGGCCAGTGCCGACGAGCGAGGTGTCGAGCGTCAGAAGGCCATTTGGAGCCATGGTGAGTTTGTAGGAGCCCCACACGGCGTCAGACGACACCTCAGACTGGTCGGTGTCGTATTCGTATTCCTCGACCGTGAAGTAGCGCTTCACCAGGTTTCCGGGGCCCGGGTTGACGAGGACGCGGCCAGTACGGGTGAGCTCGCAATCGGTGTCGGCTACGGCATTGACGACCAGCGTTTCAGCGACGGTTACAGTCGTCGAGGACACCCCGGTGACGCGAAGGTTGATGTTGTTGTTTGCCGCCGACGAATGATTTGTCAGTCTCCAGATATCGCCGACCTTGACGCCAAGCGAGACCGGCGAGCCGGAGGCAAACACGATCGTATGGGCGCCGGTGGTGATCGAAGTGAAGTCGCCCTCGTCCAATTGCAGGTCAGCAACGCTCCAGGTGCCGCGCATCACGGCCTCAAGGATATCGTCGAAGCCGCCGATCGACAGCTCATGCGAGTAGGAACCCGCCGTTTTCTGGAGACCATGTCGGCCGCGGGTCGACATGCCGTCGCGTCGGATCTCCTTGCTGCCGATCGAGGCCTTCGTCATCCGGATGCCTTGGCCGCCGGTCTGACGGAGGACCTTCGCACCCGATCCGGAAGCCGGCACGCCGAGGCCGGACTGCACCTTGAACGCGGCGTAGCCATTCCACTGTTCCTGATATCCCATGTTGGTCTCCTTAAGGGGTGCGGATCAGCCGCGATGCCAGTAGGTGAACTCGACGGTCATGGTGATGCCGAACCACTTGCCGTCTTCCGATTTGACGGCGTCGTCGCCGCCAATGACTTCTGGGGCCAGCGTGCGGATGTAGGACCCCAACCCGTCGTCATAGAACTTGGCGGCGCGGAAGAGCTCGCCGATCGCCACCGCGTATTGATCGCCTTGGGTGGTGCCTTCCCCGACCGGGGTGAAGACGTGGACGATGATGTCGCCGTCGTAGCGCCAGCCCCTGTTGCCAGCGGTACCGAACGTCCAGATCTCGCTGCCCCTGTCGCGGATGCGTAACTGCGTCCAGGGTGCCGGGCTGCCGCTTGGGCGAACTGGCGGCCAGGGTTCCGCGGGATCCTCGTTCTGGTAAGTCTTCCTGGTCGTCGTCCAGCCGGTATCGAACCGCGAGCGGATCGCGGCCTTGGCGCCGGCGTAATCGGCCATGTCAGCGCTCCGTGATGATCAGGGCAGGGAAGCGAGCACCGGATTTGTTGTGGGCGGTCTTGCCATGCTTCTTGCCGATGGCGCTTTCCAGAACGCCTGACGCCGGACGGGCGACACCATCACCGAGCCACCATTGTTGCCCGTTCGACGCCGCCATGGCCTGGTTGATCTGTGCGCCGCCGACGATGCCGCGATAGGTGAACTGGATCTTGGCGATGTTTCCAAAGCGGGCCATGACGACGCGCCGCGCGCGCTGGTAGACCTCGTCGGTACCAGGTACCCGCATCGTCATCGAGCCGACCTCGATCTTCCGGCTGTAAGGCACATAGTTTGTGATAGCGACGTCGGCGCCGGGCCTATAGCCGTCCAGATTGGCGGCCTCGGCGCCATTAATGAAAAGACTGTGTGCACCCCGATACTCGCCCGACAGCACCGGCGAGAGGTCGTAGAGCGTCTGCATCGCGAAACGGATGACTTCCTCAAGGTGAGGGTACTGATAGACGATGACGCCGAACGGCTTCACTGCCTCCTCAGGCGCACCCTGCTGGCCGTCGACGATGCGAATAAATGACGATGGGTGCGGTGCCGTGTTCATGACAACGGCATGCTCGCGCTTCGCGACGGCGACGACCATCTTCTGGGTAGCAGCGACGGTCTGCTGTGCCGCGATCGCGAAGGTCAGCGAGCCGGGCTGAAGGCGTGCCATCAGCAGAGCCCAAGCATGGTGCACCAAAGCCAATGCGATTGCGGCTCTCCAACTATGGCAAGCGCGTATGAGCAACCCCACGCTACGCTTAGCATGGCGGCCGCTACGAACATCCGCATCAGCCTCTCACCCGCATCTCGATCGCGATCAGCACGCCGGCGACGCGCCGAGTGTTGTCATCCGGAGATTCAATGTTCACTTCCTTCCCCCGAATGACGACCTTGTCGTTCTTGCGCACCGGGAACGAGAAGCCGGCGTCTTCGAGGTCGGGTCCATAAACGATGAGACGACGGTCGCCTTGGACGATCGGATCGACGAGCTCCTTGGCCTCGTAGCCGACGACGCGCGCCAGGACTGGTGTATCGGTGAATGGCCGGTCAGCTCCGGAGCCGGTGTAGCGCCGGATCGCCACCGCCCTGGTGCCGTCCTGGTTCAGTTCGCCGACGCGCAGCAGAGCCTCGCGATATGCGTCCCTGATTTCTTGTGGGGTCAACGGCATCAGCGCTACTCTGCTCTTAGCGGCTGCAGAGTTGCAGGGCCTGATCTTCGGTAAAGCCCTCTTCGATGTAGGCGAGGTAAGCTGCGCGGCGAAGCTTGGCGATCGCTTGGACGTTCGCGATCATCTCGGGCAACTGGCGCCTAAGCGAATCGCCGGCAGCCCTCATTTCGTTCTTCGGCTGCATCGGAACGATTGTAGGCTTGTTGTCGTCCGCCATCTCAACGTTCCTTGATCTTCAGTTTTTGCGAGAAGTCGTCTTCCTCGCCGTCTGACATCACGATGTGGTTGGTGATGACATAACTGGTGCCATTGACGCCGCCCGAGATGCGGACCGTGGTGTTGGTGTCCGTGAAGGAAGACGCCTCCTTGACCAGGTCACCACCGCCGGCCCAAGCTTCCCCATCGAGCAACCATGTCGAGGCTTCAATCGTGACCCCATCGGGAAGATCGGCGGTCCAGTCGATGCCGAAATCGCGGATGGCATCCTTGTCCTTCGGTCCCCACGCCATTGTCGCCTCATCCGTTCCTGGACACTGCATCGACGGCTACAAGGCGCGTCACGGCATCCACAGCAACTGTTCTGGTGCCGGCAGCTGCCGGCGCGACGCGCGATACCCCATCCGCCGCAACGAAAAACCCGGCTTCGGTCGGGAAGACCAGTTCGATTGGCGCGAAGCCGCCACCGAAGTAGCGGCGCCCGAAATAGCGGCCGCCGAAGAAGCGCGGGCCGAACATCAGCTCGCGTCCACCGTGACGGCGGTGCGATTGCCATCGGCATCGACCGTGGCCGTGAGGCGGTTCTTAGTGTCGGCGGCATCGCGGTAATGAACCGTGGTGCCAGCAAGCCCGTTGGCCTTGCCGTAGAGCGCGGCGCGTGACAATCGCAGGAACTCCTCCACCGTCTCAGCGCCTTCGAAGGCGGTCGCCAGCAGCGCGGCAGCGTTCGCAGCGGCCGTTGGGATGGTCAAAGCCGCGATCTCAGCCAGCACCGCGTCGTCGGACCCGGCCAGGCCCGAGGCAAACTCGGCATTCGTTGGCAGGTCGTCGACGCTGGTCTGCGAGGCAAAACCGGTCGCTGTCGTCCAATGGACATCGCCATAGGTCGCAAGCGCGGTGAAGCTGGCCGAGATGCCGGATGAGAGTGAAGACAGTGCAGCAGCAGTCGCCAGCGTCGCGATCTGGGTGTCAAGGTTCGCCGAAGCCATGCCCAGCGCCGAGCGTGTACCGGCGGCATCAAGTGGCGCGCTATAACTGAACGACGCCATGCGGCTCGAAACGTCGGCGTCTAGATGCGCCATGCGAACGCTGGTCGCGCCGGCGTCGGCCAGCGCCTGGTCGGCCTCGGCATTGACCTGGGCGGCGCTGAGATCGTTGAAGCCTGTGACGCCCGTATCCTTGGCCAGAACGATGTTGGTGCCTGCTGTCAGCAACCTTGTGCCGACGGCCCAGATATCGCTTGCCGCGTGCGACGAGCGGCTGGAGATCGTGGCGTTGACGTTATCGACCAGTAGCTTGCCGACGCTGCCCACGGTCGTCAGTGCCGAGGTCAGCGCATCCCACACCGCTTGCGCTATGGTCGCGGCGCTTGGATCGTTGAAGCCCGTAACGCCGGTCCCCTTCGCGAGTGCGATGTTGGTCCCCGCTGTTAGAACGCGGGTTGCAGCCGACCAAACCGCGTCGAGTGCATTGGCGGCGAACTTGGCTGCAGTGATCGCACCGTCCGCAAACGATGATGTCGAGATGCCTCCCGCCGCGATACTACCAACGGCACCGGTGACCGATCCGACAGCACCCGTCACGGCCGCTGCCGTTGGCGTTGCTGCCGTCGCCGCCGTCGTGACGGAGGTCTTCATCGTTGCCGTTAGGTCGCCGTTTGTCGGCGCATTGGTTACGTTCGTTGCCGTTGTAATTGTGCCGGCGGTGATGTTGGTCGTAGAGGCCAGCGTTGCATTCGTCGGGAATGTAGCGGTCCCGCCGTTGACCACCGGATTCGTCTTGATGGTTTCGACGTCTACCTTCTGCGTGGTCTTGATGGTTGTGTTGCTGAGATCAACGGTTGTTGTCGGCGAACCGACGTTAGCCCAGTCAAGACCTGCCTCGCCACCAGCCGAGACGTCCAGCGTGCGACCCGACGTCGTGTCGCGGCGGTATAGCTCTATGGTGCGCGTCACGGGCGCCATGGTGGCGCAGGTAATGTGCAGACAGTATTCTTCGCTGTCCGAGCCGGAAGCAATAGTGGTGTCCTCGTCGACGGTAAGCGAGTACACGCCAGGCATGTTGGCGGACGACAATTCCGCAACAGTCGGCGTAGTGTAGACCGTGGCGGTGCCGCCGTTGCGCGACCGATATACGGTGAACGATGACAGGCCGGTCTTGCGTGTGACGCGATCGGTCGAATCGAGAGCCACGAAGAAGATCAGCTGGTCGGTCTTTCCGGAGGGTATACGCATCAGGCTGCTATCCCCTGGTCAATCGCATGAAGGCCGGACGACGCCACTGCGCCTGGCCCATTAATGGTGATGCCGCTGTTGTGGCCGAGATCGAAGCTGTTCGATGCGACGAAACTGGCGCCACCAGCGCCGGTGAAATCGCGGAAAGCGCAATAGGTCATTGTCGGCGCGTTGCTGGCCACCGAGATCGTGCGGGCGGCGCCATCGGATGATGACCGAACGAAGATGGGCGCGCTCGCCGTGCCGTTGAGTGCTAGCGTTGCTATGGTCTGCGTCGTTTGCAATTCAAGAACATTGAGCCCTGCAGCCGTCACGCTGGCAAATGTATTGGCGCTGGCGAAAGCAGTCACACCACCATTTGCCTGGGCATCGATCTGGAGTGCATTATAGGTCAGACCACCGCCAGTGAACGTCCTTGTGTTGGACACGGCGCCCAGCACGCCGCTAAACCTTATGGTCGAGCCGTTCGCATTGAAGGTCAGATTTGTGGTTGTCGCCAAGCTCCAGGCCGTACCGGTGCCGGTGCCGGTGAAATTCCACGTCCCGTTGCCGATATTGATCGTTCGCGTGCCTGTACCGCTGGCGTTGAATGCGTTGTTTGACGCACTCAGCGTCACATTGTTGTTGTTGGCGCTGAAATCCAGTGTGCCGGTGAAGGCGCCGCAGGCGATCGACTGGACGGTGACGGTGGTGTTGACGGTGACGGTGCCACCGCCGGACGACCCGTCCAGGGTGACGGTGTCGGCGGAGCCAGGTACGGTCTGGCCGCCGGCGCCATTGGTGACCGCAGCCCAATGCGTGGTGGTCGAGGCATCCCAGGCGCCGGAACCACCGACCCAGAAACGCGACGCATTGTGGAGGGTCAGCCCATCGACGATGTAGGAATGATCGCCTGAGATATCGAAGCGCCACCATCCCTCGACGGTCACCTGTTCGATGCTGGTGATCGTTACGTCCTGGTCGGCATCGTCGAAGATGACGTCGCCGAGCACCAGGTCCTTGGCATGGCAGACGCTGTTGTCGTTGCGCCAGATCGACTGCTCGGCAAAGAGATCGAACAGGCCGTTGACCCGGTAAAAGGCGAAGGGCTCGTAGGGGTCGATCTGCACGATGCTGGTGATCGTGTAGTCGAAAACGAAGTCCTCGCCCTCAATGCGATAGACATCGTCGCCGACTTTGAGGTCCGCAATGCGCCTTTGCTGCGGCGCATTTCGCGGCGGGCACATGACGTAAAGCGATGAATGGACGAGGTGCGCTACATCGTTGATAAGGAAGCGCGGGTTTTGCCAATAGCGGTAGGTGTCGGCGTCGACCCACTGGATCGTCTCGATCGTGTTGACGAGCGGCGCGCCGGTCACCATGTCGAACGCGGCGACCTCGTCGCCAACGACGCAGTCGGCAATGTCTCTGTAGCCGGACGGCGTCAGGATATGCATGTCTGGCTACCCAATTGCGAAATTGCGGAAACGCTTCAACTGCCCGGCGACGACGTCAGGCACAGCGCCTTCATTCGATTGCCCGGGCACCGACCCCACCCACCAAGCCTTTTCGGTGCGCTCGACACCGGGAATGTCGACGACCTCGCTCTTCAGCGCGGGATCTCGGGTCGATTCGAGGTAGGCGAAGCGGAAGAAGTCGGTGGCGGCCTGTTTGAGATCGCCGGGGATCGTCTCGAAGCCGGCCTTGTAGGTAACAATTACCTTCCGTGCGCACCACCGGCGCGGAAAGTCCGCGCTCAGGCGGGTGACGATGCCGGATTCTGCGTCGACCATGAAGTCGTCGTCAGCCTCGAGCGTGACGCCATCTTCGACCAAGCTGGAGATGGCGACATTGTGCCTGCGCGACAACAAGAGATCGTCGGAATCGACCTGGTAGAACGTCTCTTGCAGCGTTTCCTGCTTCAGCGTCGGCTCGACGCCATCGGCGCTCGATCCGACGGCCACATTGCACTCCGACATGATCGCTGAGGCCACACTGAGGCCGAGCGCCTTCAAGGCGGTATCCTGGCTTTCACCGGTGACACCGGCGGCGGCGCGCAGCTCGTCGATCGACAGCAGCGCAAGATCGCCGGCATCTTCGGTGATGGCCAGGAAGGAACGCAAGAGGATGACCCCTTTAAGCGGCGAGGCGAGCGTCGGCGATTTTGCCGATGACGGCATCGCGGCTGTCGCTGTCCGCGACGGCGATTTTCTCGGCCTTGATTATGCCGGCGAGGTCGTCGTCAGTCAGCCCTGCGAGGTCGGCCAGCATGCCATCGCGGACCTCGTCGGCGGTCGGCTTCGTCTTCTTGCCGCCCTTTTTACCGCTGATCGCCTCGACGTAGCCGGCAGCGTGGAGACTCTCGAAGAGCTCCTCCGGGATCTCGTCCTCGGTACCCTTGATGATCTCGCGGCCGTGCACATTGCCCTCCTGGGCGACGCGCACGGAGATAAGGACGGAAACTGCCTTCATTCCAGACATCGGATTTCCTTTCAGGTTATTTGCACAAGGGGGTTGGGGTGCCTGGCGTGGTCGTACCGCGCCTCGATCTCTTCGGCGGCTGGTAGTCGGTCGTGCGGCGTCATGGTGACGACGTGGCGCTTCCCGGTGTCCTGGAAGGCGAGATCGACCATGTCGTAGCCATAGAGGCGATCGGCGAGCGGTGCGTTGGCATCCATCAGCGAGCTCATCGCCGGGAACCCGATCTCAATGCCGCGCTCCGCTGCGATGCCGAGATGGAACTCGACACAGGCGCGACCCTTTTCCGCCTGATGCGAGTTCGCGTAGGTGAAGTCGAAGCCCCACATGCTGATCTTCTTCACCCTGATGTGGGTGGCATAGGCGACCGCATATGCCGCGGTGCTGTTGAAGTAGGCCCAGCCGCACGAGTTGATGACGTCCTCGAGCGGGTACTCTACCAGGCCGGGATATCGGCGGTGCACCTGGCTGGTGTAGATCGGGCCAGGATGAACCCGCAGCCATTCCAGCATCCTGGCGATGTTGCTATCCGGCTTCGCCGCGGCGCGGACTTCCTGCACGCGGACGTCGTCCATGTGGAAGACGCGATCGCACTGCACCACCCCGCCCACGGCATTGATGCCCCAGACCTCGTCGCAAAAAGCGTGGCGGCCGCCGAGCCGCTTTACGAGATCCACATAGGCTTCGAGTGAGGGCCCAAGACCGAGGATGCAGACGTGCTCCGGCGCATTCTCGGCAGGAACGGCCGTTGGCGACACTATCGGTGCCGGCGCCGCCCGTTTGACCGATGATCTCTTCGCGGTGACGACGAGGGTGCGGCCTTCAACGTTGGGCTCCACCTCCGATTCGGTGCCGGCTTGGCCGTACCAACCGGTCACCTGGTAGCCGGCCTCCTCGAGCAGCGCCGTGAATTCCGCCCTGGTGTAGTGGCGATAGTGGAATTTGTACCGGCCACCATGCGGGAAAACGGTCTCATTCGGCACACTAGCGATGAGCGTGGGCGCCGCTTTCCGCAGAGACTTCAGTGCTTCCAGCGGATCCAGCAAATGCTCGATCGTTTCGAAACATACCGCGGCCTGGAAGGCGTTCGGCTCATAGCCATCGGCTTCGGAGATATCGCCGGCGCGCAACGCAACGTTTTTTCGCCTGAAATGCTGGCGACCGTAGTCAATCGCGGCGTCACTGCGATCGATCCCGACCACGGAGTGACCGGCATCAGCCAGGATCGCGGAGCCATAGCCAACACCGCACGCCAGATCGAGCACCCGCTTTTTCTTGCCGAGGATCTTGGCTGCAAATTCGTAGCGTGCGCGGTGATCGCGGCGAATTCCATCGAGCGTCGGAGCGACCTGGCGCTCGCCGTTGTTGAGATCGGTCATTGGTTTTCCTGTTGTCGGACAGGGAGGGGCGGCGCGCCGACGGGGCCGACGCGCCAGGCGTAGGCGGCGATCAAGAAGCCGGCTTGCTAGCCGGATCCAGGAAGGCAGTTGCCGCGACGGGTGTGGCTGCGGTGACGGTCGATTTCACGCTGATGTTGCAGTAGCGCTTGCCGCCCTTGTAGCCGATCGTCTTGACGCAGTTCTTCGAGCTGCCTGAGGTCCTGGTGCCGGTGGCGCCAACACCAGCAAGCGCCTCGGTGCCGATGAGGTCGGCACCGGCGACAGAAGTCATGGTACCGGTGACGTCACCCTCCTTGACGGTGGCGGTGTAGACCGCATTCGTCGCGGTGATGGTGCCGTATTCGACTGCGAACAGAACGGGACCGATGTAGCCCTTGCGGTCGACGATCTTGCCGGTCTGGCCGGTGCCGGTGGTGCCGATGGCGACCGGCGAGATGACACGAACGGGCTTGAGCCCATTTTTGAGGTCAAACATTGAGGTGCTCCGATTGAGATTGGGGAGGAGAACCCGGCCGGAGCCGGGCTCAGATGATCGTTACGCTCAGGTCGAGCACTTCAGCTTGCGGATCGCCTCGGCGAGCACGACGCGGCCGCCGGTGCGGCGACGGAAGATGAAGCGGATGTTGCCGCTGGTGGCCTGCGTGTAGGGATCACGCAGCATCTCCATCGAGACGCGGTCGACGATGGTAAAGGCTCTGCGGAAATCGCCGTAAGCTATTGGGTAGAGGTTGGCGCCCTCGGACGGCATGTCCGGGAACTCCGCATAGGGATCGCCATCGATCGCATTCGGCTTGCCCTGGGCGATGCCCGGCATCCAGATGTAGTTCTTCTGGGCATCCTTGAGCTTGCGCACCGCGCCGATTGTGGTGCGGTTCAGGATCCACGTCGCGTTGGCGGCGTAGGCGGTCTTGATCGCATGCTTCAGGGTGAGCAGACCGTTGGCCTGGCCGTCGCTGTCCGCGATGGTTGCCGCCGTACCCGAGACAGTTTCCGCCACCGACCCGTTGGTGAGGATGCCCTCGTATTCCCCGATGCCGGTGCCGGAGACGAATTCGGCGCCTTCCTTGACGGCGAACTGCTCCGCGGACTCCTCGCGGATCTCCGCTTCCATGTCGAAAGCGGCGTCCTCGAGCATCTGGTTGGAGATGTCGATCAGGGCATACATCTCAGGAGCGTTGAGCTCCTCGAGACCGTAGGTCAGACCGGTGGTTTCGGTCTTGGTGCCCTGTTCCGTGACGCGCCGCGCCGCGAACTGGCCGGTGCGCTTCGGGATCTGGATCGACTTATTGGCGGTGTTGCGGACACGGACGATGCCGCGTGCCGGGCTGGACAAGGTAACCGCCTTGATGATCTCCGCGACATATTCGGTCGGGGCCAAATAGCCGCCGGCGGTGTCGGTGCCGATATTGAGCGCCTTGGCCTCGTTGGTGACGTCCGCCAGGATCTTCTGTTCGTCGGCGGAGAGATTGAGGACGCCAACCGCATGAGCGCGGACAACAGCCTTCGCCCAGTTGTTGAACATCACCTTGGCTTCGTCGCCATCCTTGCGGGCGCGATCGTTGGCGGGAAGCCTGGACATCGCGACTTCGATGCGCTCCGACGCCTCCTTGGCGGCCTTCGCCTGCTGCTCGGCCATGGTCAGCTTCTGATTGAGACTTTCGTACTGCTGGAGGGTGGTCTCGATCTTGGAGAGCTTCTCCGTCGTGATGACGTCGGCGGCCCCCTTCTTCTCGATTTCCTTGAGCCGGTTGTCGTTGGTGGTCTTGAACTCCTCGAAGGCGGTCATCACAGGGCTGATCGCCTTCTTGAGCTCCTCCGGATCGATCGCCGCGGCCGCCGCGGACGCGATCATCATGCCGGAGCCGCCATCATGGGCGGGATGAGCGAATGCGAGGACCGCGGCGACGGCGTCGGGCGCGATCAGGGCGACGGCAGCAAGCGCAATCGCGCTCGCCACCATGAGCATGGTGGAGATTTTCATTGGATCGTCCTCGTTGAATGAAGGGCCTAAAGAGCCCGGATGCGGTTGGCGGCCTCAGAAATGATGGCCGCGACGACGCTTTCCCTGTCCTCATCCCGAGGGTCCAGTTGAGCTTTGAAACCGCCAGCGGCAATTGCCTTGGCGGCACTGTTCGAGAAACCGCCTACATCCCGTAGGAAGTCCTCAAATTCACGGATGGTTTTAATCTCGTCGGCGAAGCTCTCCTCGTCGGCGGCCGCCTTCATCGCATAGATCCTTGCGAGAGCATTTGACTGATCGTCGACAAGGGAAACCTCTCGCAGAATGGCGGTCTTGATGAACCGTTTCGGCTCCCCCGGACGATCGCTGCCCTTCTTTGAACCGTTCGGCGGGACCCGATAACCGATGGAGAGACCCTTGAGGCCTCCTTCGCGAGCCTGGGCTTCGTTCCACTTCCCCTGTTCGGTGTCGAGACCAATCAGGCGCCCTTTGACATGCAGGCCATTCGGATCTTCCGACATCGCGTCCCAGACGCCAATCGGCTCATGACGGTTGCCGGTCATCGCGCCATGCATCTTGTACATCGGTGGCAGCCCGCGACCCTCCCGCTGGCGGTCGAGCAATGATTTCGCGAAAGCGCCGGGCTCCACGACATCGCCGTGGCTATCGATGTTTCCGAAAACAGAAGCGTAGCCCTCGAAGGACCCGCGAGGAGCGCTGTCGTCCGCGAACTTGAACTCGAACGGCGCGCCGATGCAGCCGATTTCCATATCAGGTCACTCCGTAGCTTGGCCGCTGTCGGCGCGGTCTTGCGGTTTGAGGTCGATTTCCTCGAAGATCTCCGGCCCGAAGACGAGCTCGCCGCGGTATGGCTCAACCTTGCCGAGGTCGACGCCGGCGGCATCCATCGTGATCGTGACGTGAGGCTGGTACTCCGGCCAATCGAACGAGGCGCCGGCCTCCCGGATCGCCATGTGGCGCCACGAGAGGTCGGTCGACGCAAAGAGCAGCGCGACGGCGGCGCCATCCTTGCCCAAGGCCTCGACGACGCGCGGGCCGCCAGGCGCGATCGTCAGCGTACCCTTCGGGTTCTGCACCCAATTCTCACCGACGGTCAGCCAATCGATCCGCGCCCGGCTATACGCGATCGTGACGTGGAGCTCGTCGGCTGGCAGCGTGTTTTTGAAGCCCTGGCCGTGCGCCCATTTCAGGAAGGCGTCGGTATTCAACAACTTCCGACAGACATACAGCGACCGCGGTGTCGCCTTGGTCTCCGCGGGACCGGGCGGCTGCTGACCGGCCGGTGCCATCGTCGCGGGCTGCCAGACCTCGTCCATCTTCGGATCGTCGTCCGGATTCCATCCGTCGTCCTCGCGGACCTCGTTAGGTTTCAGCCAGCCAGGCGACGAGTTGGTACCGAGACCCGCCTTGTAATAATCGGTGCGGTCCTTCAGCGAACCGCGGAGCAGTTCCGAGGTGTCGATGCGGCAGTAGAAGCCTTCCGCTCGTTCCTCCTTGGTGAGGATCTGGGTTTCCACCGCGGAACGGATCGCCTTGATCCAGGGCTGCAGCGTGAAGCGGACGTGTGCCTCCAGGAAGGCATCAGCGCTGGCGAAAGTCGGCGACTGGTCGCCTGCGTGGCCCAGCATGATCGGGAAGACGCCGAGAAGTCGGGCGATCTCCTCGATCTGAAATTTCCGGGTGTCGAGGTGTTCGGCGTCGACGCCCGATTGGGCGATCTGCTTCCATTTCAGCCCGCCGGCGAGCACCGGGGTTTTACCGGTATTGGCGACCCCACCGAAACTCTCCTGCCACTGGTTGCGCAGGATATCGATCTGGGCCTTGTTCAGCTTCAGATCGGATTCGAGCGCCCCACTCGGGCGCGCGCCGTTTCGGTGTAGCTGCGCGTGGGTTTCCTCCGCCGATCGAGCGAGACCGATGGCCTCACGACCGATGACGGCTGGGTCGAGCCCTTTGTATGGCGACCACGCCGGCCCGGAGATATGCAACACCTGGTCGGAGCCAACCGTGGCGAACCCACCGCCCTCGAAGGTTAGGTCATAGGTGACGAAATTGAACTGGTTCGGCAGGTTGATGGAGACGCACTCCGGCCGGATCGGAATGAGTTCCTTCAACTGGCCGTTGACCATGACCTTGTAGGAGACGCCATTACCGGCGCCAGCGGCGTGCATCAGCGTGGTGCGCCAGAACTGGAAGGCGTCCTGCAGGTTGTTCGCGCGGTGCAGCAGGATATCGTACGCGGGGTGGTCAACGGCAGGCTTCGTTCCCTTGCCGACGCGCTGATGGAGCTCGTTCGGCAGCTGGGCGATGCCCTCGGCGATGACGAGGATCCCGCGATGAAACGAGGTCGTCTGCAAGCCGACCGAGGTTGAGACCTGCTGCCCCGATTTCGTTGGCAAGCCCCAGCCACCGTTGATCGCCGCCCACATCTCGGGCGAGAAATCGACAGCCTTCCCCTCGTCATCGACGGCAGGCGCGCTTATGGACGCCTCCGAACGGCGCGGGATCAGGGGTACCGATCTCATTCTGTCGCCTTTCAGAGCGCAAAGATTTCAGCGGTCCCGGCGGGCTCCGGGTTGAGGCCCATGAGGACCTTGGCGTGTAGTGCCGCCATGAGCGGATCGATCTTGGCGGAACCGGAGACCTGCTTATCGATCGAGATCGCATTGCCGCGGGGAACGATCTTGGCGTTGCCAACCGCGAAATTCATCAGTTCCAGGCCGGGATGGATGAGGACCCCGCCGGCGAGGTCGCGTTCGGTGTCCTTGATGGCGCCGTTCAGCTTCCAGCCCTGCGAGATACCGACGATGCGTTCCTTCTCGATGGCGTCATCGCCGCCTGTCAGCGCCTTCGTGATCGCGGCGACACCGAAACTGTCGACCCCGATCGAGTTTTCACCAGCGAGCAACCCCGAGGCCTCGATCTCGGTCACAATCCCGGCGAGTTCGAAGACGTCCTGGCCCGGCAGCTTCACGAAAGTCAGTTGTTTCAGTCCGGCGAGCTGATCGAGCTTCGATGCGATCTCGGTGCGGCGCAGCTTGACGATTTCGTGCGCCCAGGCATGCGACCACAACAGCAGGCGTTTCACGCGCTGGATGGTGGAGACACCGTCGGCCTCAATCGTGACCTCGGTCTCCTCGGCTTCACGGCCGAGGACGGCCAGCCCGAGAAGGTCGTCGAGACCGCCGCCATCAATCCCGATCACAATGACTTCCGATCGCCGGATCAGCTCCTGGAGCGTCAACGTGCGGTCGACATTTGAGACGCCGCGTTCCGGATTGCCGAGCCAGAATTCGGCGCCGGCCCAGTTGTCGGACTTTAGACCGAGGCCGGCCTCAACATTGAAATGCTTCGAAACGAACAGGCTCAGCGCGGCCGATCCTTCGAGCTCCTTCTTTCTGAGCTCGGTGGTCAGCCATTCCTCGTCCACCGAATATCCCAAGCTCGGGTTCGGGATGTGCCAGGTCTCGCGATCCTGCCACGGCTTTTTGTCGACCAAGCCCTTCGGATACTCGTAGAGCAGGGGCAGCGTGGTCGGATCGTCGATCTTCCCGTCCCGGATGCCGCGGTGGTAAAGCAGCTTTTGACTGAACACGCCTGTCGGCGGCTCATCGCTATGCGTTGACGCATAGATCACAAACCCTTCCGGGCGCGACGCATGCGAGCCTGTCGCTTCGGAGAGGATGTTGGCGGCCGATGCCTTCTTGCCGAACAGCCAGAGCTCGTCGACGAAGATGCTGATCGCCTTCTGGCCGCCGACGACGTCGGCATCGGCCGACTTCACCGCCAAGATCGAACCATCGAGACGGTTCTCGATCTCCCGGGTGCTGTCGCTGGGCTTGAACCGCTGCAGTAGCGCGGGATCGTTCTTGATCATCCCGTAGGCAGGGATAAAGCTGTTGTCGGCGACGTCCTTTGTCGGCGCCAGGATGAGATATTCTCCCATCGCACGTTCGTTCATGATCAGCGCCGTCACCATGATGCCGGCGGCGATCGTCGACTTCGCGTTCTTTTTGGCGATGAGGACGAGGAACTCTCGGATCAGCTGGCGTTTGCGCTCGCTGTCGAAGGCGCCGAAGACGACGCGCACCAGCCCGAAGATCCAGTCCGGGCAAACCTCGCCGAGCGTCGGTTTCCCCGGGATGTCGGAGACCCTGAGACGCTTGAAGATGCGCAGCGCCTTCGCGGCGCGCGCTTCGTCGATCGGCAGTCCGTCCGGGATCAGGCTTTTCCCGGCCGTGATGCGTGCCTCCCAATCGAGGCACGCCGTCGACCAGGTCATCAGTTCGGCTTCGTTCCGGCGAGCGGGGCGAGATCCTCGCCCCATTCAGAGTTGAGGCCGGCGTTGAGGGCCTCTTCCTGCTGGATCTCTTTCTTGCCCAACTTGGCCGAACGAGCCGGCCGCGTCACCGGAGTGGCACCGGTCTCTTTCTGCCTGGCGTCGAACTCAGCCGCGGCGCCGGCGAGACGCGTCATCTCCTCGAGGCGCTTCTGCGCGGTGACGTTGCCGCCGCGCGCGCTCTTGTAGAGCATCCCGATAACCTCACGGCGCCGGTTCGAGAATCCGTTGTCGAGTTCCTCGGCGCAGTGCTTCCGCAACGTGTCGACGTCGATCTTCAGCGATTTGGCGATGACGTTCTCGCTCTCGCCGCAGCTGCGCATCTCCTCAACGGTGCGCCGAATGCGTGCCGTGGGCTTCCATGCCGGCCGTCCACCTCTTGCCATTGCTTCAGGAAGCCCTCAATGGATTGACTTTTCGAGGTTTTTCGGCCATTTTTCAAAAATTCCCCGAAATTCTGGTCACGCCGAAAAATTTTGTGAACGTGAGCCCCGGGCGGTTCGACCCCCGGATCGCCCCAGAGATCGAGTCCCCCCCTCTATCGCCTCATCCGTTCCGCTCGAGCCGCCGCGGTTTTGAGGCTGTGGTGTCGACCACAGAGGCACTGCCCATTGGTGACATCGAGGGGTGCACCACCATCCTTGCGTTCACGGATGTGATCGGCGAACAGCCTTGATGGTGCTGAGATATGACAACGTCGACCATTCTCGATGGCCTCGCATCTGTAGTTGGCACGACGCATAACCTGGTCACGCCAGGCTCTATGCTCCGGGGTGAGGAGCTCGGCGTCGACCTTCTTCTCGATAGGTCGAGCAGTACGTTGGTCGATCTGCCTGACCTGGGGACCGATGGTCTTTGCCATGAGAGAGGTGCCGACCTTGATGAAGGCTGATGCCCCTTGCGACGTTGAGCGAGCGACAGCTCGCGCTCAAATGCGAAGAGGGTACTTTACTTATAGAGCTGACCTTGATGTGTCAGAGCTCTACGTTGGCGGCTGCGCGCCGGAGGCGCTCGCCGTAGGGCTGAGCAGATCAGGACTTGGCGTCTACGCGAGGGAGGGGAGCCGCGAGAAAGTGCATGAAAACAGGGCGTTGAGGGAAATCACGAATTGTGTCGGCGTCCGGATGTCCCGCAATGTCCCGCTCTTGTCCCGCTGGATGTCCCGCTGGCGACGGAAGGATAAGGGTTTGCGGGTGGTGGCGCCGGCGCCTATGTCCCCGACGATGTCACGCTAGCGGCGGCGATTTCGCTTGACCTCTGGAGGCGCCATGATGATTCGTGGCCGATAAGCGGGAGTGAGATATGCCGACCCTGAAAGACTTCATGGAGGCCTTGGCTGTTGCTTGGCCTGTGGCGTTGACGGCGCTGATCGGGTCGGCGGCGATCCTCGCGGCAAACGCGCATGGCGTCAGCTATGCGGCCGGCATTCCAGCGTGGATGCTTACGGTGCTGTTCGTTGTCGCCGCATTCGCTGCCGGCAGCTGTATCGTGTCGTTGCTCCAGGCCATCGGGCGACTCGCCGCGTGGGGCCTGAAGTGGAACAGGACCCGCATCTACCGCAACAACCAGGTCGAGATGCTCAACAACCTGCCCGAGAACGAACAGGCACTGATGTCCTACCTCTTCACGTCAAACATGCAGGCATTTCCATACCCGTTCGCGGAAGGGCGCTTTGTCGGTCTGATCGCAAAGGGCCTGGTGCTGGAAGGGAGTGGACAGCACGCCGCCATAAGCTGGCCGCATGTTATCCCAGACCATATCTGGGCCGCGATGAAGGAAAACCCATCCAAGTTCCGGCACGAGAAGCACGACGGCAACCCTATGCGGCGGTTTTAGCCTTTTTCGCCCTCAGCTTGTTCGCCTTGGCCAAGCGTTTCGCCAGCGCCTCGATCTCGGCTGGGGTAGGAAACCGCGGCTTCGCGCCGGGCTCGATGTAAGCGGTGATCAGGCCATCGGAGGTGGTTCCAGAATTACCGGAAGATACCGTTTGTGACGCGGTTTCTGGCTCGATTTCGGCAACGTCGTCAACGGCTTGCTCGAAGCAGGGGACTTGGCGTTGCTGCAATTGATCCGCGATGCCTTGGCAGATGCGGGTTATCGCATATCGGAGCGTTCGGGTTTTTATCCCTTCGCGAGAAGCGAAGTCGTCGAGGAAGCGCCCTTTGCGCGTCTTTGTCCATGCCCACGCGTACAGCAGCTTGCGGTCGCTCTCCGACGGTAACGCGTTGATCCACCCCCAGGTTTCCATCATTTTTGTCAGCGCGCCTGGTGAAGGCCTGATCTTGACCTTCATCGCCCTGGGGTAGTGCGGGATATAGTCGGGCCAGCCGTTGCCGCCGCCGCCGATGTAGGTGTTCGGCGACAGCATGAGGGTTTCGGCGGCGTCGAGGACGCGGTATTCGACGGCTTTGGCGGTCCATGCACTCAAGCTGCGGTCCCAATCCTATTCATCGTTGAGAATACATCATCCTGCAGCCTAATCGCCAGCAGCACACGCATCACGTGGGTCAGCGGCAGTCCGACCTCCAAGGCCTTGGCCTGCCGGCGGAGGTCTCCGAGGTCGATCCGATCGAATTGCTCGAATAGGGCGCCGCCTCTGGCTTCGATGGCGGGATCGGCAAGCAGGGCTGAAACCGCCTGGATCGTCTCACTGTAGAGCTCGGTGGCGTTCCCGTAGGTCTCCACAATCAGGCGGAGCGTTAGCGCGAGGTGGGCCTCACCGTGACGTTGGCCGATCTTCTTCAGCGTCTTCTTCGCGAAGCATTCGCGCGGCCGCCGGTCACGGCGCCACGCATGGGCGTCAGGATCGACGAGGCGAACCCCGCATTGTTCGGCGACGCGCCAGATGTCGCAGCGGTGATGTCTCATCGCTTCCGCACCTCCACTGGGATGACCCGGCCATCGATGACGACGCCACCGAGTGTCTCGATCTGCAGGGCTGCTTCAGCGGCGGCTCGGGCCTCGTGGAAGCGCCTCGAGCCGAGGAGATCCTCCTCAGTCTCTGTCGGCGGCTTGAATACCAAAGCAGCCTTGGCGGCGCGCACCGCGTCAAATGCCGAGGCGAAACGTTCGGGTTTCCCATCAGCACCGTCGAGCAGCTGGTCGGGTTCCCCGGCACGCCTGTAGGCGGCGACATAGCTGTTGCCGATCGCGATAGCCTCGATGCGAAAATCGGCGGTCATCTCGCCTCCCCACAACGGGACATCAGCGGGACAGAAACAGCCCGTAGCGGGACATTTGCGGGACAAACGTTCTGTAACTGACTCGTCCCGGCATCGGCGCGAAACCTGCCGCACGCCTTATGCTGCAAGGCTTTTCGTTGTGTAGCGCCAAAATCTGCGAGGGGACATTTACGGGACATCGACATCACAGCTGGATATCCCCATCGATGACGTCAGCCATGCCGGCGCTGATGGGCTCCGGTTCGGCCACGTACGCGGTATCCGAAGCGCGCTTGAAGCCTGGAACTGGCTTGCCGGTGAGCCAGACATACGGTTCGGCGCGACCGATCCATCGTGCGCCCAGAAAGCGTTCGCCTGCGCGTTGGAGCCCCTTCTTGATGCGCTCCGACTTCTTCTTCGGATCCTCGTCGTCCACCAGGCTGATCGCCGCGTATTCCTGCCGCCAATACCCCATGCGGACCACCCGGGTGATGCTTCGCGGCAGCTTGAGCATCGGCGACGGCGCCTCACCGTACTCCTCGAGCGCCTTGATTAGCGCTGTCATCGCGATCTTTTGCTGATCGCTGAGACGATTGTCGTCGCCGCCTTCAGGGGATTGCCCACCCGGCGCGGCGCAAACCACGCTGGTGAGCAATTCACCAGTTGGTCGCTTCCCGAGGACAACCTGCTTGAGGATGAAGTCCCAGCCGTGACCGCGTTCGCCGTCCTTGTTCTTCTGCACAGTGGCGCGATGGATCTGGCGGATCAGCTGGGAGCCGTCGTCCCGGGCGGTGACGTCGACCCTTGATGTGATCTCCAACTCGATCGCGTTGTCGACGTTAGCGAACAGCGAGGAGTGCCCGCGCGGGTTATTCCCGTTCCGCGGCTTGTGGTGGACCATCAACACCGCTGTCTTGCATTCGTCACGGATGCGCTCGAGGTTGTTGAGCACCACCGACATGTCCGTCGAGGCGTTCTCGTTGGCGCCTGGCGTCGCCGTCGCCAAGGTATCGATGACGACGAGCTCAAGCGATGATGAGAAGGTATCCGCCCAGGCCTTGATCTCGGCGATGAGCGCATCGGTGCCGCGGGAGGTTGCGATGTCTTCGGGGTCCTCCGACTTCGCGAAGAGGTCGACCCGCGCCGGCAGCAGGATGAAATCAGGGTTTTCTTCCTTGTCCATATAGGTCTGCCGGTACGCCCGGATGCGTTTCTTCACCCCTATGCCGCCTTCGCCGGCCTGGTAGACGACGCCGCCGCGCTTGACGGCACGACCGTTGAATGAGACCCCACGACAGACCGCCATGCCGAGGTCGATGGCTTCGAAGCTTTTCCCCGATCCGGATTCGCCATAGATCACGGCGACCTCATGCCGGGTGAGGATCTCGAAGATGAGATATTCGTGCTCCTGCCCGGGTTCATCGATGCGGGCAAAGGGCACCGCGTTGAAGCGCGACTTCGGGAGTTCCTTCGTCCATGGCTTCGAATAGGTGTCGACGATGTCGTAGAGGGTGGCGACATCCGCCCCGGTCTGCGCCCAGTCCCAGATGTCGCCCTTGTCCGGGGCTTCCGGCCAGAACGTGCGGATGTCGAGGATCCTGACCGAAGCCGCCACCGGCCGCAGCTGCGAACCCACCAATGCCATATGGACGCGGCCGACATCATCGTTGTCGGGGATCATAACGATATGGGCGCCGCGGAGGATCTCGTTGTAATGAGGCGCCCATTTCTTGGAGCCGCCGGCATTGCAGGTCGCCGCGATACCGACCTTCCAGAGCTCATCAGCCTTTTTTTCCCCCTCGACGATGTGGATGGCTTGGCCCATCGCGATGGCGTCGAGGACCTCGGGCAGCCTGTAGAGGGGGAGCTCACCGACGCTGGGGAAGTGGCGACGCTCCGTCATCTTCCATTTCTCGAAGTTGGCCTTCGAATAGCGGGCCCAGTTCTGGCCTGGCCCCTTTCGCATGTATTCGTCGTCGAGCAGCCCGTTGATCCAGACGTCGGCTTCATCCTCGAAGCGGCGACGCTGTACGAAGGTCTTCTCGATCTTGCCGTGCTTGTTCAGCCTCCAGCAGCCGTCCGGCATGCGGTACTGCACGCGGGCGACCTGGAAGATGGGGTCGCCATCACGATCGGTGTAATCCCAGGTCGCAACGGTTTCCTTCTTGCCCGGACCGGCGTTCTGGTTGCTGCCGGCCTGGGCGGGGCGCGCTGGCAGCTCGAAGCCATTGTCGCGCAGCCAGTCCACACCTTCGCCTTCGCTGAGGCCCTGCAGCTTGCCCAGCATCCAAAGCGTGCCGCCGCCTTCGTTGTCCTGGTGGTCGAAGGCGACGCCCTTCTGCAGGTCGACGGACATTGATCCGCCGTTGCCCCAACGGAGCTCGACGCCAGGCTTCGAAAGGTGCGGGTTTGGTTCCCCCAGCAGCATCCTTGCCACTGGCTCGATATGCTGCGCGAGCAGCCGGGAGAATTCCTCTGCTGACATGCTATGCCGCCACCTCGTCCGACGGCTTCCATTTCTCAAAGTCGGCTTCTATCTGGGCCCAGTTGGTGGGATGCTGCGCCTTCAGATCCGGCGTGTATTTGCCAATGACGAACTGGCCGCGTTCGACACCTCGCTCCAGCCAGTCCCGCGTCCAGCGGCTGGGATCAATCTTGACGTGCTTGAAATCCGCCTTGGTGACGTAGCCGCGGCGTTCCATGATGATCAGCAGCTTGATCGCCCGGATTTTCCAGTTCGTCAGCGCCACCGGTGCGGGGTGGCCGGCGCCGACATCAGGAACGTAGTCGGGGAGGGTGCATCTCGCCGCGGGGCAGCGATCATACCAGTCGTGCTCCTTGCCGCTCCAATACTGGTTCGTGTTCTTGTCCGGCAGATCGGGCCGGAACGCCGGCGGCCGCCACCCGTAACGACTCTCGGTGTGGTCCTGCGGATGCGTCATGCTGATCACGGTGATCCCCAGCATGGCGCAGATCTCGGCCATGCCGCCGACGTGCTTCCCGGCAGGGACGAGCGCGGCGCGAAAATCAGGGGCCGGTATCTGGGGGTTGTATCCCCATTCCTTCGACGCCTGCAGTACGACCTCAGCGTTGAGCCTAAGTTTTGCCTCGACACCGATCTGCAGGCCGTCGGCATCGCGCACCAGCAGGATGTCGTAGCCCGCGGTTTCGGCATAGGCGGTCCAGCCCTTCGGGATCGCGGCGACAAAGGCGGTGCACAATTCGGCTTCGGTCTTGAATTCCGGTCCCTTCGTCATCGGCGTTCCACCGCCACGGTCTTGCCGCCACCGCGCAGCAACTTGCCGAACTTCTCCTCGGCGACACTCAGCGCCGCCGATGCTTTGTCGCCAGATCCAACGATGGCGGCCTGCAGGTGAGCGCGCAGCGCCCGCCAGGCGGCAACCTCGGCTTCGTTCTCGGTGGCGAACACGATGGCGACGCCATTCTCGCAATATGGTTCGTAGTCGGAGCGGTGCACCTTGCGGAGCTCGCCTATCCAGCCGATCGGCGTCTTGCGGGCGCGGGCGTTGACCTCGTTCAAGTGCGCCTCCAATCAATAAAGCCGGCCGATTGCCTGTCCTCAAGCCGATAGATCGGGGTTCCGGAGGCATCGAGCAGGCCTGTCTTGACCGGCGCGCGCGGCTCCGGCTCGTAGACGACCTTCGCGAGATAATCGGTGGCTTTGGTCCACGCCCAATTCTCGGCGGTGGGAGTCCTTGTGATGTAGAGGACGGTCATCGCACCGGCCTCGCGATCTCGGCGCGCAGCTCAGCGGCGTTCAGCGCCTTGCGCGCGATGATGTCGAGGATGCGCCGACGTTCCGCCGCCATGCCACGATCGAGCACCTTCGCGAACACCACGGCCAGCGCCATTGTCTGCTGCGATGTAAGGCCGGTGACACTGATGGCTGACAGTGCCTCATCGATCTCGTTGCTGAAATCGAGGATCATTGCGTCACCTTCCACGTCCCGCCGTAGTCGACAAGGAAGCCACGCATCACGCTTTCGGAGGAGAGGAAGATCGGCGGTTGCGTCCGGCCGGAGAGCACGCTCACGAACACCTTGCCGGTGCGCGCGATCTCGTCGAGCTCCTCCTGCGTGAAGATCCAGCACGACACGCTGCAATGCCCATTGGTGAAGGTATGCATGTCGTCGACGTTCTCGGCGCCTGCTGGGGCGCCGAGCATCGTATTGCTGCCTGGGAAGTCGATGGCTTGGCCCATTGGTCAGGCGGCCTCGTCTTCTTCGACGTCCTCGTCGGCGAGATCGTCGACATCAGGCTCCGTTGGCGGCGCCTCGATCAGCTTTGGTGCCTCGCCGGGACCGCTGTAGGTCGGCGCGCGCAGCTCCGGCGGCAGCCATCCCGTTTTCGGCACGTTGGCCAGCGCAAAGGCGACGAGATCCGGCTTCTTCAGCTTTTCCGCCTTGCGCGCCTCATCGTCGTTGAGGGCTTCACGGATCGCCTGGATGACGAAGGGTTTCGAGGCACCGTTAAAATAGTCGGAGGCATCGAAGCTTTCTTGCAAGGCGGCAGTCATGCGAGCCGCATCGATCGCGGCGGCCAGCGGCGAAGAGTTTGCGTCAAACGGCGGCTTCCCGACATAGGGACGCTCCATGTGCACTGCCTCGGCCGCGCAGCCCGCCGCCACCGCGAATAGTTCCGCGTCGGACATCGCGGAGAGACGCGCGAATGCGGAAGCAAAGCTTTCTTTCTCGACGCCTCCGGTCCGCCGGAATCCATCGTGATAGACCCGCACGGGACTGTCGGTATGGAGGTGCCGGTGCGCCAAGAAGCCAGCCAAAAGAGCGACGAGGCCGAGACGCCGCTCTTCCTTCAGGGCAGTTCGAACCGCCAGGGTGGCTTGGATGCTCAGCCTGTCATGCAGCGCATTGGAGATCGCCGGCGGACCCTTCTCGGCTGGCTTGCCGTCGGCCGCCACCTTCCTCGGTGCGGCTGGTTTCACTACACCACGCGTGATTTTGAGATCGCCGTGATGCCCAATTTCGAGCACGGCGCCAGCCTTTGCGAGTTGATCCGGAGTCCACTGACGATCCGCGATTGCCTTACGCAGCGTGGCGAGCTGATCGGCGGCGGCGTCATCTCCCTTGGCGTCGGCCTTTTCCAGCTTCTTGATCTGTTTCTTTTCGTCGGCCGTCGTCTTTCCGTCGGAGGGTTTCTCTTTCGACCAGCTGTAGTGCCAGTTGTAGGGAAGCTCGCCTGCCGTGCTGACCCATGACCAGCCCTCTTGCTGCAGTCCATCGAGAACTGCCTTGAGTTTGTCGTTTGCGACCTGCTGCGCGATCTCTGGATCGGCGATGACGTGGTTGTCGCCGAAGAGGTCCTGCGTGTAGCGACCTCCGGCGGCCTTGTACGCCTCGAGACCCGCGATCTTGATCGCCCTTGCGGCCTCATGGTTGTCGGCGCCCAGAGCGCGTTTCACCGCCCAGGCGCGGACATCACCCTGCTTGCTCAACTTCTTGAACAGCTTCTCTTGGTCCTCGATCGAGGGCGCCAACGTGAAGGCGCAGACTGTCGCAAAAGCTTCTGAGCTACGTTCCTCGCCCCGCCACCAATCGAGAACGAGTGGAGACAGCCTGCCCAAGGCCAGCATGCGCCGCACCCGCTTCGGTTCGATACCGAACCGCGCCGCGATCTGGCCTTCATCGAGCCCGCGATCGGCGAGCTCGCGGAAAGTTTCGTAGGTATCGGCTTCATGCTGGGGGAGGCGGATCAGGTTCTCAGCCTGGCTAAGCTCGCGCGCCGTGGTGTCGTCGACGTCGCCCATGATTACGGGCACTGCGAAAGATGGCGTCACCGGGACACCACCGGCGGTGTCGCCATCGGTGGCGAGCTCGCACAGGACGCGATGACGGCGATGGCCTGCGATGATCTTGTGCTTACCGGTCTCGGCGTCATGACGGACGCGCAGCGCCTGGATGAGACCGTGGGCCCGGATCGAGGCCTTCAGCTCCTCGATGCCCTCGTCGGTACGCGAGCGGCGCGCATTGATGGCTTCGTCGGGCTCGATCTCGGCAAGCGGAATCGTGGTGGTGGTCATGTCGGTGTCCTTTCGGCTGTCGGTTTCAGGAAGGAGACGCCCATGCGGTGCGCCTCGGCCGCGACGTTTGCATAGGGGCGGCCGATCCTTTCGGCGGCCTCCTTCAGCTTCTTGCCTTCGGCTTGATAGTCGACGAGGATTTGACGTTCTTCCTCGGTCCAAGGGCGGCGCTGCTTGATGCCGAGCTTGCTGGACTGCGCGGCGACCGAACTCTCGGTGCGGCCAAGCTCCGCGCAGATCTCCTTGACCGACTTACCCTCGGCCTTGCGGGCCCGAATGATCTCATTCTCGGCCTCAGTGTAGGCATCGCGCTTCCGGACCACACCATGCTTCGTCGAGAACTTGTGAAGCGCTGTCGGTCCACGGATGTATCCGGCGGCCTTCAGATCGAGCAGCACGTCGGTGTGGGTCTTCCCAGCGGCGAGGCCAGCCAGCGCGATTCTGGTCTCTTCCTCAGTCCAGAGATTGACGCGCGAACCGGAGACGCCGAGTTTGATTGCTGCCATCTGAATGGCGCCGAAGGAGCGATCAAAGCCAGCAGCGGTGAGGCTCTTGCGGATGTCGGCGATCGCGGCGCCGGCCTCATATCCATCAAGAACGAATTGATATTCCTCGTCCGTCCATCCGCCGACGGTGCGGGTGTTCTTGATGCCCAGCGTCTGGCCTCGCACTGAGATGGCACCGAGAGATCGGGCGGCTCCGCCGTTGGCGATCAGTAACGCCGCAACCTGGGATAGCTTCAGGCCCTTGGTGAAGCTGTCCCGCACTATGGCATCGTCCGATTCACTCCAGCCGCGCCGATTATTTGTCGTGGTGTCGGGCTCAACTGCAGCCGCCGGCGTTTCTTTCCTGGCATCCGGTACCGCCATCAGCATCGCGGCGGCATCAGCGGCCGATATCGTCGGCGGGGCAATGACGACCGGCGCGGCGCCCTTGTGCCGCGACAGCACGGCCCCAGCCTTGAAGCGGACCCTCCGAGGTCCGGCGATTGCAGGGCCGATCGCCAGGAACTCGCCGTCGGCGAGCGTGCGCAGCGCGCGGCTGTGGCCGAGCGTGAAGCCGAGCAGCGAGCCGGCCCTCTCGAGGTCGCGATCGAAGATGGTGCGGCCGACAACAATGTTGGTGGCCTTCGAAACCACAGCCTTCGCGGTTTCGGCGAGACGCTGCGTCGCGATGACGCCGGCGATGCCACGCTTCCGGCCGCGGCCCATCACGTCGGCAAGCATCGCCGTCGAACGCTTTCGGGTGTCGGCGGTGACGTCGCCGGTGTCGTAGTGCGGCGCCAGCGTCTGCGCTTCGTCGATCAGCACCAGGAGGGGATGCCAGTACGCCTCGCCAACAAGCATGAGCCCTTCGGCGAGATCAGCGACGAGATCGAGCCGGTCCTCTGCAGTCGCATCGGACAGGTCCAGCACGGCGCTGTAGCGGTGCTCGCGAAGATGCTGCGCGAAGGCGTGGCCGCCGACGCGCCGAATGTCGGCCGCCGTCAGCACCGCGACATCGAAGTGCTCCTTCAGCGTCGAGAACTCACCGTCGGGATCGATGAGCAGTTGCTGGACGCGGCCGAAGGCTTGCTCGAAAAGGCGGCGCAGCAGCATCGACTTGCCAGCGCCGCTGTTGCCCTGGATGAGGAGGCGACCGTCGATCAGTTTCGGGAGATCGATGCCCACCGGCTCACCCTTGGATGTGGAGCCGACACGGATGTCGTTTTCCCCCAGTGGGCGCGCCGGCGCCGTCGTGTCGATCGGGACGATCGTCTGCCGGGCGTGCGCGTCATCCTCCTCGGCCGGCTCCTCGATCTTGACCGGCGAGGCGACGCCAGCTTCCTGGGCGAGCAGCGCGGCGACCTTCTGATCGGCCGGCGACAACTTTGCCATCGCCTCGGGCTTCGGAAATGATATTCCGAAACGACGATCTATCGGCCGTTCCCCGGCCTCACGAATGAGTTGCTGCATAGCGCGACTCCTTTCCGAGATTTCGCCATTCCGCTGCGCCTTCGACATCCCGCATCGCGGCGGCGTCCAGCGCCTCGGCCATGTCGTCGGCGGTGCGGCGCAAAAGGTCGACGGCCCAGTCACTGGTGCTGTCGACGAGCTCCTCGAGCTGCCGGCTCGCGGTGGACAACGGTCCTGTCATTTGCCGCCACCCATGCCCGCAGCGTTGAGACGATAAATCTCTGCGGCCGCGGCGAGCTGCTTCCCTAGATCCTTGATCGTCTTCGCGGCGGGATCACCGCAAAGGACGAGGGCGGCGTTGAGCATCGCCTCGTTGAGCGTGAAGGTCTGTTCGACAGTGGTTTCGTCGGCCTTGACGGTCACGATCGAGAACCCGCGCTCCGCGATGCAGACCTCGCGCGTGGTGTCCGGCGCGTTGAACACCTGGTTGGCGACGATCGTCGCTGACGTCGGTGTGGCCGCCGGGGTGGGTTCGCCAACCTGGTCGAACCGTACCCCGTAGTCGGCCAGGATCCGGATAAGATGGTCGGCGCGCCGGCGGACCTCTTCGCGGCTGTCGTCATCGGCGTGAGCCCACAGTGGCCGAATGAGCCCGTAGCGCTCTCTGCGCATGCATTCGGCGAGGATGTCTCTGACCTCGCGCGTCATCGACGCGCCCTTCGGATCGACCGCCAGTGCTGAACGACGGTCTCGTCGCGCGCCTCCCGACCCTGCTTCGACCACGGGTGTCGGCTAGTCCAGCCGCACGGACAGACCGCCAAAGCTTCGCCGGTTTTCGGGTCGGTCTGCATCGAGACGACATGCGCGGCGAACAGCGGCTCGCAACGCTCGCAGAACGGGGCGCCGCGTTCATCGTTGAAGCGGCGACCATCGCAGACGACGCAATCGGGGAGGCTCATATGCCACCTCCGGCATCGCGCATCGGCTCCGCGGCCGCGATCTCGTCGAGCCGGGCGTAAACGGCGTCACGAGCGGCGCGCAGTGCCTGCTCCGCATCGCGTACAGCGTCGGTCAGCGGCTTCAACTCGCTGCGGCAGCGCGTTTGAATATCGACGAGCTCGGATACAGTCCCAACCGCCCGGATGTAGGAGGCCTCGTGGAGACAAGGGTAGGGCGCGCCGGCGCCACCAATGTGCTGCTGCATGACGAGCACATGGTCGCCGCTGACCCAGACAACCTCTCCGATGTGCCATTCCGCGGGCATGGATACGCCGGGCATCCCCATCAGGATGACAGCGCCTGGCTCGATCTTGCGGCGGGCGATTGGCTTGCTCATCGCGCCGCCCTCACGCTCTGCCGGAACACCGGCTTGAAGCCCAGCGGCTCGAACCGATAGCCACGGCCCCAGACGGTGCGCACGACATCGAGGCCGCCGTTCATTTCGAGGAGCTTGTGACGAAGCTTGCAGACGAAGACGTCGATGATCTTCTGATCGGGCTCATCCTCGCCGCCGTAGAGATGGTCCATGAGGTCCTCTTTCGAAAAGACCTTGCTTGGATCCAGAGCCAAGGTTGTGAGGAGCCTGGCCTCCGCCGGTGGCAGACGGCGTTTTTTGCCGCCAGCTTCGACAAAGCCGGATGCGGCGTCATAGATGCAGCCCGGCATCTTGATGAAGAGGTGATCGTTGTAGGCGCCGCGACGCTGCAGCGCCTTCAGCCTGGCGACGAACTCGTCGGCGTGGATGGGAGCGGGTTGCACGTCATCGGCGCCACACCGCAGGATAAGCGCGGCGGGACCGCTATCCCATTGCATTTCGTCAAGAAGCACGAACAGCAGATTCTTGACGTCAGCGGCTCTGAAGTCGCGGCAGACCACCGCTGCATAAGCGGTGTTCGTCGCCCGGATCACTCCGATGGCGTCGGGATCGCGGTACAGCGCGCTGCAGAGATCCTTTGGAAGCGTTTCGCCAGCGGATTCGTAGCCGGCGCCTTCGGCCGCGGCGCGCAGCGCGTGCTCTGCTTCACGGGATGGGGCGGAGACCAAGACGCGCATCAAGCCGCCCTCGCCAGGATGGCACGCGCCTTGGCACGGCAGGTCTCGCTCATAGCGTAGCCGAAACCGTACACGGTTCCGAAGTCGACGCCATGCGGGCGCGTCTTTCTGCGGATCCGCTTCATGTGCGACCGGATCGCCCAGTCTGGATTGAGCAGCTCGACGAGATGGCGGTCGGTGTAGATCGAGGCCTGTAATTGGCCGTATTGCGCCTCACCGCAGGTCACCAGCATCATGAAAATGCTGGCTTCAGCCTCGGTAAGGTCGAAGGCCTTGCGGGCGAGGCGGGCCTCGTTGCGGCCGGTCAGCCTGGCGATCGTCGCCTTGAGCTGACGGTTCTCCTCCTCCAGGATCTCGATGCGCTCGCGGTCTCGGCGGTTCGGGGCGGCGAAGGTTTCATGCCGGCTCATGCGAACTCCTCCGGCCGGCGAAGGACGACCAGGCACTTCGTGGCGACGCGGCGGACGAAGCCGCTGCCGATCAGATGGTTGAGGCAAAGGGTGTAGGTGGTGTGATCAAGATCGAGGTCAGCCATCGTCTCGACGCGATGCATGATGACCGGCTCCCCGACCGGGGCGAGGCCGGTGAAGTAGGACAGCAACTCTATGGCGCGGGGCGGTGCCATGGTCAGGCTCCCCGTGGCGGCACAAAGAGGCAGATCGCCTTGCCGGCATCGAGCCCGCTCTGATGCGAACACCAGTGGAACTCGCCGTCTGGGCTGTCCTTGATGCGCTTGTCACCGTAGGGGACCACCTCGCCTGTCGGAGTGTGGTAGCCATCGGGACCCTCCTTAACCTCGCCGACCTTGGTCTGCCGGCAATCGAAATTCGCGCAGCAGGCGAAGGGGTAACTCCAGCCTTGCGGTTTCGACTGGGTTGGAAGGGCGTCGTGGGCCTTTGCACCACCGCACATCACGAAGATGATGAAGGCGACGGCGGCGATGAAGACGCCGATCGCCAGCGCCAGGCTGAAGACGTGGTTGCCGTGCATACGGCCGTTCGTTGGGCGTAAGCTCATGCCGGCACCCCAAGTCGGTAGTCCATCAGAATTGCTCCGGGATAGCTGGGGTTTGGTATCGAGAGGCGAGCTGCTCTGCCTCGCGCTTGCGGCGCTCCGAGGCGACAAAGAGATCGTCGACAGGCTGGGTGAAGCGCGGCGCCACATCCGCTTCGATGAAGGACCAAACCGCGAGGGCGTCGCTACGGTCGAAGGATTGATCCGTGTCATCAGGTTTGACCCAGCCGAGGGCCCGGCATTTCGCCATCACGGCCTGCTTCTGGTCGCCGCGGCCGGAGCCGGCAAAATGCTTCTTCACCGAGGCCTGGTTGACCCGGATGTGCCGATAGACCTTCAGCTGGAAGGCCATGAATTCGAGAACCGCCGGCAGGCCCAGCAGGATCGTCGCGGTCTTGATGTTGGTCTGGCCCTGGACGAACGAACCGGGCAGCGGCGCCTCGATGGCGAGGACGTCGACGGGATGCGCGGAGATAAAGGCGGTGATCCAGCGTCCCGCGCCAGAGAAGATGGCGCCACGAGAGGCGCCTTCCTGGGCGCACTCGACCGAACCCGACACCGGTGAGGCGCCGGCCGGCCCGTAGGCCCAACCCATGCGCCTGGCCGCGTCGAGCGCAAGTATGCGTGGTGCCGACATCCCAAGTCCTCGTACCCGTTTCGGGCTTAGTGTTTTGGCGGGGCGACCGACCCGAAGGCCGGTCAGGCGCTGCACGTTGACGTTTCTCGGGTTTACCCAGCAGCATCCATGGCGTCGTTCAAACCGCCGCCCCTATCCCGCTCGCGCGGGAATTCAATTCAGTGCGGAGCGGCGCCGCCGGCCTGATCCCATTCGGCTTCGCTGGTGCTGCCCTTGACGGCCGCGACGACGGCATTGGTGGTTTCGTCGCCATCTTCATCATCGCCGTCCTCGGCCTGCACCGCAGCGGCGCCGAGCCCGAAGCTGGCAAAATCCGCACCAAGAGCGGTCCTGATATCGACGGCGAAGTCGCGGTCGTCGTCTTCGAGGTTGTCGATCTTGTTGTCGGCGCGCTCCGCCATCGCTTCCGCCTTGCGGCGCAGCTTCTGCGCATCGGTCAGCGCGCGGATGATGCCCTTGTTGACGCCCTGCTTTTTCGCGTCTTCCAGGATCGATTTCTGATCGTCGTTCGCGATCTTCTGGATCGCCCGCTTCTTCACTTTGAAGTCGGCGTCGAGGACGCGAAGCTGTTCCTCGCGGTCCTGCTCGATGCGATCGAACTCCTCGATGAAGGAGGCCGCCTCGGATGGCGTCGCACGGTTCGGCCTTTCATGAATGGCAGTCATACAGGTTTCCTTCTGGCTCAGGCGCCCTTCGGGACGCTCAATCGGTGGATCGCTGGGGCACTGGCGATGCGGGCGTGGTAACGGCAGTAGGGACCGGTCTCGGCTGTGGTGGTTCCGCAGAAGCCGAAGTTCTCGGCCTGGGGATCGCCGTTCGGCCATTTGCAGGTCCGCTCGGTGAGATCGAGGAGCTTAAGGCCAAGAGACTGTGGAACGACGGCGAGATCGACAGGCCGGCGCGGCTCGCCTTTGATGAGATGGGCGGGGAGGCCTGGCGATTTGGCACGCTGTTCGGCGCGCGCCTTGAAGTCAGACGCCGGCGGGTTGTTGGCGCCGCGCCAGGAGCTTGTCTGCTGAACGAGCTTGGTTGGTTTCGGCGCCTTTGGTGGCGCTCCTGCCGACGCTGGTGGTCTTCCCACCTTGCCCTTGCGGGGCTTGCCGTTATTGAGCTGGAACTTCTTCCGGTGGACGCGGGAGATCACAGAGTTCCGGCTGCAGTTCAGGAACTTCTTCGCGATCGCCGAGGCGGTGAGGCCTTCCTCGCAATAGCACTGCAGCAGCCGGTCGAGCTCAGACCTCGGGAGTGTGGTCCAGTCCGGGAGAATCGTCACCGGGCGTCTCCGCCGTCGGCTTTGATTCCGGCGCGATCCAGTGCGCCAGCGAGTCGCCCCAGTTCGCGACGTTCTTCGCCATCCAGAGTCGCGTCTTCAGCGGCAATGAGCGCTGCCAGACGGTTGGCCGTGGCGGCGAGTTTGAGCCTTGCACGTCTTGCCTCCTCCAGCGCCTCGATCGCGAGTAGCGCCTTGACCTCGTACCATTCGACGCGACGAGCGTCATCGTTGTAGATCGCCCGGACTCGCCGAGGCGTCACCTTGCCGCGGAATTTCTCCGGCACTGCCTTGAGCAGCCGTTTGTAGATCGGCTCGTACTGGTAGCGAGCCGGCGCCTTCGGCAACAGCAGTTCGCCGACGTCGCGAATGACGTCCCGCGGTGATCTGTTGTCGGCGGAGTAGGCGTTGGCAACGCTAGACATGATGCCACCGCCCGACCTCGGCCCGCCGTGGGCCTTGGTAAGATTTTCCAAGCTCGCGCTCGAAGTTTCCAAGTCCGTGTCGCCGGTCATTGCTATCTCCATTTCCAGCGACGGAATGCGGAGACGACAATGAACGGCCGGACGAAAAAGAGTGGTGGGCCATGCCAGACGGGACAGACAGGCCCACCATGCCGGCGCAGGGACGCCGGCAATCGCGCGGCGTTGGGGTGACGCGCGAAACGAATGCTGTTGATAGGGATTCCAGGAAATGACCACCGACGGCCACGGCGAAACGCCGAAACTCACCGAACCCGAACCGCTTCCCAGTCTTTTTGTGACCGGCTGCGCTATTCAGGTCGTCGAGGAAAGTATCGTGCGCCTGCTCTTCTGGACGGAGCTGCCCGCGTTTGGTGGTCAGCAGCAGGAGGCCAGGCTTCAGGCGCGAATTGCGATGCCTGTCAAGGTGTTCAAAGGTCTCGTTTCCGACGGCCGAAAAGTCGGCCGAAGCAAGCATTGAAATGAGTTGGAAACCATTACTGCGAAAAGCAGTGCTGGCCTCACACTGACATGTATCAGCCTGTATCCTTCCGTGTTTTCTTTGACGTTTGCCAAAAGAAAAACACTCCGGGAGGAAGAGCGAATGATCAATCCAGCCCTGTTCGTCGGCGAAGTAAGAGTCGTGGTTGACGACTCGATGGTGCACATCGTCGGCTTCGCGACCGCCGACGGCGGGCAGCGATCCGAACGACATGCTGTTGGGCACTTCGTCATGAGCAACGAGGTTTTTCGGAAGCTGCTCGCCGACGGGCGTAGCAGCCTGGCAAAAGGCGGGCACTGAGGCGCTCATTCGGCGGCCTCGCTTGCTGCGGCCAGGAACTCCCGACGCGTATCGTTGAGGTCCTGTAGCGTGACATCGCCGCCGCACATCGAGACGATCTTATCCGCCAAAATGGCATCGACCGGTGCTTCGCCGGTCTCGATACGCTGCACTCGGCGAGACGGGTTTGCACCTTGGCCGACGCCGAGCATCTCGGCCACGTCCTTAAGGGTCTTAGTTTCCCGAATGCGCCAGTCGCGGAGTTTCATGCCGATAATTAGCGGCGAACGCTAATGATTTGTCAAGCGCAATTAGCGTCTGGCGCGAATTCACATATTAGCGCTGAACGCTATAATTCCCAAGTGCTTACAAACATTGCAAAAATTCGCGAGGCAAAAGGCCTCTCACAGATCGAGCTTGCTGACAGGCTCGGCATTCATGTCACGAATCTGAACAAGATCGAGCGTGGAAAATCGTCTCCTTCGACTACCCGTCTCGAGCAGATTGCGGCGGAGCTGTCGGTCCCGATCACAGACCTGTTTGCGGATGCGCCTGCTTCCACCGGCACCAGGACGGTGACGGTGAAGGGGTTCGTCCAAGCTGGCCACTGGGCTGAGACCTGGGAATGGAGCGACGACGACGTCTATAGCGTCCCGGTCCCGGATGATCCCGCGCTCCGGCCTTTCGGGCTTCACGCCGCCGAGGCGCGCGGGCCCTCCATGAACAAGCGATACCCGGAGAAGACCGTGCTCGTCTTCACCGACGTCATCGAAACCGGCGCCGCGCTGGAGCTCGGCCGCCGCTATATCGTCGAGCGTGAGCGCGCTGACGGCCTGAGAGAAGCCACCGTCAAAACGCTGTGGCGCGACGAGGCCGGCAAGATCTGGCTGTTGCCCGAATCGAATGATCCCAGGTTCCAGGAACCTATCCCGGTCGATGGTGGCGAAGACGATACCGTCCGAGTCGTCGGTCGTGTCGTGTACGCTGTCAGCAAGGAATAATTTCTTCTAGGCGATTGACCTGGCCGAAGCGCGCGGTTTATCCGCGCGCGCTTTCACGCGCTCGGTTGGAGATTATCTCTAACCTTCATCGTAGATCTCTACGTTAGACGAATCGCGATTTCGCTCGACGATTCTGTGTCCTGCTACATCCTGCAATAGTGGCGTGTCCCGCAGCCGTATCGGGGTTGCTGACGCAACCATGCGCGGCGAATCAGAACTTAGCGCATCGCGCGCGAGGAGCGACGATTTCCAATAATTAGCGTTGAACGCTATTTTGCCACTTGACTTAGACTTAGCGACGCGCGCTAATAGCAGGCATAGGAGAAATCCCGATGCCTACGAACGTGCATTCCTTCCCTGAGATCGACCGGCTCCGCGCCGAGATGATCGCGCTTCACGAACGCCGGCAGCGCATCGTTGCCGGAATCCTCATCACCTCCCTGTTAGTCGCCGGCTTTATCGGCGGCCTGATCGTGGGGGTCCTCTGATGCCACGGCACCCAGAAACCCTCCAGGAGCAGCGCCAACGTCGCGCCTATGCCGTCGCCGTCGAGCGCGTCGAGATCGTCGATACGTTTTTCGACCGGGCGGTTAACTGGCTTGCTGAACATCCGCGCCTCACCGGCGCGTTGATCTGCGCGGTCGCGCTGATCCCGCTTTTCGCAGAGGTGCCACGATGAGCGGCCCCACAGTCGAAGCACCGTCGATCGCGCCATCCCTGGACGACCTCCGACGCGCGCTTGACCACGCGGAGACCGAACTCGTCTGTGCCGACATGATCGACGACATGCGCCGGCGCGGCGCCGAGATGGACCGTTGCCGTCGGCGTCGTGATGACCTCAAGGCACAGATCGCTGGCATCGAGGGGTCGCTCTGATGTCCAAGATCGAAGACGCCCCAACCGGAATGCTGCGCGCCTGGGCGGACAGCGGAGTGATCTCGTCGGCCCGTTTTGTCGAAGAGATGGAGCGCCGGCGCTTCGCCGCCGGCATCGCGATCCGGCAGACCATAGAGGCGCCGCCGCTCGACTACGAACTCGACAGGGACCTCGAGATCCCAGGTCTTGTCGCGCTCGACTGCGACGATGACGACGGCGCTCCCAATCCTGCGCCGGGCGCTTGGCTCGTCGGTTTCTTCCTTGCCACCGTCGTCCTCGCCGCCGTGCTGATCTGGAGGTCGCTATGAGGCTGACCACGGAGCAGCTGCGCGCACTCGCTGTCGACTCGTTTGATGTGATGAATTGGGCGCGACGCAACGGCCTTCGTAAGGAGGCGCAGATCGCCGAGCTGGTGAAGACCTACGAGGTGACGCTCGGCTACCGCGATCCAAAGCCGGCAACCGCGACAGGTGCAGCATGACGAAAACCCTCTACGTCCAAGTCAAGCGCGGTGAGGAGTGGCGGAAGGTCACTACGGTCGCCGTTGAGCATCGCAAATTTGATCCCGACAGCGCCAAGTCGCGCGCCGCTGCGTACGTCGAGGCGACCCGTCAGCTGACGGCCTGGCAGTCCTACGATGGCTTCGCCGGCTTGCCGCTGCGCATCGCGGAGGAGGTCGGTTACGACCGCTATGTGGAGGCGCGGCCGTGAGCAAGCTCTCCTACAACATCAAGCCCGGCGGTCTCTCCGCCGACGATCATGAGCGCATCCATGAACTCGCCGCGCGCGGCTGGAAATCGACCAGGATCGCTCGCGAGATCGAGAAACATCCCGGGACCGTCCAGTGGTTCATGTATCGCCATGGACTGAAGGCGCCGAGCTACGGTCGCACCAAGTCGAGCTTCCGGAATGGTCGTGAGGTGAAGCCATTCTCACCCGAGGAAGACGCCTTCATCACGGCGCTCCGAGTCCAGGACTACACCCCAAAGCAGATCGCCGACCTCTCGACGAGGAGGTTCGGGCACCAGCGCAGCAACCACACCATCGCCTGTCGGCTGGTGATGCTTGCGGCACGCGATGATGGAGCATCAGCATGAACGACGAACCATTCCAGAGCATCGGAGATATCGCCGCCGGCATCGTCGGCAACATCGAGATCATCAAGCCGGCGAACCGCGCTGAATGGCTGGCGGCGCGCAAGCGCGACGTCACCGCATCCGATGCGTCGACGCTCCTCGGCGTCAACCCCTACAAGACGCCCTTCGAGCTCTGGGCGGAGAAGACCGGACGCAAGCCGGACGAGGAAGACAACGATGTGTTCCGCCGCGGCCGCGCCATGGAGTTCATCGCGATCGACTTCCTGCGCGAAGACTATCCGGACTGGAAGATCACCCACAGCTACAACAACCGCTACTTCCGCGATCGCTCTGGCCGGATCGGTGCAACCCCTGACGCCTTTGTGGTCCGTCCCGATCGCAAAGGGAAGGGCATCATCCAGATCAAGTCGGCCTCCGACTATTCAGTCAAAAACTGGATCGACCCCGAGACCAGGGAGATAACACCGCCTCTTTATGTCGCCGTCCAGGCGCTGATCGAGGCGGAGCTCACCAAGTCGAATTACGCGATGGTGGCGCTGATCGTTTCCGGGCACGGCCTCAAGCTGCACCCGCCGATCGAAATACCGCTGGTGCCGAAGCTGATGGCCAAGGTGAGGGCGGAGGTCGCCGACTTCTGGCGCGTCACCGACAGCGGTGGCCACCCCGACGCGGACTGGAAGCGCGACGGCGCGCTTATCGAGGACCTCTACGAGCCCAACGGTGCGGTCATCGATCTCGGCGACGACAACATGCTGCCCGCGATCTGCGACGAGAAGGCGCGGATCGCCGCGGAAAAGGGCCTCATCGAGAAGCGTCTCAAAGAAATCAAGGCGGAGCTGCTCGACAAGATGGGTGGCGCCTCCGCCGCGAAGATCGCTGACGGCCGGATCATCACCGCCAAGGAAGTTCAGCGCGCCGGCTATTCAGTCGGACCCTCCAGCTACATCGACGTCCGGGTCAAGAAGGCCGGCGCGCTCGACTAAGCGTCCATCCAAACCACTGAAGGAAATCCACGATGAATTCCCAGACCAAGGCCGTCGAATCGACCGAGCTCGCCGCGTTGCCGCCAGGCATTTCGGGGGGAAACCAGAGCCTCGCTGTCCAACTTGCGATGGCGGAGCTCAACCAAGACGCCATCACGGCGCGCGCGTTCCCTCGATCGGTCGCCACTGTGATGCGCAACATCACCGAGCTCGTCATGCTCGACGAGCAGACCGCGAAGGAATGCGTCTATGCGGTGCCGCGAGATGGCAAGACGATCCGGGGGCCCAGCATTCGGCTCGCCGAGATCATTGCGTCGCAGTGGGGGAACTGCCACTGCGCCTCGCGCGTCGTGCACGTCGACAAGATTGAAAAGTATGTCGAATCCGAGGGTATCTTCCACGACCTCGAAACGGGGCTGAAGCGCACCGCCAGGACGCGCAAGAACATCTCAAAGCGCGACGGCGGCCTCTATTCGCAGGACATGATTATGACAGCCGGCAACGCCGCGGCCTCGATCGGCATGCGCGAAGCCATCCTGAAGGGTGTCCCGAAAGCGGTGTGGCGACAGGCATTCGAGCACGCTGAGAATGTGATCCGCGGCGATGTCACGACGCTGGTGGAGCGGCGTGAAGAAGCGATGAAGGCGCTCGCCGGCATCGGTGTCGCCCCGGAGCGCGTCTTCGCCGCCGTCGGCGTCGCCGGCATCGAGGAGATCGGGCTCGAGGAGCTCGCCGATCTGTTCGCGATGTACCAGGGGGTGAAAAGCAAGGAGACCGACGTCGACGAAGTCTTCCCGGCGGTCAAGAAAACCGGCGAGCAACCCGCAGGTTTGAAGGGCAAGCTCGACCACCTCGCCGGCGATGACGCCGCCAGCAAGAAGCCCGCCGCTGATGCGGCCACAAAATCGGAAGCCGGCCAGTCCCCCGCCGCCGGCTCCGGTGCGCCCGGTAAGCAGGCCTCCCCTAAGGCTGCCGCCGAGCAGAAGCCGTCGTCCGGCAACCCCAAGCCCTCCCAAGCCCAGCCGGACGACGGCGATCCCATCGCAGTTGCGACGCGCCTCGGCCGCGCCGCATACCGAAAGGACCTCAGCCGGCGCGCCATCCCGGTCGACTACAAAGCCGACGGCCGCGAAGCGGAGCGTGACGCCTGGCTCGCCGCCTTCGACGATGAGAAGGAAAAGGATGGGCCGGAGCCCGGTTCGATCGAGGAGGATTGAGCCGATGATCTTCTTCCGGCGCCTCAAACCCACGGATGAAATCTCCATTTCGGAAAGCGAGATCATGTCCGAATTCGGTTCCCTTCTCGATCGGAGCTCGCGTTCCGTCGGCAGCATGCTCGATCAGTTCAGGGCTGACGAGGTCAGCCTCGAGGAGCGGATCCGCGACCTGACGGAACAGCTGCGCCAGACCCGTGTCGCGATCACAGCATTCGAGGCCGCTGGCGCGATCCTGACTGGCGGTAGGGAAGGTGCCTCGGCAGTTGACCCGCCTGCCAGATCCAACCTCGGGAGGCTGGTGCCGCGCCAGGTGCCGGAGCGCAAGGACATCCAGGCATGACCGTCGAGATCCACGCCGCTGATGTCGCCGTCTTCGCCAACGGCCGAAAGGTTCTATCGGTCACCAAGCCCGGCGTCAGGCAGGTGCCGGTGCGCAAGGGCGACTACATGGTGCAGGTCGAGCAGCCCTTCGCGGTGGGCGACGTCATGCTCGCCGACGCGTTGAGCCGCGTCATCGTGGCGCCATTGAATTTCGCCGGCGCCACCGAGATCGCGCGCCTCGTCATTGAGGGCGATCCCCACACCGTTACCGACAGCCATTCCCTGCGCGCGCTGGCCACGGCAGTCATCGGCTTCGCCAGCCAGGTGGTGGCGCCAGAGCCCGCCAGCGCTGCCGTCGAGCCGCCCCAGCCGGCGGTCGTCTAAGTCAAGCCCCAACGAGGAACCGATCAGATGTCCACCATCAAAGAGCGCATCAGCAAGATCATTGTCGAGCTTCTACGCATCGATGCCGAGAAGGTCACCGAGAAGGCGGCGTTCCGACAGGATCTCGGCGCTGACAGCCTCGATGAGGTCGAGCTGGTGATGTCATTCGAAGAGGAGTTCGGCATTGAGATCGCCGACGACGAAGCCGAGACGATTCTTACTGTCGGCGAAGCCATTGCCTACGTTGAGAAGAAGGCGCCCTGACCGTGGTGTCCCCGCTCACCCTCATCCGTGTCGCGGACAGCGAGACGACGGCTCTCGACGATCCGAAGGAACTCGTCGAGATCGGCTGGACCGATGTCCGCTTGTTTCCGGACGGTTGGGCGATCGAAAGCGGCCCGCATGCGCGGATCGTCAACCCGGGAATGCCGATATCGCCCGGCGCCCGTGCCGCTCACCATATCACCGATGAAGAGGCCGCCGCCGGCATGGCGCCGGATGACGCCCGCGCACTGATCAACACCGGCCCCGATTTCATCTGCTGCCACCACATGGCCTTCGACCGAGGGATCTTGAAGCCGACCAAGCCCGAGATCTGCACGTTCAAATGCGCGAAGGACACCTACCCGAACCTCGAAAGCCACAAGAACGGTGCGATCTGGTACGCGCTCGGTCTCGGCGGCGGCGCCAAGCAAATGGAGCCGGTTCACCGTGCGGGTCCAGATAGCTGGACGACCGCACATATTCTACTCGATCTCCTCCGGGTGCTGCCCGTCGAGACGATGGTCGAGATCTCGGCGAACCCGCTTCGCCTGCTGAAGATCAATTTCGGGAAGCATGCCGGTCTCTCGTTTTCCGAGCTGCCGACGGATTACCTCGACTGGATCCTGCACAAGTCGGACATGCGCAATGATCCCGACAAGGCCGATGTCGTTCATACGGCACGCCTCGAATGGGTGAAGCGGACTTCTGATCCCGCGCCGAGGCCTGCGGCATCGCCGCCGGCGCGCGAGACCGTCGATCCCGACGCCTGGCGCAGCCAGATGGGCAGCTTCTGATGGGGGACTGGACAATCAACTGCGTCGTCTTCGCGCCCCAGGTCGCGGTCGATCTCCTCAACGACATGGAGGAGCGGATCATCCGCCACAACGCCCGCATCCGCGAGCTGCTCGAGGCAAACAATCGCTACCTGCAGGACGCCCGTAACTGGCACATGGTCGAGCAGCTGCGCGCCGACGAGGCAAGTTCCGTCGAGATCCTTTGCGACAACGCCGACTTCAATGGCCAGCCCAACAACGCCGTGGTTTGCAACGGCAGCTGGACCGATTGGCAAAACCTCAGATTCACCGGCGACACCATCGATGCCGCGCTCGCCGCCGCGATTGCCGCCTACACTCAATGGAGCAGGAACAATGCCGGAAACTGAAGATAGCAACCTGCCTGAAGGCTTCGAATGGGCTGTCGTCGAGATCTTCGGCCACCGCAAGCATGCGGGTCGCGCCTGTGAGGTGGAGCGCTTCGGCGCCAAGATGCTCCGCATCGACGTCCCCACGATCGGGGTGAACCAGGCGGAGGGCCAGCCGCCCGAGATTGGCGGTGTCGAGACCTGGACGACGCACTTCTACGGCGGCTCCTCGCTGTTCTCCTACACGCTGACCGACGAGGCCAGCGTCATGCGAGCCAACAAGCCTTACCTGCCGCCGTATCGCTATCTCGCCCCGCCGGATCGATCCGAGGACGGCGAGAGTGACGACGCGCCGCCGTCGCACGACGATGATGATTTCGAGAGGCCGTGGTGATGACCGGCCTCCGCGCCCATAAGGCCGGCGAGGTCCTCGCCGCGCTTAGCAACCACCAGGTCACCACAGGCGCCAAGCTGGCCGCCCAGGTCAAGGTCAGCGAGCGGACGATCTATCGCTACATGCGCGATCTTCGCGCCGCCGGTCATCCGATCCTGTCGGAAGCCGGCATGGGTTACCTCCTGAAGGAAAGGCCGGCGAAATGAGAGACGACAAGCGTTTCGGCAAGATCAGCGCCAGCCTTCGCAAGAAGGGCTTTCGGCTGCGCTGCCTCAACACCGGCGCCAGCAACCCCAAGGTTCCGGTCGTCATTCTGATCGAGAAGGCGACCGGACGGGAAGTGGGAAGGCGCTGACATGGGCGAGGTTACAGCCATCTCCTGGTGCGATCACACCTTCAATCCGTGGATCGGGTGCATGAAGGTGTCGCCGGCGTGCGACGGCTGCTACGCCGAGGCCCTGATGGATAAGCGCTACGGCCGCGTCCAGTGGGGTGCCCCCGGCCATGGTCCCGGCACGCGCGTCCGCACCTCGGCAAGCAATTGGCATCAGCCGATCCGCTGGAACAGGAAGGCCGTCGCCGAAGGCGCGCGTCCGTTCGTATTCTGCTCCAGCCTCGCCGACGTGTTCGACAACCAGGTGGAACCAATATGGCGTAGCGACCTATTCGAGCTGATCCGCGCAACGCCGCAACTGATCTGGCTGCTGCTGACGAAGCGGCCGCAGAACATCGTCAAGATGGTCAAGGCGGTCGGGTTTATGCCATCGAATATCGCCTTCGGCACGACCGTAGAAGACCGCAAGCGCGTCGAGGAGAACCTGCCTCACCTGACGGTTGCGGCTGGCCTCCGGCCGCTGTTCCTGTTCGCGAGCTGCGAGCCGTTGCTCGGAGATCTCGGCGACCTCTCGCCGTGGATGGACGGCGACCCGTGGCCGCAACGCCTCGCTCAAGGAGAGCGGTTCCTGAAGGGGTTCAAGATCGGCGCCGACGGCTGGCCGAAGCTTCCCGCTATCGGGTGGTGGATCACGGGCGGCGAGACCGACCAGGGTAGCCACAAGGCGCGCCCGACGCACCCCAATTGGTTCCGGAGCCTGCGGGATCAATGTGCAGCCGCCGGCGTCGCCTACCATCATAAGCAAAACGGCGAGTGGCTGGCGGGCCACCAATACACTGAAGCTTGCCTCGACGCCGACCCAACTGCTGAGCAATCGCGGTTCGCCTGCATGGACTGGGATGGCGACAGCTATGTCGAATCCGGCGGTGGGTGGTCCGACGATCTCTACGAACATGCCGTTTTCAAAGTCGGAAAGCGTCGCGCCGGCCGCTTCATCGACGGCTTCGAGCACAACACCAGACCGGAGATCAGGTCATGAAAGTCAAAATGGCCCAATCCATCGCGATCTATCTCTGCGAGAACTGCGCGTCCGTTCACATCGGCTTCTATCGCAACGGCCAGCTGTTCGCAGAAGCGATCCCCAACGATATCGAAACGCTTGCCTCCGAGCTGGCCGCGCAGATCGCGGAGAGCAAGGCCCGCCAAGGCATCAGGAGCACGCCCGGCATCACACACAAGCACTGAAATCCCGACCGGCATCCCGCCGGCGGAGAGCATGAGGAGCATGGAAATGGCATCGACTATCAAGAAGGTGATGGACTGGCGAGCAAAGCGGGCCAGCAATTCGATCACCATAGACGGCTTCGGTCCGAAGGGCGACGCCATCAAGATCACAGGCGTCCCGGTCATCGAGGCCGGCAAGAAAGGGAAGGGGCCGATCGTCGCCGACAAAGCGGGAAACCGCTTCGAGCTGGTTTCGGCCTGAAGGACGCCGACATGGACATCGCGCCCTTCCTGGATAAGCCTACCGCCATCGTCGGGACCACCGGCGCTGGCAAAACCTTTGCCGCGAAGGGCGCGGTGGAACGGCTGCTTGACCTCGGCCGCCGCGTCATCATCATCGATCCAACAGGCGCTTGGTACGGATTGCGCGCCGGCGCCAGCGGTGAATCCGACGGCGGCTATCCCGTTCTGATCTTCGGCGGTGACCACGCCGATATCCCTGTCTCACCGGATGCCGGCGAGCGCGTAGCCGAAGCTGTCGCGGGCCGCAACGTCCAGGCCATCATTGATACGTCGGAGATGACCGGCGGCGAGAAGACCAAATTCCTCACCGCGTTCCTGCAGAAGCTCTACGCGCTGAACAAGGCGGCGCTGCATCTCGTCGTCGACGAAGCCGACGAGATCTGCCCGCAGAACCCGATGCCGGAGGAGCGCAGGCTTTCCGGCGCCTTCGACAAGATCGTGAGGCGCGGACGCATCAAGGGGTTCCGACCGCTCATGATCACCCAGCGACCTGCGGTCATCCACAAAAACGTGTTGTCGCAGATCGGAACGCTGATCGCGCTGAAGCTGACCAGCCCGCAGGACCGCAAGGCGATCGAGGACTGGGTGAAGGGCAACGCCAATGCCGAGGAGGCGCGGACGGTGATGAGCAGCCTGCCGACGCTTCGGCGAGGGCAGGGGTGGGTTTGGTCGCCTGCCGACGGCATGCTCGAGATGACGACATTCCCCGCGATCCGTACCTTCGATTCCAGCCGGACACCCGGGACCGGTGAAAGCGTGGTGGCGCCGGCGCTGACCGCCGTGGACGTCGACGCACTGCGCGAGGCGATGAAGATCGATACTCAAAAAAGCATCGGACACGCCTCAGAAGTGAGTAGGCCCGCGAGCAAGGCCGAGATCGAGGCGGCGGAGCGCCGAGGATACGACCAGGGCCAGAAGGACGGCTTGCGCGCCGGGTACGAGCGCGCCCGGGCGATCGCTGACAAACTGATGCGCGACTTCGGCAAGCCCTATGAAGACGCCATCGAGGCGCTTCGTGTCTTGCTATGGCCTACAATCGAAGAGGGATTGAAACTCCCTCCGTTTGACGCCGGGACGCCGAGTGAGGCTAGGCACCGGGCATCCAGCCCGTCATTCGCAGGTTCGAATCCTGCCCCGGCGCCCACTTCACCCGGGCAGCCGCTGAAGCGTGAGGCCGTCCCTCGCCCGAAAACTGAAGCGTCCAGCGGTTTGCCGGCCTCGCTCCAGCGCGCGCTCGATTCCGTCGCGTGGTGGCATTCGATCGGCTTCGAAGAGGTCGCGCGCAACCGTGCCGCGATCACCGCAGGGTTGAGCCCGACGGCGTCGACGTTCGGCGTCTATGTCGGCAAGCTCGTCGAGCGCGGCCTCCTGGAGCCGGCGTCACCCGGCCACCTGCGCGCCACTGACGCTGGGATGGCGATTGCCAAGATCGACGACGGCCTCACCGTGCTGACCATGGCACGCGCGCAGCTGGAGCCGCAGCCGGCGCGCGTCTTCGACCTCGTCGTCAAAGCCTATCCGGCCGCGATCAGTCGCGGCGAACTCGCCGACAAGATGGGGTTATCGCGCACCGCCAGCACGCTCGGCGTCTACCTCGGCAAGGTGTCGAGGCTCGGCTTCGTCGAGACGCTACCGGGCAGCATGGTTCGCGCCGCCGAATTTCTATTCGCTCAAAGGAGAACGTGATGGCCGGTTCGCTCAATAAAGTCCTACTCATTGGCCACCTTGGCGCCGACCCAGAGATCCGCCGCCTCAACAGTGGCGACCCGGTCGTCAACATCCGCATCGCGACATCGGAGTCCTGGCGCGACAAGAACAGCGGGGAACGCAAGGAAAAGACGGAGTGGCACAACGTCGTCATCTTCAACGACAACCTCGCCAAGGTCGCGGAGCAATATCTGAAGAAGGGCGCGAAGGTCTACGTCGAGGGCCAGCTGCAGACGCGCAAATGGCAGGATCAGGGTGGCAACGACCGCTACACCACTGAGATCGTGCTGCAGAAGTTCCGCGGTGAACTGCAGATGCTCGACACCAGGAGCGGCGGCGACGGCGATCGAGGTGACGATCGCGGCGGCCGGCAGGAGAGCCGGTCGAGCGGCGGCAATCGGGGCGGCGATTTCGGCGGAGGTGGTTTCAGCGGCGGGCAGGGCGGCGGACGATCGAGCCGCGAGCTCGACGATGAAATTCCTTTTTAGTCGAAGAGAGAACATGCCATGTCGAACGAACAATTCGAAGCCATCCGCGCCCATCTCGCTAAGCATGCCGGCAAGGAGCGCGCCACGTTCTCCATCGCCGGCATCAAGGCGCTGCTAGACGCGGCAGACGAAGCGGCGTGGAGGCCGACCCATCGGCACGTCAAGCGAGGCGGCGCGTACCGCCTGATCGGCGCGGCCAAGCTGCAGACCTCGGTCCCGCTTGCCGATCTCGACGCGATGGTCGTCTACCAGGCTGAAGACGGCAGCCTATGGGTGCGGCCGCACGTCGAGTTTTTCGACGGACGGTTTGAAGCGATCGAGGCTGCCTAATGGTCGCCTATTCCTTCAGGCCCCGCTTCGTCGAGCCGATCGCGGCAGGCACCAAACGCCAGACTATCCGCGCGGACCGCAAGCGGCATGCCCGCGAAGGTGAAGAACTGCAGCTCTACACCGGCATGCGGACCAAGCAATGCAAGCTGATCGGTAGAGCGACGTGCATTGGCGTTGATCTAGTGATGCTCAACTTTGCTGATCACGGAGTGGTCAGGATCAACGGCATCGTTCTGTTCTCTAACGCCGCAATGCAGAAGTTTGCACGCAGTGACGGCTTCACCTCATGGGCGGACATGCGGGGCTTCTGGCGCGACAATCACCCCGGCGTCGAGGTCTTCGACGGCGTGCTGATCCGCTGGGGTGACCTCAGATGATCAGGATCGTCGCCGCTCTTGTCGCCATCGCGCTGTCCGCCTGCGCTTCGGCGCCCGACATGTCGAACCGGGAGGCGCGCGACATCACTCGGCTTGCCGTCGTTCTGGGGCCGCACCCGTGATTGCGCAGGTCGTCGACTTCTCCCGCTGGCGACATTCCTTGATTTGCACCTCGTGCGAAGAGGGCGAGATCTGCCGCTGCACCGATGCCATGAAAACGCGCCTGTGGCTTCTGTCTGGGACAGCAGGTGCGATCCAGCAATTCCATTGTGACGGCCCGTTTTATGGCACCTGGGGCAAGGGACGGACCGGCGCTATGGAGACACTCGACAGCTGCAAGGCAGTTGTTGAGACGGCGGTGCGCCCATGACGCACTCCGTCCTCACCCGCCTCCGCGCCGGCGACAAGCTCCACATGCAACTGATTGAGGGTCGGCGCGTATGGTGGTTCGAGGATCCCTGGGAGCAAATCCCTGATGGCGTCGCCGATCGGCTGAAGGCCGCCGGCGAGATCGTCGAGCTCGGCGACAGTCTGTTCGCTCTCGCCAACAATTCACAATCGTGGGAGGGCGTCCGTGGCTGACCGCATCCGATGCATCAACGCGCTATGCAGACGCACCAGCCAGGCTGATGGTTCCGGCGAGATGATCTGCGGGAAGTGCTTCCGCGCGCTGCCAGTGAGCGTCAAACGCCGCGATCGCCAATGCCGGAAGCGGATCAATGGCCTCAAGCGCAAGATCGAGCGCCTGCTCGCCAAGTCGGACGGCCGTGCGGACATCAGCCGGCTCGATCGCCTCCACGATGCCGCCCTGCGACTATTCTATCGGAATTGGGAACGCATGCGCGCCTACTTCCAGACGCCGGACAAGCCGGCCGGGCTAGAAACATTCCTCGAGGAGATCGGCCTGTGAAGCGCACCATCGAAACCGAGCGCGAGACCGTCGTTCTGATCGGCAAATCAGCGAAGATCGTCAAGCACACCATTCTGGAGCGGATCGGCCGCGCTGTCGTCGCCGGCGCAACCGAACCAGAGATCGACGCGATTCGTCGAGCTGAGCAGCCATGAAGCCACAGATCATCCACCGCTACACGATTTCGCTGCAGACCGTCATCGAGCAGCTGATCGGCAAAGAGGCCACTGATGGAGAAGGCTTCTTCGTCGATGTCGACGGTGACGATCTCGTCGTCGACATCATCGAGCCAACCACACGAGAATCGCAGACCCCTGCTGGTGAAACAATCCAGTCGGCGCAGGGCGACGCGATGGAGACCGCACCAGCGACCGGGCAGCCGCCGGTAGGTGCGGTCTCCCCCATCGAGCGCAAGGGCGGCGCACTCGCGCAGCGCGCCGGCATCATCTGTGCGGAACGCGGGTTTTGGCGCTTCCTGGATGAGAGGCATGACGTCAAGGTCGACAACGCCGAGGCCGCCGCGACCTGGTTGCGCAATATGTGCGGGATCGCCAGCCGCGCCGACCTCGATCACGAGCCGCTGAAGGCCGACACCTTCCGCGACGTCGAGAAGGGCTACCGTCTTTGGCTTGAAGGTTACTGAGATGGCTGGCCGGATGCGCATCCTGCCGCCGACACTGATCCCTTTCGGGGTGAGCCGGGAGCAGGCAGCCGCCTTGATCGGCGTCGGCGCCACACTGTTCGATCGCCTTGTCCACGACGGCAGGATGCCGGAGGCTCGCGTCATCGACGGCCGGCTAGTCTGGGATGTCTCTGAGATCGAACAGGCATTCCGGGCTCTGCCTCATAGATCGGAGCCCGTCGGCCCCCTTGACGGGACCGGGAAAGGCGTCAACCCTTGGGATTGATGCCGAAGGATCTGCCAAAGGGAGTCTCGATCGACAGGGACAGGCACGGAAACGTGCGCCTGTATTTCCGTGCCGCGGGGAGATCAAAGGTCCGTTTGACCGAATCGCCGGGCACCAAACCCTTTGACGAAGAGGTCGCCTGCGCTCGGCTCGGCGTCGCCTACAAGCCGGAAATCGCGAAGCCTGAAACCGCGGCTGGCCGCAAGGATGCCGCCGAAGGGACACTGCAATGGCTGGTTGGCCAGTATCGCAATCGGATCGGCAACCGCGTCAACCAGACGCTGCTGAGCCGCCGTCTCCGCTTGCTCGAGGAGATCTGCGATAGTTTGCACAAGGAGAAGCGCCGCGGCGATCTCCCGTTTGCGCTGATGGAACGCAAGCATGTCCTGGAGATGCGCGACAGCATGAAGTCGACGCCGGGGGCGCAGAACGAGGTGGTTAAGACGCTGTCCGCTCTATTCGGCTGGGCCGTCGAAAACGAGTTGAGCAAGGGCAATCCCGCCACCGGGATCAAGCGCCTCAACGTCGGCGACGGCTTCCACGCCTGGACGAAAGATGAGGTGGAGCGCTTCGAAGCCCGTCACCCCGTCGGCTCAAAGGCTCGCCTTGCCCTTCATCTAGGGATGTACACCGGGCTTCGCCTCGCCGACATCGCGATCGTCGGCCGGCAGCATGTGAAGGATGGCTGGTTGACGATTCGCCCCGGCAAGACGAAGCGATCGTCTGGTGTCGTCGTCGAGATCCCGATCCTGGCTGCGCTGCAGGCAACGATCGACGCGAGCCCTTGCGGGGAGATGACGTTCCTTGTTTCGGAGTGGAAGGCACCGTTCACCGTGAACAGCCTCGGCAACAAGATGCGCGATTGGTGCGATCAGGCCGGGTTACCCCTTTGCTCCATGCACGGACTCAGGAAAGCCGGCGCCACCTTGGCGGCGGAAAACGGCGCCACCGACGAGGACCTAATGGCGATCTTCGGCTGGACGTCGAAGCAACAGACCACGCTCTACACCCGAAGCGCGAGCCGGAAACGCATTGCGGGGAGGGCGATCCACAAGCTGCTGCGAGAACAAAAAAAGGACGAACCTGTCCCACCGAACGAGGCGGTTGGAAAAAGTGGGACAAAAAGGCCCAAAAAATCGAGCAATATCAAGGGCTGAAAATAGCCTTGGTGCCCCCGGACGGAATCGAACCGCCGACCTTCGGTTTACAAAACCGCTGCTCTACCAGCTGAGCTACAAGGGCATGGCGCTCCGGTTAGCATATTTGGTGCGCCAGTAAAGACAAAACTCCGTTTTCGATTGCTAATGGACCCGCCTGGCTGGCTGGCGCCGCCCTGCTGAAAACTACCAGTTCCTTTCCTACATGTATTGAGTGCAATCGCCTGGTTACTGGTTAGGGGGCTCGCATGATCAGACTTGTCATCATTCTGCCGCTCATCGTCATCGCCTGGTTTCTCGTGGTGAAGCTCATCAAGGACGTGAAGAGCGCCAAAGTCGACTGGACCGGCATCGCCACCATCGTCGGCTTCGTCGTGCTCGCCTTCTGGCTGCGGCATGTGACGGGGATGGGGTGAGAGTGGTGAATAGTGAATAGTGACTAGTGAATAGAAGGGAGTGAAGGCTGGACACCTCGTGGCGGCAAGGGTCCTCTTCACCATTCACCTGACCGCTGCGACTTTTGCGGCTCGAGAAAAAAATCAAAAACCCTTCGAACCTTTTTCCTGCTCGCTGCGACAGACGATCAAGAGGCGGATGGATCGCCTCTCCAACGAAACAAGGAGATCGTCATGTTCACGCGCAAAATCGCTTCGGCCCTCATCGCCAGCACCGTCGCCGCCACCTCGCTGGTCGGCACCGTGCAGCCTTCGGCCGCCCACAGCCATCACCACAACCGCGAAATCGGCATCGGCATTGCCGCCGGCGTTGGCGGCTTCGTCCTCGGCAGCCTGCTCAGCCAGCAGCCGCGCACCGTCTATGTCGACGATGAAGGTGGCTCCTGGCACGTCCGCCGCTGTGCCGACCGCTACGCCAGCTACGATCCGTACTCCGACACCTATGTCGGCTATGACGGCTATCGCCACTATTGCCGCCTCTAACAGGTCGGCTTCAGGCAATGAAGAAGGGGCTCGCGAGCCCCTTTTTCATTTGTTCCCTAGGATTTCGGCCGGTCGATAGGCAACCCTGCCGCACGGCAGGTGTCAGCGACTTTGGATGTTTCGTCACCCATCGCGACGAGTTCGAAGCTGTTGTCGGCATCCGGATGGATCTTGCCAAGGAACGGTTCGTAGCCCGCAGAGGCGACGGCAGCGTTCTTGTCCTGGACAGAGCCGCACACCACGATCTCCTTGCTGCCGTTCACCGTGCGCTCGCCGGCAAGGATCGGCCCGAACCTTGCGGTAAGGGGATTTTTCAGATGCTGGCGCACGCCAATGGTAATGGTCTCCTCAAGCGCGAGTGAGACGGCGATGGGTTCGGCACGCTGGCTGCTGCCGGCGTCGGGCCGAGGTGACGTTGCCACGCAACCGCACAATGGCGCGGCGAGCAAAAGCTGAATTGCTTTGCGCATCTTGCCCTTTTGCATGCATCCGGAGATCGCGGCAAGACGATCATCTAGTCGGCTCTGCATACGAGCGCTTCCATAAGGCGGCCGATCAGCCTGCTCTATGTCCACCGATCATCTTCGTCACCTCAGCTGCGGCATCGCGCACCAGCGGTCCGATCTCGGCCAGTCGCTCCGGCGTCACCCGCACGGTCGGACCGGACACCGAAACGCCGCCGATCGGCTCGCCGAATTCGTTGAAAATGGCGGCGGCCACGCAGCGCATGCCGGGATGCCGCTCCTCATCGTCGACCGACCAGCCACGATGCTTGATGACGGCCAGATCGTGGGCAAGCGCCGAAATGTCGGACAATGTCTTGTCGGTAAAGCGCTGCAGGCCCGATTTGCGCAAAATAGTAGCGACGCGTTCCGGCTCGAGTTGCGCCAGCACTGCCTTTCCGATGCCGGAGGCATGGAAGGAGCTGCGCGTGCCCGGGCGGAAGAAGGCGCGGATTGCCTGATGTGTCTCGACCTGGCTGACGAAGACCACGCAATCGTCCTCGGCGACGCCGAGATTGGCGGTTTCGCCGGTCTTTTCCATCAGCTCCTGCATGACGACACGGGCGCGGTCGACCAGCTTGCGGCTGCGCAGGAAGGCCGCGCCCATGCGATAGGTCTCGACCCCGATCGACCACAGCTGGTGGTTGGTGTCAAATTCGACCATGCCGTGGTTCTGCAGCGTCGTCAGCATGCGGTAGGCGGTGGAGGCGGCAAGCTCGCTGCGTCCCGCAATCTCGCTGAGGGACAAGCCGCTGCCTTCGGCGACAATCGCCAGAATGCGCAAGGCGCGGTCGAGCGACTGCACCGAGCCGGCCTCGGCCGGCCCGTTAAAGGCGCGGGGACGGCCGCGCTGGCGTTTTTCGGTGGTTTCCATGGCGTCATTCTCCCCGAATTCGCCGAACAAGCAATGAAAAAGTTTTTCACTCATTTGCGTTGCCGGATTCCTGGAAAACGAAAAGCCAAATAAAATCAGCTATCAGAGGCGGTTTTCTCTAAATGAAAAAATATTCTGAAAAAATTGAAAAATCGAAACAGCACTGGCATTGTCAGCCAACCAACAAACTTGCGGAGGCTGGACATGGCCAGGATGCGCGCTGTCGATGCAGCGGTTCTCGTTCTCGAAAAGGAAGGCATTTCCTGCGGCTTCGGCGTGCCGGGCGCGGCGATCAATCCGTTCTATTCGGCGCTGAAGGCGAGGGGCACGATCCGCCACATACTGGCGCGCCACGTCGAGGCGGCCTCGCATATGGCCGAAGGTTACACGAGGGCGAAGGCAGGCAATATCGGGCTCTGCATCGGCACGTCCGGCCCGGCCGGCACCGATATGATCACCGGGCTCTATTCGGCTGCGGCGGACTCCATCCCGATCCTGTGCATCACCGGCCAGGCGCCGCGGGCGCGGCTGAACAAGGAGGATTTCCAGGCCGTCGATATTGCCGCGATTGCCGCGCCGGTCGCCAAATGGGCCGTGACTGTCATGGAGCCTTATCTCGTGCCGATGGCGCTGCAGAAGGCGTTTCACCTGATGCGCTCGTCGCGGCCGGGTCCGGTGCTGATCGACCTGCCGGTCGATGTGCAACTGGCCGAGATCGAGTTCGATATCGACGCCTATGAGCCGCTGGTCCCATTCAAGCCGGCGATGACGCGCGCCCAGGCCGAGAAGGCGCTGGCGATGCTCAACGCGGCGGAAAAGCCGCTGATCGTCGCCGGCGGCGGCATCATCAACGCCGATGCCTCCGACCTGTTGATCGAATTCGCGGAGATATCGGGGGTTCCGGTCATCCCGACGCTGATGGGCTGGGGCGCGATCCCCGACGATCACCGGCTGATGGCGGGGATGTGCGGGCTGCAGACCTCGCATCGCTACGGCAATGCGACGATGCTGGAAGCTGATTTCGTCTTCGGCATCGGCAACCGCTGGGCCAACCGCCACACCGGTTCTGTCGATGTCTACACCAAGGGCAAGAAGTTCATCCATGTCGATATCGAGCCGACCCAGATCGGCCGCGTGTTCGCGCCGGATCTCGGCGTCGTCTCGGATGCGGGCGCGGCGCTGAAGATGCTGCTTGACGTCGCCACCGAGTGGAAGACGGCGGGAAAGCTGCGCGACTGGTCGGGCTGGGCGAAGGAATGCCAGGCCCGCAAGAAGACGATGAAGCGCAAGACGCATTTCGAGCAGGTGCCGCTGAAGCCGCAGCGCGTCTATGAGGAGATGAACAAGGCGTTCGGCCGCGATACCACCTATGTCACCACGATCGGCCTGTCGCAGATCGCCGGGGCGCAGTTCCTGCATGTCTACAAGCCGCGCAACTGGATCAATTGCGGCCAGGCCGGCCCGCTCGGCTGGACGCTGCCGGCGGCACTCGGCGTGCGCGCCGCCGATCCGGACCGCACCATCGTGGCGCTGTCGGGCGACTATGATTTTCAATTCATGATCGAGGAACTGGCCGTCGGCGCGCAGCACAGGCTGCCTTACATTCATGTCGTCGTGAACAACGCCTATCTCGGCCTGATCCGTCAGGCGCAACGCGGTTTTTCGATGGATTTCGAGGTCAGCCTGGCCTTCGAGAACGTCAACCGGGCCAACGACCCCGAGGCCGGCTACGGCGTCGACCATGTCGCGGTCGCCGAAGCCATGGGCTGCAAGGCGGTGCGGGTGCGCAAGCCGGAAGAGTTCGCCGGCGCCTTCAAGGAAGCGCAGCGGCTGATGAAGGAGCATCAGGTGCCGGTGGTGCTCGAATTCATCCTCGAGCGCGTCACCAACATTTCCATGGGCACGGAAATCGACAAGATCACCGAATTCGAGGACCTTGCCGAAAGCCATGAGGATGCACCGACAGCGATCGTCATGTTGGACTAGGGAGAAAAAGGATGCCGCGCTTTTCAGCCAATCTGTCGATGCTCTTCGGCGAACATGATTTCCTCGACCGCTTCGATGCCGCCGCCCGCGCCGGCTTCAAAGGTGTCGAATATATCGGCCCGTATGACCATGCGCCTGATGTGGTGGCTGCTCGGCTGAAGAAGAACGGCCTCAGCCAAGTGCTGTTCAACCTGCCGGTCGGCGACTGGGCAAAGGGCGAGCGCGGCATTGCCGTGCTGCCCGACAGGGTGCCGGAGTTCCGGCAAGGCATCGCCAAGGCGATCACTTATGCGCATGCGCTGGGCTGTGAGCAGGTCAACTGCCTCGCCGGCATCGCGCCTCAGGGCGCCGATCGCTCGGTGCTGGAAAACACCTTTGCGGAGAATCTTGCCTTCGCCGCCGAAAAGCTGGAGCAGGCCGGTATCCGGCTTTTGGTCGAGCCGATCAACACGCGCGACATTCCAGGCTTCTTCCTCAACACCTCGGAGCAGGCGCTGGCGTTGATCGACCGCGTCGGCTCGAAGAACCTGTTCCTGCAATACGACATCTACCACATGCAGATCATGGAGGGGGATCTCGCCCGTACCATCGAGGCAAACCTTGGCCGCATCGCGCACATCCAGCTTGCGGACAATCCCGGCCGTCACGAGCCGGGGACGGGCGAGATCAACTATCCCTTCCTCTACGAGCATATCGACCGCATCGGCTATGCCGGCTGGGTGGGGGCGGAATACAAGCCGAAGGCCGGCACGGAGGCTGGGCTGGGGTGGTTTCGGGAGTTCGCCGGGCGGGGGAGTGCGGCGGCTTAGCGGTTGTAATTGAAGTAGCGACAGGACGCGACCGTAACCAAGACGGAGAACATCAATGGAAACCATCGGCTTTATCGGCCTCGGCATCATGGGCGCGCCGATGGCGGGGCATCTGCTTGATGCCGGCTACACCGTCGTCGCCAGCGACCACCGTTCGGAACCGCCGGCCGATCTCATCGCCAAGGGCATGAAGTCCGTCACCGGCCACGCCGCGGTGGCGAAAGCCGCCGACATCGTCATCACCATGGTGCCCGATACGCCGCAGGTCACCGATGTGCTGTTCGGCGACAATGGCGTTGCCTCGGGCCTGTCGAAGGGCAAGCTGGTCATCGACATGAGCTCGATCTCCCCGATCGAAACCAAGGCCTTCGCGAAAAAGATCAACGATCTCGGCTGCGATTATCTCGACGCACCGGTGTCGGGCGGCGAGGTCGGCGCCAGGGCGGCGTCGCTGACCATCATGGTCGGCGGCGAGGACAAGGCGTTCGAACGCGCCAAGCCTGTGTTCGAGAAGATGGGCAAGAACATCACGCTTGTCGGGCCGAACGGCGTCGGTCAGACCACCAAGGTCGCCAACCAGATCGTCGTCGCGCTGACCATTGAAGCCGTCGCCGAAGCGCTTGTTTTTGCATCGAAAGCCGGCGCCGACCCAGCCAAGGTCAGGCAGGCGCTGATGGGCGGGCTGGCGGCGTCGCGCATCCTCGAAATGCATGGCGAGCGCATGGTCAAGCGCACCTTCGCGCCGGGCTTCCGCATCGAACTGCACCAGAAGGATCTCAATCTGGCGCTGGAAGGCGCCAAGGCGCTTGGCGTCTCGCTGCCCAACACCTCAACGACGCAGCAGCTTTTCAACTCCTGCGCGGCGAATGGCGGGGCGAAGGAGGATCATTCGGCGCTGGTTCGTGCGCTGGAGCGTATGGCGAATTTCGAGGTCGGCAGCGAAGCAACCGCAGCCAAAGGAAAAGCAGCATAGGTCAGGAGAGGGCAGCGCGACGTTCCCAAGCTGCCAAATCTTGTCCGATCAGAGGACGGGTTCCTGCGCCTGTCGCCGGAGCCCGTTTCTCGTTTCGTTACGTCTCCTGGGCGGTCTGCCGTCTCAGCCGCGCTTCAAGAAAGCCCGCGCCGCATATAGGCTCACCGCCGCGGCATTCGACACGTTGAGCGAGCGGATCGCGCCGGGCATGTCGAGGCGGGCGAGTGTCGTCACCGTCTCACGCGTTTTCTGGCGCAGGCCTTTGCCTTCGGCGCCGAGCACGAGGGCGATCTTGTCGCCCGAAAAACTCGTCTCGAGTTCCGCCGGACCGTCCGAATCGAGGCCGATGGTCTGGAAGCCGGCCTCGTGCAATTGGCCCAGGGCGTCGGCCAGGTTTTTCACCTCGATCTGGTCGATATGTTCCAGCGCGCCGGATGCGGATTTGGCCAGCACGCCGGATTCCTGTGGGCTGTGGCGGGCCGTGGTGATCAGCGCCCCGGCGCCGAAGGCGACGGCCGAGCGCAGGATGGCGCCGACATTGTGCGGGTCGGTGACCTGGTCGAGCACCAGCACCAGTTTCGTGTCGCCGAGCGCGTCGAGGCGCTTGGGCTTCAGCGGCTCGGCCTCGATCAGCACTCCTTGATGGACGGCGTCCGAACCGGTGACCTTGTCGATCTCCTTCGGCTCGACCAGTTCGGCCTTGAACGGCAGAGCTGCAAGATCGGCGATCGCTAACCGCTCGGCCGCATTGCGCGTCACCAGCATTTTTTTGATCCGACGGCGCGGATTGTCGAGCGCTGCGCGTACCGTGTGCAGGCCATAAAGCCGCACCAGCCCGTCCGCGGCGTTCTCGCCCGGCGGCACCGGCTGGCGCGGCCGGAAGGCAGGCGCGCCGCCGGCTTTCTCGTCGCGGTGGGCGCGGCGCAGCTTGGCGTAGTGGGTGTCTTTGGCGGTCTTGGGCGTGTTGTCATTGCTCATGGCCGGCTTCTATAGCTGTGTCGCAGGGGCATGGATACAGGCAGAAAGCCGGCTGGCCGGGCGGGCTGTCAAATTCAGCGCATTTTGCCCAGACGTGCGGTTGACACCCACTGGCCTTGCCGCCATAAGGCGCTTCGCTGATTTCGGAGAAAACCTTCGGGTTCAAACGGGATCGGCGAGAATGCCTCGTTGCAAGGCTTCGACGGCAGGCTGGAGAGGTGCCCGAGTGGTTAAAGGGGACGGACTGTAAATCCGTTGGCTTAGCCTACGTTGGTTCGAATCCAACCCTCTCCACCACTGCCAGCCCGCGAGCCTTGAAACGTGCGGGTATAGCTCAGTGGTAGAGCAGCAGCCTTCCAAGCTGAATATGCGGGTTCGATTCCCGCTACCCGCTCCAAACTTCCATCCCTTCGACCGACAAACACCAACACACCACGCGGGCTGAAGCGCGCGCAGTGTCCAGATGGCCAAGGTCAGCGGCGCCTAGTTGTTGAACGCGGACGCGACCTGGTGCTGCGGCGGCACTTGGCCGTTTGGCGTCAGCTTGTCGACAATGCCGGGCAGGGCGGTGGACAATTGCTTGAGCAGCTCCTGCTCGTCGAGCCCGGTCCTCTGCGCGATCTCGCGGATGACCTGCGGACCGATCGCCTTGCCAAGATCGTTGGCGTTGATCGGCTGGTTCTGCCCGGTGCCGACCCACGAGTCAGCGACGTTGCCCTGGCCGGCGTCCTTAAGTCTGTCGAGCAGTCCGCCCAGTCCACCGAGCAGGCCGCCGTCGCCGGACGCCGTGGTGCCGGTGGGCGCGGGCGTTTGCGGAGCGACCGGCTCGTCAGGCTGTTCGGCATTTCTGCCGCTCAGCATCTTTCCGACCAGCAGCGCGCCGAGCGCGATCATCAACGGCTTGGTGATGTTGCCGCCGGGTACGGCGTTGTCAAAAAGTCCCATAGGTCAATCCTCCATAGCGACCAAGCCCGTCCCATCGCTAGAATGGCGCACGCGGACCGAATTTCAAGTTGGCTTGAGCTTTTGACAATCATGTGACCATGATCGGCCGGCGGGGGGAATGGAGAGGAAAAATGGGCATCATCAGCTGGATCATCCTCGGCGCCATCGCCGGCTTCGTTGGCAGCAAGATCGTCAACAAGACCGGTCAGGGCCTGATCATGGATATCGCGCTCGGCATTGTCGGCGCCATCGTCGGCGGCCTGATCTCCAGTCAACTCTTCGGCGTGGGTGTCACCGGCCTCAACATCTGGAGCCTGATCGTCGCCATCGCCGGCTCGGTGGTCGTGCTTTGGGCCTATCATCAGATCAGCGGCAAGCGGGCGCTCTAAGCGCCAAGGCTGCTCTAGAAGGTTTTCCGGCCAGGTCTGCTTCGATGCGTTGCCTGTAGGGGTCAGGCGACGACAGTCAGCCTGCGCTTGCGTTCATCCAGCGACACGATGGTGAGTCCGCTCGCCACCACCAGCAAGATGCCGCACACAGCCAAGGCATTCGGGAATTGTCCGAACACCAGCACACCTGAAATGACCGCCCAGACGGTAAAACAGTAGTAGAACGGAGCCACGACGCCGGTCGGCCCGACGCGATAGGCCATGAAGATGAAGAAGTGGCCGAAGATCAGGAAGAACCCGGCGCCGGCCATCAAAAGCAGGTGACGGGCTTCCGGCATCACCCAGCGCTCGGAAACCAGATGCGCGGCACCCGCGCCGATCAGCACCACCACGACGGCGGAAATGGCGACGATCATGCCCGGTATCTCCGCCGGAACCCGCCTGCCGGCGAGATCGCGCGCGGCAGACAGTGCCGCGTTGCCGAGCGCCAGCAAGGCATAGACCGAGATGCCTTCCATTGTTGGCTGCGCCACCATGACGGCACCGGCGAAGCCGAGCCCGATCAGCGCCATGCGCAGGGCGCCGATCCGCTCGCCGAACAGGATGGAGGAACCGACCAGCATCAGAAGCGGGGTGATCTGCCCGAGCGCGGTCGAATCCGCGATCTGCATGTTGGCGAGCGCCACCACGTAGCAAAGGATCGCCGCCAGCTCGAGCAGGTTGCGGCGCAGCACTTTGCTGTCGAAGATCAGCGGGATCTGCCTGCCATAACCGAGCAGGAACAGCAGCGGCATGCCCCACAGCGTGGCCGCGACCCCGCGCAGGAACAGCACCTCATAGGACGGCAAGCCCGCGGTCGCGAGCTTCATCATCGTGTCGTTGACGAGGTAGGACCCCGTCGAGACGATCATGAACAGCGGGCCGCGTATGGAGGTGGGGATGAAATGCATCGGACGAGCAAATCAGACCGGCGCCGCAGCGGCAATGGGCTACGCACGGGCTGCCCATCCGGCAGGTAAAGGCCAGGAGATGGGCGGGAGTTGCAGGCAGGCGGCGAAGCCTGCAGCCCCCATTTCATTTCCCGTCGCGCATTCCTATATCAGCGCCATATCCTCGCAATCGGATCATCGGTTCGGACCGAGTGGACAGCGCACCCGGCCACAAGGCACTTGTGTTTTTCGGCCGTAGTCGCTAATCGCCCCGCATTCGACTGAACTGAAGGTCAAGGCCGTCCAAGGAAAGAGACTATGGCAAAAGGTAAATTCGAGCGCACTAAGCCTCATGTGAACATCGGCACGATTGGTCACGTCGACCATGGCAAGACGTCGCTGACGGCGGCGATCACGAAGTATTTTGGCGAATACAAGCGCTACGACCAGATCGATGCGGCGCCGGAAGAGAAGGCCCGCGGCATCACGATTTCGACGGCTCACGTCGAATACGAGACGGCCAACCGCCACTACGCCCACGTCGACTGCCCCGGCCACGCCGACTATGTGAAGAACATGATCACCGGCGCCG
>NZ_JBSPKY010000129.1:0-244 GCF_053848025.1 Mesorhizobium sp. 128a | reverse complement strand
GTGAACGGCTTCAGCAGATGGCCGGACCAGCAGAAGACGCGTGAAGCGACGGTTGCCATCGCCGGCGCGGTGGTTGCCCGCGCCGGCAATCTCGACGGATTCTCGGATCAAGAATTGGCCAATCTGGTGAACGGCTTCGGCAAGTGGCCGGAAGAAGAAAAAGCACGCAAGGCGATCGTTGCCATCGCCGGCGAGCTCGGTTCCAAGGGCCGTCGCTTCCGCACTTTCAGCACGCCTGCGCTAG
>NZ_JBSPKY010000128.1:0-250 GCF_053848025.1 Mesorhizobium sp. 128a | reverse complement strand
TGACTGGAGGTCAGAAAATGAACATCAAGAGCCTTCTTCTCGGCTCCGCTGCGGCCCTGATCGCAGTTTCCGGTGCGCGCGCCGCCGACGCCGTCGTCGTCGCCGAGCCGGAACCGGCTGAATACGTCAAGATTTGCGACGTTTACGGCTCGGGCTACTTCTACATCCCCGGCACCGAAACCTGCCTGCGCATCGGCGGCTATGTCCGTTACGACATCGGCGGCGGCGACGTGGGTTCGTTCGACGGTGC
>NZ_JBSPKY010000127.1:0-251 GCF_053848025.1 Mesorhizobium sp. 128a | reverse complement strand
GTCGACTGGCTGCGCCAGCGTTCGCGGCCTTATCTCTTCTCCAACACGCTGATGCCGGCGATCGCCGGCGCTTCGATCAAGGTGTTCGAACTGATCCGCAATGGCGACGCCTTGCGCGAGCGCCTATATGCCAATGCGGCGCGCTTCCGCTCTGAAATGGGTAAGCTCGGCTTTACCTTGGCCGGGGCCGACCATCCGATCATTCCGGTGATGCTGGGCGACGCAACTTTGGCGCAGGAGATGGCGGCGCG
>NZ_JBSPKY010000126.1:0-263 GCF_053848025.1 Mesorhizobium sp. 128a | reverse complement strand
GACAGGCCCTTGAACGGATGGTCGCGTTCGACCGGGCCGTGCATGTGGACGCCGCAGCCGGTGCAGGCATGACGCTGGATAAGCGCCGAGGGGTCGACCACTTTCAGCTTGTCGCCGTTCTCGGTGACGGTGACATCGCCGGTGCCGGCGACGGCGACGACCGAGAACACAGCGCCCTCAGGCTTCCAGCACTTGGTGCAGCCGCACGCATGGTTGTGGGCGATCTGGCCCTTGACCTTCACCTTCACCGGCTTGCTGGTGCA
>NZ_JBSPKY010000125.1:0-291 GCF_053848025.1 Mesorhizobium sp. 128a | reverse complement strand
CCCCGGCTGTGCCAGCACACCGAGATCGTCCAACAACTGCGCCTTGCCCAACGCCTTGAATATACTCGCGATGGCATGGACATCGGCCTGCTGCAGCCGATCCTCGGCATATTGGAGGTAGTGCGCCAGCTGATGCAGCCGGTCCTTCAGCAAGGCGGGTTCGGCGACCTCGCCGGCGGTCTCTCCCTCCTCGATAACCCGCGACAGACCGTTGGCGATCCTGACTAGCGCAGGCGTGCTGAAAGTGCGGAAGCGACGGCCCTTGGAACCGAGCTCGCCGGCGATGGCAAC
>NZ_JBSPKY010000124.1:0-292 GCF_053848025.1 Mesorhizobium sp. 128a | reverse complement strand
CACCAAGGTGATGCGCCAGGCGCTGGAAGCCTCGCATCGCGGCTGGGGCAAGTCGGTCATCATCGGCGTCGCCGGCGCTGGGCAGGAAATTTCGACCCGGCCGTTCCAGCTGGTCACCGGACGAACCTGGATGGGCACCGCCTTCGGCGGCGCACGTGGCCGCACTGACGTGCCGAAAATCGTCGACTGGTACATGGACGGCAAGATCCAGATCGACCCGATGATCACCCATTTGCTGAAGCTGGAAGACATCAACAAGGGCTTCGACCTCATGCATGAGGGCAAGTCGATC
>NZ_JBSPKY010000123.1:0-294 GCF_053848025.1 Mesorhizobium sp. 128a | reverse complement strand
AGCTCGAGGTTCGTGAGCTTCTGTCGAAGAACGAGTTCCCCGGCGACGACATTCCGATCGTCAAGGGCTCGGCGCTGGCTGCTCTTGAAGATTCGAACAAGACCATCGGTGAAGACGCGATCCGCGAGCTGATGGCTCAGGTCGACGCCTACATCCCGACGCCTGTTCGTCCGCTGGACAAGCCGTTCCTGATGCCGATCGAAGACGTGTTCTCGATCTCGGGTCGCGGCACGGTCGTGACCGGCCGCGTCGAGCGTGGCGTGGTCAAGGTCGGCGAGGAACTGGAAATCATCG
>NZ_JBSPKY010000122.1:0-294 GCF_053848025.1 Mesorhizobium sp. 128a | reverse complement strand
CGATGATTTCCAGTTCCTCGCCGACCTTGACCACGCCACGCTCGACGCGGCCGGTCACGACCGTGCCACGACCCGAGATCGAGAACACGTCTTCGATCGGCATCAGGAACGGCTTGTCCAGCGGACGAACCGGCGTCGGGATGTAGGCGTCGACCTGAGCCATCAGCTCGCGGATCGCGTCTTCGCCGATGGTCTTGTTCGAATCTTCCAGAGCAGCCAGAGCCGAACCCTTGACGATCGGAATGTCGTCGCCGGGGAACTCGTTCTTCGACAGAAGCTCACGAACCTCGAGCT
>NZ_JBSPKY010000121.1:0-296 GCF_053848025.1 Mesorhizobium sp. 128a | reverse complement strand
CGCCACTACGCCCACGTCGACTGCCCCGGCCACGCCGACTATGTGAAGAACATGATCACCGGCGCCGCGCAGATGGACGGCGCGATCCTGGTGGTGTCGGCCGCCGACGGCCCGATGCCGCAGACCCGCGAGCACATCCTGCTCGCCCGTCAGGTCGGCGTGCCGTCGATCGTGGTGTTCCTGAACAAGGTCGACCAGGTCGACGACGCTGAGCTGCTGGAACTGGTCGAGCTCGAGGTTCGTGAGCTTCTGTCGAAGAACGAGTTCCCCGGCGACGACATTCCGATCGTCAAGGG
>NZ_JBSPKY010000120.1:0-306 GCF_053848025.1 Mesorhizobium sp. 128a | reverse complement strand
CACCCATTTGCTGAAGCTGGAAGACATCAACAAGGGCTTCGACCTCATGCATGAGGGCAAGTCGATCCGAAGCGTAGTGGTTTACTGAGGAGAAAAGCCGCCGACCGAAGGGCCAGCGACTGACGTTGCTTGAGGTTCAACAAGGGAGGAAGACAATGCCGGAAAAACTGCATCCGAAAATCGACAACGGCTTACCAAAGGAAAGTGCAAGCTTTGCCGGCGGCACGCTGGTCTGCGCTTGCACCAGCAAGCCGGTGAAGGTGAAGGTCAAGGGCCAGATCGCCCACAACCATGCGTGCGGCTGCA
>NZ_JBSPKY010000011.1:0-231875 GCF_053848025.1 Mesorhizobium sp. 128a | reverse complement strand
GCCGTGGAAGAAGGCATCGTTGCAGGCGGCGGCGTCGCCCTGCTGCGCGCTTCGGCCAACATCAAGGCCAACGGCGTCAATGCCGACCAGGCTGCCGGCATCAATATCGTTCGTCGTGCGCTGCAGGCTCCGGCCCGCCAGATCGCTTCGAACGCGGGTGCTGAAGCTTCGATCGTTGCCGGCAAGATCCTTGACAACAAGGGCGCGACCTTCGGCTACAACGCCCAGACCGGCGAGTATGGCGACATGATCGCCATGGGCATCGTCGATCCGGTCAAGGTCGTTCGCACGGCTCTCCAGGACGCGGCCTCGGTCGCCGGCCTGCTCGTCACCACCGAAGCCATGATCGCGGAGGCTCCGAAGAAGGAGTCGGCTGGCGGCGGCATGCCTGGCGGCATGGGCGGCGGCGGCATGGGCGGCATGGGCGGCATGGATTTCTAAGAAATCCATAAAGCGCGCCCATGAGCTAAAGTTGCTCAAGCCCGCAAGCGGGCTTGAGTGGCGGCATGGATTTCTAATCCAGCCTATCTGGCTTATGCATACGGAAAGGGCGGCAGCGATGCCGCCCTTTTTCGTTGCGGTGTGCTTCAGACGATCTCAGCGAGTTCAATCAGATTGCCGAAGGGATCGGCGAAGAAGGCCAGCTTGCGGCTGATGTAATCGAGCTTGAACGGCTCGGTGACGATGGTGACGCCGCGCTCGCGCAGTTCGGCAACGGTGCCTTCAATGTCGGCGACATTCATGCAGAAATGGTGGTATCCGGAATAGCGCAGGCTATCGCCGAGATCCTTGTAGGCCGGCGCATCGATCGGCAGCGGATCGCCGCCGCCCAGCAGTTCGATCATGAAATGATCGTCATTGGCCGGCGCAAGATAGGCGAGTTTCTCGTCGGCGAACGGCCATTCGTGAACCACACGGAAGTCGAGCTTGTCGACATACCAGCTCTTGGCAATCTCATAGTCGGTGACCCGCAGCGCCACGTGATGGCCGCGCATATTGGCAAAAACCGAAGCTGTGTTTTTGGCGGGGATCGGGAAGTCAGCCATTTGTCTCTCCTTTGGACCTTGGGCCGCTCAGTGGTTCCTGCGGCGACCCGGAGAAGATGGCGCAATTCGATTGCTTCTATTAGAGTGGTAATCCTTTTGACACTCCTGAGTGACAATCATCAATGCGCACAACCGACCTCTCCGAACTAGCCGCCTTCGATGCGGTGGCACGGCACAGCAGTTTTCGCCGTGCGGCCGAAGAGCGTGGCGTGACCGCGTCGGCGATCAGCCATGCCGTGAGCAATCTTGAGGAGCGCGTTGGTATCCGTCTGCTCAACCGCACGACGCGCAGCGTGTCGCTGACCGATGCGGGGGCGATGTTGCAGGCCCGGCTAGCGCCGGCGTTTGGGGATATCGGCGCGGCGCTCGACGCACTGAACCAATTCCGCGACACGCCCTTTGGCAAGGTCCGCATCAACGTCCCGAATTCCATCGCGCCTTTCGTGCTGGGGCACATTATCGGCCCGCTCATCACGGATAACCCCAATCTCGAAGTCGAAATCGTGGCCACCGACAGGCTGGTCGATATCGTCGAGGAGGGTTTCGACGCCGGCATCCGGCTTGGTGAAAGCCTGGGGGACGGCATGATCGCCGTAAAGATCAAGCCGCGAATGCGCTTCGCCGTAATCGGCTCGCCAAACTATTTCCGCAACCGCGACATCCCAATCACGCCGCGCGATCTCGGTGACCATGTCTGCGTGCAGAACATGTATCCAAACGGCATGCGCTACGCCTGGGAATTCGAGCTGGAGGGCGAGGCCATCGCCTTCTACCCGAGTGGCCCGATTTCGCTCGACGACCATGACTTGATGGTACATGCGGCGCTATCGGGTGTCGCGCTGGCCTATGTCTGGGAGAACCGCGCCCAGCGTGACATAGTCGACGGCAGGCTGGTGCGCTGCCTTGACGAATGGTGTCCTCCCGAAGATTGGTTCCATCTCTACTATCCCAGCCGCCGGAACATGTCGGCCGGACTGCGCGCGGTTGTCGATGCGATGAAAGCTTGAGACAGAAAACCGTCAAAGGCGCCAAGGAGCTTTAGGCCGAGGGGGCTGGCAGTTCTACCTGTCAGCCAGCGCCAGCTTGGCGCCGAGCATGACGAAGGCGCCGGCGAACGTGCGGCGCATCCAGGTCAGCACCATCGGCCGCGACACGACGTGGCTGCGGATCGAGGCGGCGAAGATGCCGTAACCGACGAAGACGACGAAGGTCAGCAGCATGAAGACGCTCGAGAGTTCGAGCATCTTGGCGAATGCGTTCGGTTCGGTGGTGCTGACGAATTGCGGCAGGAAGGCAAAGAAGAAGATCGACAGTTTCGGGTTGAGGATGTTGATCAGGATGCCGGAGGTGATGACCTTGGCTGCCGAGCGGGGTGCTACGCTTTCATCGACGCTCAAGCCGCCCTTCTCCTTCAGCGTATTCCAGGCCATGTAGAGGAGATAGGCGACGCCAAGATACTTCAGGGTCTCGAAGGCGACAGCACTTGTGTGCAGCAGCGCCGCCAGACCGGTGATGGCGGCGGCCATATGCGGGATGATGCCGAGCGTGCAGCCGAAAGCGGCAATGATCGAGGCGCGCACCCCGCGCGAAAGCCCGGCGCTCAGCGTGTAGAGAACGCCGGTGCCGGGCGAAGCCACGACGATCAGCGACGTCAACAGGAATTCGATGCTCATGGATCCTCCAACGCCCTGCCCGCTGGCGGAAGCTATCGGGTGATGTGAGGTGAGGCAAGCGGCGGTGAGGGTAATCTCCCCCCTCGTGGGGGAGATGTCGCCGAAGGCGACAGAGGGGGTCGTCTCGCACGAAGTGCCAGCGTCCCCTGCGCGATGAGAAGACGTCAGCGCTCTAAGCGAGACGACCCCCTCTGGCCGCTTCGCGGCCATCTCCCCCTCAAGGGGGGAGATCGGTTAGCGCCATCCCGTGCGCCTTGCGCGCCATCAGGCAATCGTCGCCGCCGGGCATGCAGGCGCGGCAGACGTCGGGGCGGATCTCGTAAATGCCGCAAGCCGTGTGCTTGCCGACCTCGCCGGTCAGCGCCGTACAGCGCACGCCCTCGCAACGCATGCCGGACAGGTTGGCCGCTACGAACTTTTCCGGAATCCGATCGAGCTGCGCATCGTCCTCGGTCGAAAAGCGCGGCCATTCGGCCGAATAGGAGCAGCAGGCGCCACAGCTCTGGCAGTCGAAAATTGCGACTGCTCCGGCTTCTTTATCGCCGGACAAAACGTCCGGAGCGTCAGCCAGGCCGGCGGGCGCGATCGAGGGATAACCGGCATCTCGTGGCAAGGCGCTATTTCTTCTTGCCCGCCTTGCGCGATGGTGTGGCGGCCGGCGCCTCGAACAGATCGGTCGCGGACGGTTCAGCGGCCTTCGGCGCGGCAGCGGGCTTGGCCGGCTTTGCAGCGGCTGCCGGTGCTGCCGGCTGGTCTTTGGCGGAAAACTTTATGGCCATGTCAATCCTCGTCGGAAAAACGCGATGATGGTGCGCGCGGATTGCGCAAGCGGCCGATCAGCGCCGAGACCGCCGTGATGTTCATTTCCTCGGGCGACCAGTTCCTCGCCTCGGCGATGTGATGCGGCGCCAGCTCGCGATGCGTGCTGCCGCTATAGGCGGCATCCTGGTAGGTCATCCGCTCCTGGGTCTTCTTGTCCTCACGGACATATTCGATCAGGTAGTTTGGGGCCTCGGCGCGGCCGCGCACGCCGACGCGCACCTGGGCATCGCCATGCGCGCGCTTGCAGCGCTCAAGCTTTTCCAGCACGCGGCGGACATATTCGACCGGCTTGTCCAGGCCTTCGACCATGGACGCAATGGTCGAATCGGCATCGATCGGTGTAGGCGGTACGCGCTTGGTAGCCATCAGCGTTTGCCTGACCGCTTCGGCAACGCCGCAAGGGCGGCCGCCGCTGCCATCTCGTCGGCTTCCTTTTCCTTGCGCAGTTCGCGCAAGCGCGCGGTCTTGGCTTCGCGCGCCTCGCTGACGGCATCACGCTCGGACAGGATGCGGTTGAGCGACATCGACTGGGTTTGCGTCTTGCTGAACAGCGACACGGCCTGGTCGGCGGTCTTCGATTGAGTGGTCAAAACTTTCTCCTGTCGGGAGCCTGGTGCCGATAGAGCGAGACCGGTCTTCGGACATAACCAAAGCAATACGGCATCGGGCAATACGGGCGGTTCAGATTGCTGGAGCGTCCCTTAGCACGTTCCGGCCGGCGTGCAGCGCACTTTTCGCGGCACGATGCGCAAAATGAAAAAGGCCAGGCACCGCCTGACCTTCCATGGAAAGCGCCGCGCATCCAGTTGGGCGCGCAAGGCACTCCTCTCAGCCTTTCGTCAGTGCCAGTACATCCGTGGTCACCGGAAGGCCGATTTCGTATCAGGCCGCCTTCAACTGATCGGCGGACATCTTGCCCGACTTGTTGTCGCGGGTCATCTCGTAGCCGAGCTTCTGGCCCTCGACGATGTCACGCATGCCGGCGCGCTCTACGGCCGAGATGTGGACGAAAACGTCGGCGGAGCCGTCGTCAGGCTGAATAAAACCAAAACCTTTGGTGGCGTTGAACCATTTCACTGTGCCGGTGGCCATGAAGAACCCTTTCCCTGGCAAATATTCGTTCGCCATTGTGCGACTGCACAACAGAGTTTGTCTCGATTTTTGATGGGGAAGTTCGTCAAAGGCGCGCATGCGTGCGCGGATAACAAAAGTCGGTCAAACAAATATCGACGTATTCCTTGTAGACGTCTTTTGATGCCGAGTCAATTTCTGGTTTTCCCGCAGATCGAATTCAACCTGGGGATGCCGGGCGCATGAGGCCTCAACTGGCCAGCTGCCGCCGCGGAAGGCGAGCGTAAAAAAAAATGCATCGGGCTTGGAACCAATTCCAAGCCGGCGCATTTTTATGGTGTCAGCAATTTCGAGAGAAATCTCAAGAATGCTGGCAAAAGGACGCCTCCCGCACATTAAACGGTGCGAGAGGCGTTCTTGTATGTGCCGGGCTTTTTCGCCTGCGTTCGACCGCCTGTCTTAGAACTCTCCCGGATCATCGCGATCGCCGGCGGCCGGACAGAGTTTGCTTGCACCGGCACCGGGCGGCGGGTGATGCGGAATTGCTCTCGGGATATCGTCAAGTCGACCTACTCGTCCGGGCGGGGTTCCGGCCATGTCTCCTTCGCCGCTTCGGCATACCAGTGCCGCATTGCCGGCGTAGCCAGCACGGCATCGACATAGGCGCGTGTATCCGGCGCCAGTTCGCCGCCATAGGTGTCGAATCGGGTGACGACCGGCGCGTACATGGCATCGGCCGCGGTGAAGTGGCCGAACAGGAACGGACCGCCCTTGCCATATTGTTCGCGGCACTGGCGCCAGATCGTTTCGATCCGCGCCCGCTGGAGTTCGCCTTCAGCGTCGAGCGGCTTATGTCCCTTTGGCCGGCGCAAATTCATCGGCCAGCCATAGCGCACCTCACGAAAGCCGGAATGCATCTCGGTCGCCACCGAGCGGGCCAAGGCCCGGGCGCCGATATCCTGCGGCCAGAGCTTTTTCTCCGGAAACAGGTCGGCCAGATATTCAAGAATGGCAAGGGTTTCCCAGACGATCCTGCCATTGTGATTCAGGATCGGCACGAGGCCGGTTGGCGACACTTTCGCCAGATTGGCAAAGGTCTCGGGCGTGCGCAGGCGCACAAAACCTTCCTCGAACGGGATCTCCAGATGCTTCATCGCTACCCATGGCCTCAGCGACCACGACGAAAAACACTTGTTGGCGATGATGAGCGTGAATTCGGCCAAGACGGTCTCCCCAAAATTTTCGTCACACTAGCCACACGATGAGACGGCGGCAAAGCGTTTCGGCGACCATATAAGCGACCAATGCGACGATGACCGGCTGCACAGGGAACCTAAGCCACGCCTGGCCGTTTGCCTCCTGCAAATGAAATTCCAGGAGATGCAAAGATGGTGAACAAGGATCAGGTCGCTGGCGTGGCCAAACAGGTCAAAGGCTCGGTCAAGCAGGCTGCCGGCAGGGCGACCGGCAACAGGCAAACCGAGGCCGAAGGCACGGCCGACAAGATCGTCGGCAAGGTGCAGAAGGCTTATGGCGACGTGAAGGACAAGGTCAACAAGGCGCTCTGATCCGCGCCCTTGCAGGCAACAAGAAGGCGGCTGAGGCCGCCTTTTTCTTGCGAGTCAGAAGGTCAGCTTCTTGCTGAAGGCATTGGTGAACTTGACCTCGCCATGGTCACCGGTGGCCTCGCCCAGCACCACGTCCATGGCCTCGCTGGTTACCCTCGCCAGCGCGAAGCCACCCATATAGGCCGCCTTCGGCTTGAACAGGTCGAGACCGTCGCTGTTGTAGATCATCGGCACTTCATGCTGGTGGCCATGGAAGATGGCAATGACATTGTAGCCCCTCAGCGCCGCCAGCAATGCCTGCCGGTCGGCCTCGCTCCACCAATGCGGCGCGCCTGAGCCGTCATCGTCAAACGTGCGCTTGGCGGGATCCCAGCGTTCGACCGAAAATGTGTCCCAGCCATAGTGCTGGAACAGGATGACCGGACGGCCGTCGGCGGCGTAGGTCGCCAGATCCTGCTTCAGCCACGGCAGGCTGCTCACCGCGCCATGGCCGGTGTCGCCGGCAAAGCGATGCGTCTGGATGAGATGCAGGCCACCCCAGTCCCAGGAATAACAGTCGGTGTCGACATCGTATTCGGTGGCCGGCACCGGCGGCTTGAAGAACACGCCCGGGCGGTGGTTGACCTCGACATAGTCGCGCAGCTCACGCCGGTACCAGTCGACATGCGGTGGCGAGCCGTTCTGGTCCAGATCGTGATTGCCGAGCCCGACATAGACCGGCATGTGCACGCGGTCGGGGCCGACGCCCTGTTGATAGCGCTGGCTGAACTGCAAGAGCTGCGTACCCTCGCTTGGCTCGGTGATCTGGCCGCCGCCATCGTCGGTGATGTCGCCGCCGACGACTAGGCCGAAGGGTGCACCGATGCGCCTGCCGGCCGAACGCAAGCCAATGGCAACGCCGTCGATCTCGGCCGGCCATTGCCGGTCGGCCAAGCCATTGAGAGCCGCGACATTGCGCAACAGCGCGGCGTCGGTCTTGCCTTCCTGCTGGCAATTGGGACTGAGGCCGCTCGCCATGCGACAGGCATGGACATCGGCGATGAACAGGAAGGTGGCGTCGATCGGCTGGATGCGCTTTCCGGTCTGGCCGATAGCGGCGCGCGGCAACAGGCCAGCCATGGCTAGGCCGGCTGCCTGTGCGAGGAAATTGCGCCGGGTCGAGATGCGATTCATGGTCTGAGTTTCAGCACAGCCGGCGCCCTGCCGTCCAGTTGCCACGCGTAGCAGGTCGACATAGCATTGTAGCTCTGGCATTTTTTCCGCTCCGGTGCTCAGTGCGCGGGCAGAGGAGGATGTCATGAAAGTTGCTTCGATAGGCATGGTGCTGGCTGGCTTGCTGCCGGCGGGTGTGGTGCATGCCGCCGATTGCATCGACGCAAAATCGGCCAAGGCCGGCTTCGTGCTGGAAATGCCCGGCATCCGCAGCGAGTTTCGGCCGGCGGCCGGCGGCATGATCTCCGTCGCCAACACCTACCAATCGCAATCGCCGCAGACACAGTTCCTCTTCGCCGGCCTGGTCGAAGTGTTTCGCGACAGCGATACCGGACGGGTGGCGACGATCCCGTTTTCCGATCTGCGAAAACTGTTTCCGCTGAAGACGGGAGCAAAGAGCACGATTGAATTCGTCGAGCTGTCGCCGAACAAGCAGCCGAAGAGCACCAAGACGCTGAGCCTGGTCGTCAAGGGCAAGGAGACCTTCAGCGTCGGCGGCTGCAAATACAACGTACTGGCCGTCAAGGAGACGTTCAAGAACGGAGCCGGCGAGACGCTGGACACATTCACCGCGCTCTATGCACCCGATCTGCAAGCGACTCTCGCCCGGCGCTACGACGAAGGCACCAGCACGGAATCGGTGAACGGCTACGAGACGATCAAACCGCTTTCCAACTAGGACAGCGCTGGACTGGCCTCAAGGTTTTCCCGGCCGCCGGAGAATCCTGCGACGTCGCTTCGGTGCGCCGGGGAATGGCGGCGTTGGGCTGGCCTCAAGCTCGGCCAGGCAATCGCGCAACACGCTCGCATCCTGCGACGTCTTGGCCATCGACATCGCGCCGGAATAGGCAGCGATGGCGAGTGCCGCAAAGCGCTCGGGATCAGTGCCCCGCTCTCTTCCCGCCTGCTGGTCGGCGCGCACCTTGTCGGCGATCGCCTGACGCCACGCTGCAAAGATACCGGCCAAAGCGAGGCGGAAATCCGGATCGGCGAGCGACAATTCATGTGCAAGATTGTTGAGCGGGCAGCCGTGCACGAAACCTTGCTGCTCCAGCTCAGCCGCCACCGCTTCGAACACCGCGCGCACGCCTTCGCGCGCCGAACCCGCCGCCCGTACGGGCGTGATCCAGGTCTCGTCGAGGGCGGCAGCCACCCGCTCCTCGATCACCGCCAAGGCGAGCGCCTTCTTGGTCGGAAAGTGGTGATGCAGCGCGCCGCCGGTGACACCGGCGGTAGCCATCAGTTCGCCAAGGGCGGAGGCGTGATAGCCGCGCGCCTGGAACGACGCTTCGGCGACATCGAGCACCTTGCTGCGCAGGCCTTCGGGATCGTTGGTGCGTTTTCGCGGTGGCCCTTTTGGGACCTGAGCAATCTCTGCTGACATTTGCGAACGATAGCAGATTGACAAAACAGGACAACCGGTCTGTTTTATAAACCGGATGATCATCCTGTTTTGGAGACGACACCATGACCGTGCCCCTTAATGTGCCTGCAACAGCCAGTCTGCGCGCCTCACCGGTCGTCGAGTTGCGGCAATACACGCTGAAACCCGGCCGGCGCGAGACGCTGATCGACATCTTCGACAGTCGGTTCATCGAAGGCCAGGAAGATTCCGGGATGACCATCATCGGCCAGTTTCGCGACCTCGACCGGCCCGAGATGTTCGTCTGGCTGCGCGGTTTTGACGACATGGCCGCGCGGAAGGAGGCGCTCACCGCGTTCTATGACGGGCCGGTGTGGGCGTCGCACCGCGATGCCGCCAATGCGACGATGATCGATTCCGACGATGTGCTGCTCTTGAAGCCGGCATGGCCAGGCGCCGGGTTCGACCTGTCGGGCTCCCAGCGAGGCGCTCGGCTCGATAATGGAAAGCCAAGCGCGGACAATCGCTTGAGCGGCATCGTTGTCATCCAGATTCATCATCTGCGGCCTGGCGCCGAGGCCGAATTCGCCGGCAGCTTCGAAACGGATGTCGTTCCGATCCTTACCACCGCCGGCGGAAGATTGCTCGGCGCCTTCATCACCGAACACACCGAAAACAGCTTTCCCCGCCTGCCCGTGCGCCTGGGCGAAAATGTCTTCATCGTCGTCAGAGGTTTCGACAGTATCGAAGCGCATGCCCGCCAGGAAGCAGCGCTTGCGGCTTCGCCACGGTGGCAAGCGTTTCGCCAAGCGGTCGATATGACCAGGCGGACCGAAACCTTGCGCCTCTCGCCGACGTCGCAATCGCTGCTCCGGTAATGGATCGGCACGCAGCCAGCCGAAGTTCATACTGTGTGATAGGCTGATGGCTTGACTGCGGCGGCCGGCATGCGGTGCTGTGCCGGAGCGGGCGGCGTGACCAGCGGGATCGTTCGATGAGACTTGGCCTTCCATGAGACTTGGCCTTCGATGAGACTTTCTGGCAAGCGGGCGCTGGTCACCGGCGGTTCGGACGGGATTGGTTTGGCGATCTCGGAGGCGTTTGCGCGTGAAGGCGCCGATGTACTGATCGTCGGTCGCGATACCGGCAGGCTGGAGACGGCGCGAAACGCGCTTGCCGCGACGGCCATCGGTGGCGCCACGATCGAAACGCTGTCGGCCAACCTCGCCACCAGCGCTGGTATTGATGCCGTCGTCGCGCATGTGCAGCAATCCGAACGGCCGCTCGACATCCTCGTCAACAATGCCGGCGTCGCCTATCTCGTGTCGTTCGAGACCGTCACCGAAGACCAGTTCCAGCAATCCTTCGCGCTCAATGTAACGGCGGCGTTCTTCCTCACGCAGCGGCTGCTGCCGCATTTCGGGGCGAGCACGTCGGTCATCAACATCTCGTCCTACTTCGCCAACAAGATGATCCCGAACCGGCCGTCTAGCCTGTATTCCCTGTCCAAGGGCGCGCTGAATTCGCTGACCAAATCGTTGGCCTTCGAGCTCGGACCGCACGGCATCAGGGTCAATGCGATCGCGCCCGGCACGGTCGACACCGCCATGCGGCGCAAGTCGATCGAAAACCTGTCGGCTGCGGCGCAGGCGGAGCTCAAGACCTATGTCCAGCGCAGCTACCCGCTCGGCCGTATCGGCCAGACCAATGACCTTGCCGGCATCGCGGTCTACCTCGCCAGCGACGAGGCGGCCTGGACCAGCGGTGGCATTTTTGCCGTAGACGGCGGCTATACGGCCGGCTGATGTTCGGCTCTCCTCAACCCGCGACGCTTGACCAAAGCCCCAATCCGACGTCTGTCTGAAGATCGAGCAATGTTTGCGACATTCGTGGTGCCATGCCGCCAAACGATCCACTGGTTCTGTTCTACTCTACCGTGTTCGGCAAGCCTGTCGACACAGCATCGATAAGGTGTGAGCTGCCCGGCCGCTGGACAACGGACAAAAGCCGGATTTCCGAGGCAGCGGCAGTCGTCATCTTCCGGACTTTCGCGAAATCGGCGATGCCTACAAATATCCCGGCCAGTATTGGGTGGCCTGGTCGATGGAATGCGGCCAGAACTACAGGCGCACCGCCGATCCGGAGTTCACGCGGCACTTCGACATCACATGACGCATGAAACGCGATCCGATGTCTGGACGCCCTATCTGCCGCCCGCCAGTTGGTGGAAGGACACGCTGGCCAGACCGATCATGCCGAAGACGAAGGCAGCGTCGGTCGCGCTCTTCCAGTCGGCCGGCACGAATTCCAGCAGACGGGTCGATCTGGCGACCGAACTGACGCGCTACATCCAGATCGATTCCTATGGCCGCTACCTCAACAATCGGTCGGTCGCGGGCCCCGATCTCGGCCCGAAAACCAAGATAGAGACCATCGCGCGGCACAGATTCTGCTTCGCCATGGAGAACGCGATCGAGACCGACTATGTCACGGAAAAAATCTATGACGCCTTCATGGCCGGCACGGTGCCGATCTACCTCGGTGCGCCGAATGTAGATGAGTTCGTGCCGACGCACTCTTATGTCGACGCCAGTGCCTTCGCCAGCGCCGGTGATCTTGCAGCCTATCTCCACCACCTGATCGAGACGCCGCAGGATTACGAGGCCTACTTTGCCTGGCGCGCAAAGCCATTGCCCGACCACCTCGTCAAACGCATGCAGATGCTGGAAACGCCCGTCTTGTGCAGGCTGATGAGCCTGTTGCACCAGCGGCTGGAACAACGGAAAAGCCGGCCATCCGGGCGGCGAACGCTTCCCTTCGGCCGCATGTCTTACTTCAGGACAAAGTTGCGCCGCTGGCAGAAAAAGGTTCCGCGTTGACGAGGCAAAACCCTCAACCGGTGTTTGCCTGCGGCCATCTAACCGATTTGCATCCTTAACCACCGCATTCTCTGCTTGAAGGCCATTGTGCAACGCGATACGCCGTTGCCGAATTCGATCGTCGGAGAGACCCGTGACCGCTGCCAAGACCAGAACCGAAACCGACACGTTCGGCCCCATCGAGGTTGCCGCCGACCGTTATTGGGGCGCGCAGGCGCAGCGTTCCCTCGGCAATTTCAAGATCGGCTGGGAAAAGCAGCCGGCCTCGATCGTGCGCGCGCTGGGCATCGTCAAGCGGGCGGCTGCGGAAGCCAATATGGAGCTGAAGCGGCTCGATCCCTCGGTCGGCAAAGCCATCATCGAGGCCGCGCAAGAGGTCATCGACGGCAAACTCAACGACCATTTCCCGCTGGTCGTCTGGCAGACGGGCTCGGGCACGCAGTCCAACATGAACGCCAATGAGGTGATCTCCAACCGGGCGATCGAACTTCTGGGCGGCGTCATGGGCTCGAAGAAGCCGGTGCATCCCAACGACCACGTCAATATGAGCCAGTCGTCGAACGATACCTATCCGACCGCCATGCATATCGCCTGCGCCGAGCGGATCGTGCACGATTTGATCCCGGCGCTGCATCACTTGCACAAGGCGCTCGACGCCAAGGCCCGCGCCTTCAACCATATCATCAAGATCGGCCGCACCCACACGCAGGACGCGACTCCCCTCACGCTGGGTCAGGAATTTTCGGGCTACGCCGCGCAGGTGGCATCCTCGATCAAGCGCATCGAGATGACCCTGCCCGGCTTGCAGGAGTTGGCGCAGGGCGGCACCGCAGTCGGCACCGGTCTCAATGCGCCGGTCGGCTTTGCCGAAAAGGTGGCCGACCGCATCGCCGCCATCACCGGCATCGCCTTCGTGACCGCGCCGAACAAGTTCGAAGCACTTGCAGCCCACGATTCCATGGTGTTCTCGCATGGCGCGATCAACGCGGCCGCCGCAGCACTCTTCAAGATCGCCAACGACATCCGCTTCCTCGGATCCGGCCCGCGCTCGGGCCTCGGCGAACTGTCGCTGCCGGAAAACGAGCCGGGCTCCTCGATCATGCCGGGCAAGGTCAACCCGACCCAGTGCGAGGCGATGACGCAGGTCTGCGTGCAGGTCTTCGGCAACAACGCCTCGCTGACCTTCGCCGGCAGCCAGGGCCATTTCGAGCTCAACGTCTACAACCCGCTGATGGCCTACAATTTCCTGCAGTCGGTGCAATTGCTCGCTGACGCCTCGATCTCCTTCACCGACAATTGCGTCGTCGGCATCGAGGCGCGCGAGGACAACATCAAGGCGGCACTCAACCGCTCTCTTATGCTGGTGACGGCGCTGGCGCCGACCATCGGCTACGACAATGCCGCCAGGATCGCGAAGACCGCGCACAAGAAAGGCACCACCTTGCGCGAGGAAGCGCTGGCGACCGGGCTGGTCAGCGAGGCCGATTACGACCGGCTGGTGCGGCCGGAGGACATGACCCATCCAGGATAGGCGATTCCGGGGGAAGTGCGTAGCGCTTCCCCTTGTGGAACTGCGTCGCCAGAAGCCAGGGATTTGGTGGCGGGAGAATTTGCTCCCGCTTCGCCATTGCCCGACATGAATTTCGCGTCCGCAGCCCGATCACCAAAATGTGCGAACTGTGAACAATGTGTCGCCCGATAGACGGCTTTGGTGAACAGTCGGCTTACTCTACATGATGGGTCATTCAACCCTATCTGGAGTACCGCCATGACCATCAGCTCTTCCACCGCAGGCGCCGGCACCGCGTCCAACAGCTCCACCACCATCCTGCTCGGCCGCGTCCTGCTCGCCGCCATCTTCCTGCTTTCCGGCTTCGGCAAGCTCACCGCGATTGCCGGCACCGCTGGCTACTTCGGCAGCCTCGGCCTGCCGCTGCCGACCGTGACGGCCATTGTCGTCGGCCTCATCGAACTCGTCGGTGGTCTCGCCATCCTCGTCGGCTTCCAGACGCGGATCGTCGCCTGGGTGCTGGCCATCTTCACCGTAGCCACCGGTCTGGTTGCCCATATGAACTGGGCCGATCAGATGCAGATGATCAACTTCCTCAAGAACCTCGCCATTACTGGCGGTTTCCTCGTGCTGGCCTCCTCGGGCGCCGGCGCCTATTCGATCGACGCCAAGCGCGGCTGAGCCGTCTCGAAATAGCTGGAACAAGAAGGCGGCGCGGAATTTTCCGCGCCGCTTTTTCGTTATCTGTCTAGCCACGCATCCCGAATTACCTGCATTTCTGCTAGGATCGGGACGTACGGAGGAGGGACAGAGCCACCCGGCCCTGCCCTTCGGCATCGGAGGTACGGCATGCCCCGCGACGTATTGCTTCTGCTTTCCAGGCTGCTGCTCGCCGCCCTGTTCGTTCCTTCCGGCTACCACGCGCTTGCCGACATTGCCGGCACGACCGGCTACTTCTCCGGCCTCGGCCTGCCACTGCCGGCGCTGGCCGCCTGGGGCACGGGCTTGTTCGAACTGATCGCCGGCCTCTTGATCCTGGTCGGCTTTCAGACACCGCTGGTCGCGCTGCTGCTTGCCGCTTTCTGCATCGTCGCGGGTTCAATCGGCCATTACGGCCAGGGCGGCGACGATCCAATGCTCGCCTTTATGCACCAGCAGATGCTGATGAAGGATATAGCCATCGCCGGCGGCTTCCTGGCGCTGGCCATGGCTGGTGCCGGCGCCTGGTCGATCGACGGACGAATGGCTGCTGGCCGCGCCTGAAGCTTACTTCACCGACACGCTCGGTCCGCCCTCGACTGCCAGCACCAGCCGGCGGTTGGTGATCCGTGCCAGTTGCGCCAGGCGACCGGCCGGTCGCTCGCCATAAAGATCAGAGAGTGATGCCGGCAGCACCAAGGCTAGCGCGCCATTGGGGCGGCTTTCCCATTTCAGCCGCGGCATGACGCCAGGCATTGCCGCGGTCAGCAGGTAGACGACGCGCAGCATCGCCGCCAAGGTGCGAGCCCGCTCCAGATAGCGCGGCGTCGCCAGCCCGCGGATTTCCGGCGCTGCCTCGTTGAACACACCCTCGTGGCGGAACAGGCCGACCAGCGCCAGGAAGGCGCGACCGGGATGGTCTACGCCGATGAAGGAGGCGTGGGCGATGATGTTGAGCGACTGCTTGCCGCGATATTCCGGGTGCGCGCGCCAGCCGATATCGGCCAGCAGGCACGCGGCATGGCGATAACGCGCCTCGTCCTCGGTCTCGTCGATGCCGAAAGCGGCAAAGGCCCTGCCCGTCCATTCGACAAGCTCATGGGCATGGGTGACCGAGCGCGAGCGCAGCTGGGCCAACTCCTCCGAAGCCGAGATCAGCGGATCGGCCTTCTGCTCGGCCGCACCCAGCAGCGAATAGAGAAAGCCCTCGCGCACGCCGAGCGCCGAGACGATGATCTTCGACGGCTGCATTGCCGCCATGATTTCCTGGAGCACGATGGCGCCATAGGGCAGCAACGAGCGGCGGTTCTTGGAAACGCCTTCGATACCCCTGACCTTCTCGATCTCGGCTTTCGCGACCTGTTTGAGGAAGTTCGCCGCACTGTCGGCGCTGATTTCGTAGTGGTGCATGACACCGAGCGGATAGTTGCTCATTTCCATGTGCAGCCGGGCGAGATTTCGCCAGGTGCCGCCGACCGCATAGAAGGCCCTGCCCTGCCCGCCCTTCAAGAGCTTCGCCCGCGCCAGTTCCTCGCGCGTGATCTTTGCCGCCTGGGCAAGCGAGTTCTTCGCCATGTCCTGCAGGCGCAGGCCGCCGAGCGGCAGCGTGATGCCGTCGCCGATCGCCTCACCGCTGACGTCGATCAGTTCCAGGCTGCCGCCGCCAAGGTCGCCGGCAATGCCGTTGGCCGGGTGGAAGCCGGAAATGACACCGAGCGCCGAATAGTGGGCTTCCTGGCGGCCGCTCAGCACCCGGATCTCGGTCTTGAGCACGTCTTCGGCGCGGTGAATGAAGTCGGGGCCGTTGACCGCCTCGCGAGCGGCGGCGGTGGCCAGCACATATATATGCTCGGCGTCGACTTGATCCGAAAGGGCGCGGAATCGCCGAAACTCCTCCATCGAGCGCGTTACCGCCTCGGGATCGAGCTTGCCGGTCGAAACGATGCCGCGGCCGAGGCCGGCCAGCATCTTTTCGTTGAACAGCGTGGTCGGCGAACGCGCCAGGCCTTCATAGATGACAAGGCGGATCGAGTTCGAGCCGATGTCGATGACGGACAGCGGTCGGCGATCCTGAAGCCGGCCCTGGGAAGTTGCAATCATCAGCCGGACGCTGCAGCGTTTTTCTTGCGGCGCTTGAACTGCGCGATGCGCTTGGGCGCATGCGACTTCAGCGCATCGCCACGTCCGGACAGGCTAGGATTGGTCATGAAATATTCCTGCGCGTTGAACGGTTCCTCACCCTCCTCCAGCACCACGCGCCGGGAGGTTCCGTCAGCCAATACGTCGAAACTTTGCTGGTTGTCCATGATGTTGCCCAGCATGATCTGGCCAAGTATCTGTTCATGCACAGTTGGATTGGTGATCGGCACCATGGTCTCGACACGGCGGTCGAGATTGCGCGGCATCAGGTCGGCCGAGGAGATGTAGACGATCGCCTCGTCTGAGGGCAGGCCATGGCCGTTGCCGAAGCAGTAGATGCGGCTGTGTTCGAGGAAACGGCCGACGATCGACTTGACCCTGATGTTTTCCGACAGGCCCGGCACCTGCGGCCGCAGGCAGCAGATGCCGCGCACGACGAGGTCGACCTCGACGCCGGCGCGGCTGGCGTCATAGAGCGCGTCGATGATGTTGGGATCGACGAGCGCATTCATCTTCATCCAGATGCGCGCCGGCCGGCCAGCCAGGGCATAGGCGATCTCATCGGCAATGTGCTTCAGGATGCGGCTGCGCAGCGTAAACGGCGAGATCGCAATCCGCATCTCGTCGGTCGGCTCGGCATAACCGGTGATGAAGTTGAACAGCTGGGCGACGTCGCGGGCAATCGTCGGATCGGTGGTGAAGAAGGACAGGTCGGTGTAGATGCGCGCGGTGACCGGATGATAGTTGCCGGTGCCCAGATGCACATAGTTGCGCAGCTTGCCGTCTTCCCGCCGCACTACCAGCGACATTTTCGCGTGCGTCTTCAGTTCGAGGAAGCCGAACACGACCTGAACGCCGGCGCGCTCGAGATCGCGCGCCCAGCGGATGTTGGCTTCCTCGTCGAAGCGCGCCTTGAGCTCAACCAGGGCGGTCACCGACTTGCCGGCCTCTGCGGCATCGACCAGCGCGCGCACGATCGGGCTGTCGTTGGAGGTGCGATAGAGTGTCTGCTTGATCGCCACCACTTCCGGGTCGGCCATCGCCTGGCGCAGGAACTGCACCACCACGTCGAAGGATTCGTAGGGGTGGTGGACGACGATGTCCTTCTCGCGGATGGCGGCAAAACAATCGCCGCCATGCTCGCGGATGCGCTCGGGAAAGCGCGGATTGTAGGGCCTGAACTTGAGGTCGTCGCGCGGCACGGCGACGACCTCGGAAATCTGGCTAAGCGCCAGCGGGCCGGTCAAAACGCTGATGCGGCTCGAAGAGACGCCAAGCTCGCCGGCAACGAAATCGCGCAACTCGCCGGGCATCAACTTGTCGAATTCGATGCGGATGACCGAACCGCGGCGGCGGCGCTTCAGCGCCGTCTCGAACAGGCGCACGAGGTCCTCGGACTCCTCCTCGACCTCGATATCGCTGTCCCGGATGATGCGGAAGGTGCCGGAGCCCTTGACCTCATAGCCGGGGAACAGCTTGCCGATATAGAGGCCGACCGCTTCCTCGAGCGGGATGAAGCGGACATGCTGCTTGCGGTCGGGCAGGCGGATGAAGCGCTTCAGCGCCACCGGCAGGCGCAGAAGCGCGCTCATCTCCTCGCCATTCTTGCGATGGCGCAATTGCAGCGCCATCGAGAAGCCGAGATTGGGAATGAACGGGAAGGGATGCGCCGGGTCGATCGACAGCGGGGTCAGCACCGGGAATACCTGGTCCTGGAAATGGTCCTCCAGCCAGACCTTCTCATCCTTGGTCAGTGCATCGCGGGTGATGCTCTCAATACCTTCCTTGTTGAGCAGCAGCATCAGCGCCGACAGGCTGTTCTGCTGGTCCTCCTGCAGCCGCTCGACCTCGCGCAAAAGCTGTTCGAGTTGCTGCTCGGGCGTGCGCCCGTCGGGGCTCTTGAGCGCGATGCCTTCGCGCACCTGGCCGGCAAGACCAGCGACGCGGACCATGAAGAATTCATCGAGATTGGCGGCCGAGATAGACAGGAAACGGACACGTTCGAGCAGCGGGTGGTGCTCGTTCTGCGATTCCTCGAGAACGCGCCGGTTGAACTGCAGCCAGGAGAATTCGCGGTTGACGAAACGGTCGGGATTGCCGCCCTCGGGGCTCGCCACCTCGACATTGATGAATTCGCTCTGCACCGGCTTCAGTTCATTCATGGTTTCCTGCCCGCAACCGTTCCTTTTGGAGCACCGCATATGCCGAGATGGCCACGGACGCTCTAACATCAATTTGTGACGCGTGATCCGTCGCGGAATCGCTCGGCTTCCGGGGTCATGCGCTTAACCGGCTCAACTTATCCTCTGCCAGCCTTTTGCGACAGTTTCATTTCATCGATCTTGCAAACAGAGCTGTTATGATCCAGATGCAGACGAGACTGCGTTAAGGAGACGATGATGGCAGGCGGTTCCATTCCCCATTTCCAGAACGATGCCGGCCATCCGGCGATCGACATCGGTGTCAGGGAATTCATGTGCACCGGTGCCAACCCACCTTTCGATCATCCCCACGTGTTTCTCGACATGGGCGACGACAATGAAAAGGTCTGCCCCTATTGCTCGACGCTCTACCGCTATTCGGCGAAGCTGAAGGCGACGGACACCCAGCCGCCCGGCTGCCTCTATATCGACCAGGCCGCCTGATCTTCCGCGGCAAAGCCCGATGGAAGACGTCAGGTCCCGGCAGGTCATAATCGCCGGGGCCGGCGTCGCCGGGTTGACGGCAGCCCTCGCCTTCGCCGAACGCGGGTATCCGATAAAACTGTTGGAACAGGCGTCGCACCTCGAAGCGGCCGGCGCCGGCATCCAGCTTTCGCCCAACGCAACACGCATTCTTCGAAAACTCGGCGTGCTCGACCGGCTGCTGCCGGCGGCCTTGCGGCCGGAAGCGGTGGTGCTAAAGGACGCGGCGACGCTGCGCGAACTGGCGCGGGTGCCACTTGGGCAAGCGGCCGAAGCGCGCTGGCAGGCGCCGTATCTTGTTGCCCACCGCGCCGATCTGCAGGCGGCACTGCTGGCGCAAGTCGCAGAACAGCCTGGGGTTGAGCTCGTCACCGGCGCGCGGGTCACAGGTATCGCCGTCAACGCGCAAGATGTTGCCGTGACCGCCGAGGTGGATGGCCGCGCGATCGAGGCACGCGGCCGGCTGCTGGTCGGCGCCGACGGCGTCTGGTCGTCGGTCCGGGCGCAGCTTACGAGCAAGGAACCGGCTTTCGGCAAAAGCCGCTTCTCGGGCGAACTCGCTTGGCGGGCCACGGTCGCGGCCGAGGGTGCCGCCGGAGAAGCCTTTGCCGCCATCGCCGCCGCCGACTGCGTCACCACGTTCTTGCATCCCGGCTTCCACATGGTCGCCTATCCCGTCAGCGAAGGTCGCGCCTTCAATCTCGCCGCCTTCACCAAGGGCGAGCGTATTGCGGAGAGCTGGTCGGGCCGTGCCGACCCAGCTGTTCTCGACGGCGCCACGCGCGGCACAACGCCGGGCCTGGCGAGGCTTGTGGCGCTGGCCGGCCCCTGGACGGCGTTTCCGATCCACACCGTCGAACGAACGCGGTGGACGAGCCCGCAAGGCATCGCCCTGATCGGCGACGCCGCGCATGCAATGACGCCGTTTGCGGCACAAGGTGCGGCCATGGCGATCGAAGATGCGTTCACGCTCGCCGCTGTCATCGCCGATTTCCCCGCCGATCTAGCGGGAAGTCTTCAGATCTGGGAAAACCTGCGGCGGCCACGGGTCGCCAAAGCCGCACGTCGCGGCGCCGTCAACCGCCTGGCCTGGCATGCCTGGGGGCCGGTGGCTGCCGCCCGCAACCTGTTCCTGTCCATGCGCTCGCCCGAAAAGCTCGCGGCCGATCTCGACTGGCTCTACGGCTGGGAGCCGCAGAAAACCATCCGGCGCTAGACGTCGCCGGGATGCCTATCGTTTTCAGCTAGTTATACAACCGCATCGACAGGCCGAGCGAGGCCGGTAGCGGGTTCCACCAGCCGGTGCGAAGGCCGGCGGTGCGCAGACCCGCAGCCGTCCAGGTGTTGCAGCCGACCAGCGCGTTGAAATGGCCGTTCGCCTCGTAGAAGCGGTCAAAGCTGGAATAGGCTGCGTTCTCGATGACGATCGGACCGTTCGGTCCTTGCTGGAAACTCGCGTCGATGTAATCGAGCAGTGCCGCAAAACGCTTCTCATCAATGTCGAAGCCGGCGACATCAGGGTGCGGTTCGGCGATGGCGCCCGCGATATCGACATGCATGACCGAGGCATCCAAGGTCAGCGCTTTGAGCACCGGCACTGCTTTCAGCTCAGACCAGCTCGGCGTCTCCAGATAGAAGGCGCGGCCACCCCAGCCAAAGACGATGTAGCGCACCTCGGGAGCGTCCGCAGGGATGCTGGCATCGACCAGAAAACGAAAACGCTGGCGCACGGCATCATCGACGGGAATGGCGATGTCGGTGTGGATCGGGTTCTTCAGCACCAGAATGTGGCGCGTGCCCTCACCCGCAGCGGCCGCCGGCCAGAGCGGGCGCGGCACCAAAGTGCCGAGTGTTGCAGCAAGCACGACCGCGACAACCAGCAAGGCCAGGAAACGCAGGGCTTTTCTCATGCGGCGGCGGCTTTGCTGTTTCCCGACGTCATCGTCCGGCCCAGATAGCAAAAAAGCCCGGCCGCATTGCGGCCGGGCTCTTTGGTTTGGATGAAAATGCTCAGTGCAGGATCTGTGACAAGAAGAGCTTCGTGCGCTCATGGCGCGGATGGTCGAAGAACTCGGCCGGCGTGTTCTGTTCGACGATCTGGCCCTGATCCATGAAGATCACCCGGTTGGCGACCTTGCGGGCAAAGCCCATTTCGTGGGTGACGCACAGCATGGTCATGCCTTCCTCGGCAAGGCCCACCATCGTCTCCAGCACTTCCTTGATCATTTCGGGATCAAGCGCCGAGGTCGGCTCGTCGAACAGCATGATGCGCGGGTTCATGCAAAGCGAACGCGCGATCGCCACGCGCTGCTGCTGGCCGCCCGACAGCTGGCCCGGATATTTGTTGGCCTGCTCCGGGATTTTCACGCGCTTGAGGAAGTGCATGGCGATTTCCTCGGCCTGCTTCTTCGGCGTCTTGCGCACCCAGATCGGCGCCAGCGTGCAGTTCTCGAGGATGGTCAGGTGCGGAAACAGGTTGAAGTGCTGGAACACCATGCCGACCTCGCGGCGCACCTCGTCGATCTTTTTGAGATCGTTGGTCAGTTCCTTGCCGTCGACGATGATCTTTCCCTTCTGGTGTTCCTCCAGCCGGTTGATGCAGCGGATCATGGTCGACTTGCCGGAGCCCGAGGGACCGCAGATGACGATGCGCTCGCCGCGCATCACCTTCAGGTTGATGTCCTTCAGCACATGGAACTCGCCATACCATTTGTGCATGCCGATGATGTCGATGGCGACATCGGTGGCCGAGATGTGCATCTTCTTGGCGTCGACCTTGATCTCTTCGGCGCTGACGGCGTTTTCTATGGCCATGGCAGGTTCCCCTTTTTGTTTTTAGCGTTTGTGGCCGGTGTCGAGCCGGCGTTCCGTGTACATCGAATAACGCGACATGCCGAAGCAGAACAGCCAGAAGACGAAGGCAGCGAAGATGAGGCCAGATCTCGCGGTCTGCGGCGTCGCCCAATTGGCGTCCGCGAAGTTCTGCTTGACGACGCCAAGCAGGTCGAACATCGAGATGATGATCACCAGGCTGGTGTCCTTGAACATGCCTATGAAGGTGTTGACGATGCCGGGAATGACCAGCTTCAGCGCTTGCGGCAGTACGATCAGCGTCATCTTCTGCCAGTAGCCTAGGCCAAGTGAATCCGCGCCCTCGTACTGACCCTTGGGGATCGCCTGCAGACCACCGCGTATCACTTCGGCCATGTAGGCAGCGGCAAACAACGACACACCGATCAACGCCCTCAGGTACTTGTCGAAGGAAACGCCCGCAGGCAGGAACAGCGGCAGCATGACGCTGGCGAAGAATAGAACTGTGATCAGCGGGATGCCGCGAACGAACTCGATGAAGATCACGCACAGCGTCTTGACGATCGGCATCTTGGAGCGTCGGCCGAGCGCCAGCACGATCCCCATCGGCAGCGACACGGCAATACCGACAAAGGACAGGCTGAGCGTCACCAGCAACCCACCCCACAGCTGCGTCTCGACATGGGGCAGGCCAAACATACCGCCAACCAGCAGCACGAAGGCGACGATCGGCAGCACCAGGAACAGAAGAATGGCGTTCAATCCCTTGCGCGGCACGCGTGGGATCAGCAGCGGCACCAGCAGCGCCACGAACAGGATGGCGACCAGGATCGGCCGCCAGCGTTCTTCGATCGGATAACGGCCAAGCATCAACTGACCGAACTTGGCGTTGACGAAGGCCCAGCAGGCGCCGGACCAGCCGTCCGGCTGGATGCCGCCTTGCGCTGCCGTGGCGCATACCGTGCGATCCGGCCCCACCCATTGGGCGTTGATGAAGGCCCAGTTGATGATGGGCGGCACGATCATCACCACCAGCGCAATGGCCAGTACAGTCAGGATGACGTCGCCCACCGAACCGACCAGGTTCTTGCGAACCCATGCCAAAGGCCCCCGCACTCCGGCCGGCGCCTGTTGCGCCAGTGCCATTTCGGTGCGTACCCAGGAGGTATCATGTTCCTGCATGGCCTTACCTCTCCACCAGCGCCATCCTGGCGTTGACCACATTCATGACTGTGGAGGTCACCAGGCTGATTATGAGGTAGACGACCATCATGATCAGCACGCCCTCGACCGCCTGGCCGGTCTGGTTCAGCACAGTGCCGGCGATTGCCGTCAGGTCCGGGTAGCCGATGGCGATGGCCAGCGACGAGTTCTTGGTCAGATTGAGATACTGACTGGTCAACGGCGGGATGACGATGCGCATGGCCTGAGGAACGACGACAAGCCGCAGGATCGATCCCGGCCGCAGCCCAAGCGCGCCAGCGGCCTCGGTCTGGCCCTTGCTGACGCCGAGAATGCCTGCGCGCACGATCTCGGCAATGAAGGAAGCCGTGTAGAATGACAGCGCCAGATAGAGCGACAGGAACTCGGGTCCGATCTGGAAGCCGCCGGTCAGGTTGAAGGTCGACTGTTTGGGAAAATCGAAGCTCAGCGGAAAGCCGCTCAGTGCGTAGGCCAGCAATGGCAGGCCGACGATCAGCGCCAGCGAAGTCCACAACACCGGGAATTGCTGGCCGGTCGCCATTTGCCGCTGGCGCGCCGTGCGGGCTACGAACCACGCCATGGCGATGCCGACAAGCAAAGCGACGAAGATCAGCCAGGAACCTTCGCCCCAGATCGCCCGTGGAAAATAGAAACCGCGCTGGTTGAGGAAAGAGCCGAACGGCAAATTGAAACTGTCGCGAGGCGCCGGCAGCACCGCCAGCACGCCTGAATACCAGAAGAAAATCACCAGCAGCGGCGGGATATTGCGGAACACCTCAACATAAACGGTGCAAATCTTGCGAATCAGCCAGTTTCGCGACAAGCGGCCGATACCGATGACAAAGCCGATGACGGTCGCGGTGACGATGCCGGCAACGGCGACGATGATGGTGTTGATCAGCCCGACAATGATGGCATCGCCATAGGTCGAGTCCGAGGTATAAGCGATTGGCCTGACTGGGATGTCGAACCCGGCGCGGTTTTTCAGGAAGCTGAACCCGGAAGCGATATGCAGGCGCTGCAGATTCTCGATAACGTTGTGGACGATCCACCAGACGCCCGCCACCAGCAAGATGACAACCACCGCCTGGAAAAAAATCCCGCGGACTTTTGGATCGTTGATGAAGGAACCTCGGCTCGGCTCCTCGCGAAGAACTTCCTGCGACGCCATTGGACCATCCCTGGAAAGAGAAACCGGAAGGCAGACGATCTGCCTTCCGGATCACATTTCGATCAGCGGATCGGTGGCGCGTATTGAAGGCCGCCCTTGGTCCACAGCGCATTGATGCCGCGCGCGATCTTCAGCGGGCTGCCGGTGCCGACATTGCGCTCGAACATCTCGCCGTAATTGCCCACGGCCTTGACGATGTTGACGACCCAGTCATTGCTCACGCCGAGGTCGGTGCCGATCTTGGTTTCGGCTTCCTGACCGAGCACGCGCTTGATCTCCGGATTATCCGAGGTCTTCAGTTCCTCGACATTGGCCTGCGTGATGCCCAGTTCCTCCGCCTGCAACAGCGCGAAGTAAGTCCACTTGACGATGTGGTACCACTGGTCGTCACCCTGGCGCACTGCCGGACCGAGCGGCTCCTTGGAGATGATCTCGGGCAGCACGACATGATCGGCTGGCGCACTGAGCGTCAGGCGGATGCCGTAGAGACCCGACTGGTCGGTGGTGTAGACGTCGCAGCGGCCGGCGTCATAGGCGGCGTTGACCTCTTCCAGCTTTTCGAAGACGACCGGATTGTACTCCATCTTGTTCGCCTTGAAGTAGTCGGCGAGGTTGAGCTCCGTCGTCGTGCCGCTCTGCACGCAGACCGCCGCGCCCGAAAGCTGCAGCGCGGAATTGACGCCCGGCAGCTTCTTGGCGTTGATCATGAAGCCCTGGCCGTCATAGTAGGTGACGCCGATGAAGTTCAGGCCGAGCGCCGTATCGCGATTGATGGTCCAGGTGGTGTTGCGCGACAGGATATCGATCTCGCCCGACTGCAGCGCAGTGAAGCGCTCCTTGGCGCTAAGCGGGGTGAACTTGACCTTGGTGCCGTCGCCGAAGACGGCAGCCGCGACAGCGCGGCAGAAATCAGCATCGATGCCTTTCCAGTCGCCCTTGTCGTCAGGCGCCGAGAAACCGGCCAGACCAGTCGAGACACCGCACTGGATGAAGCCCTTCGCCTTGACGTCATCGAGCGTGGTCGCCGACGCAGCCGAAGCCATCCATCCAAGCGCAGCGGCGCCGAGAATGCCAATTGCAATGTGTTTCATAACCCACAGACCCTTTTCTGTTTTTCAGGTAAACCCTGATCCTCAGGCAAATCCTGATCTTTTTCCCGCGTGAACCCGGCTCCCATCCGGCTCATTCCCGGAACCCCGCGTCGTAACCGACGCCCGGCCCCTCCCATTCACGAACTGCATCGAAGGCGATTATTCCTGTGAGGTCAAGGGAAATGACCGATTCACGACAGCTTTGAAAACCAATTGCCGCGAATGCCTGAAATGCGCACAAGAGCACCAGGAAATCGGCAACCCGTGCAAACAAATCAGTCAAAGAAGCAGCCGCACAAGTCTATAGCTCGCGACAGACTCCGCCGTCACTATAGCGATGCTTTGTTGGAGGCGCGAACCGCGATGGATTGGCCCATGTAAACCCCACCGCTTGGCGGGTCCACGGCTGTTGCGCGGGCTTTGCCACCGCTTTATGGCTGATCTCCTGACATCCTTTGACAGGCGGCAAACCATGACGACAGACGGCAGCGAACTAGGCATAAACACGCGGCTTGCCCATTCAGGCAACAATCCGCACGACTATTTCGGCTTCGTCAATCCGCCTGTCGTGCATGCCTCGACCGTGCTTTACCCCAACGCGACGACGATGGCGGCGCGCAGCCAGAAATATACCTACGGCACGCGCGGTACGCCGACCACCGACGCGCTGGCGCATGCGATCGACGCGCTGGAAGGCTCGGCCGGCACCATAATTGTGCCGTCGGGCTTGGCGGCGGTGACGATCCCACTGCTGGCTTTCCTTTCGGCGGGCGATCACGTCCTGATCGTCGATTCGGTCTATCACCCGACGCGCAATTTCGCCGACACGATGCTGAAGCGGCTGGGCGTCGAGGTCGAGTATTACGACCCGCATGCCGGCGCCGGCATCGCCAAGCTGATCAAGCCCAACACCAAGGTCGTGCTCACGGAATCGCCGGCCTCAAACACCTTCGAGGTGCAGGACGTCCCGGCCATCGCCAAGGCAGCGCACGCGGCCGGCGCCATCGTCATGATGGACAATACCTGGGCGACGCCGCTCTATTTCCGCCCGCTCGACCATGGCGTCGATATCTCGATCCATGCGGCGACAAAGTACCCGGCCGGCCATTCCGACGTGCTGCTGGGCACGGTGTCGGCCAATGCCGACTGCTGGAAGCAGCTTTGCGAGACGTTCTACACGATGGGCTGCTGCGCCGGCCCAGACGACGTCTACCAGGTGCTGCGCGGCCTGCGCACGATGGGTGTGCGGCTCGATCACCACCAGAAGAGCGCGCTTGCCATCGCCGCCTGGCTGGAAGGCCAACCCGGCGTTGCGCGCGTGCTGCACCCCGCGCTCCCCAGCCATCCCGACCATGCCGTGTGGAAGCGCGATTTTTCCGGCTCGAGCGGCATCTTTTCCATCGTGCTCAAGGGCGGCGGCCAGAAACAGCAGCATGCATTCCTCGATGCGCTGAAGATCTTCGGCCTCGGCTATTCCTGGGGCGGCTATGAGAGCCTTGCCGTGCCGGTCTTCCTCGGCGACCGCATCGTCGCCAAAGGCCCCTATGACGGCCCGCTCATCCGCCTGCAGATCGGGCTCGAGGATGTCGAGGATCTCAAGGCCGACATTCTTCGCGGGCTGACCGCTGCCGCAGCTGCCTGAGCGGCAGCCTGCCGCGCTGAATCCGCAAACCGGCACAGGGACTGAAAAGACTGGCCACGAGGCTTATGAGACGCCCGATGTCGCAAAGCCGCTCATTGCATGATCGCGCGCAATGTTATTTCCCCAATACGCGCTTTTCCGGATTGGATTGACTTTCAAAGTCGACAGTCGAGCGTCATTGCAGAGCGCTTCGAGCCGCACTTTCCGCTAATCCCGAGCTTGCCATGGCCTTTCGTCTCTTTGTTCCCATTCTCGCAGGCGCGACGCTGCGCGAGCGCATCATCGCCTGTATCGGCGCGATGATCGGGATCGCGCTGACCGGCGCGATTGGCGGGCTGGTGTTGGGCAGCGGCCCGCATGTGCCGCTGCTGGTGGCCCCGATGGGCGCGTCGGCGGTGTTGCTTTTCGCGGTGCCGGCGAGCCCGCTGGCGCAGCCGTGGTCGATCATCGGCGGCAATACTCTATCCGCGCTGGTCGGCGTGATCGTGGCGCATTTCGTGCACGAGCCTGTCCTGGCCGCCGGCATCGCCGTGGCGCTGGCGATCGCCACCATGTCGTTCGCGCGCTGCCTGCATCCGCCGGGCGGGGCAGTGGCGCTGACGGCGGTGTTCGGCGGACCGGCCGTGATCAGCGCCGGCTTCCTGTTTCCCTTCGTGCCGGTGGCGCTGAACTCGATGGTGCTGGTGGCGCTCGGCTACGGGTTCCACAGGCTGTCGCGACGCAGCTACCCGCACCGGCCCGCGCCTGCCGCCAACAGCCACGGAACGGCAGACCAGCCGGCTGTGCAGCGCGTGGGCTTCCGGCCCGAGGACGTCGATGCCGCACTCAGCACATTGGACGAGACCTTCGACATCGACCGTGGCGATCTCGAACGGCTGCTGCGCCAGGTCGAACTGCAGGCGATGGTCCGCTCGCACCGGACGTTGCTTTGCGCCGACATCATGTCCCGCGATGTGGTGTCGGTGCCTGAACAGGCTTCGGTCGACGAGGCCCGGCAGCAACTCCTGGATCACAATATCCGTACCTTGCCGGTGGTCGACGCAGAGGCGAAGCTGGTTGGCGCCGTTGGCCTGCGCGAGTTGACGAAGGCCACCGACACGGTGAAGGGGGTCATGTCGAATGCCGCAACCGCTTCGCCCGACACACCGGCGATGCGCCTGCTTCCCGTGCTCACCGACGGACGCAGCCATGCCGTGGTCATCATCGACAGCGAGCGGCGCATCCTCGGCCTGATCACGCAGACCGATCTCCTGGCCGCAGCGGCGCGGGTACAGGCGGCAGACAAAGGACTGGCAGCGGCCTAGTATAGGCGGCTTTAGGCAGACTGGCAGAAACAAGCCGGGAACCTTTCCCTGGCCTGCGAGTCCAATGTCCAGGCCAACCATCTGTCTAGAGGTCCGGTCACGATGAACAAGTTTGCAACACAAGCCGCGGCATCCGACACTGTGTCAGGCGACATGGCGCTGGTGCGCCGGGCGATGGCGCGCGAGGCCGGCGCCTTCCGCGCCAAGGTCGAAGCGATCTTCACCAATCTGGCGCGGGTGGCGAAGAATCCGAAATGGAAAGGCTGCGGCTTTCTGCGCACAGCAGCCGAACTCGCTTCAATGCCCGGACATCCCGCCGTCAAGGCCGGGTCACGGCACAAGAAGAATTTCGAGACCTGGCTGACCGGTGAGCTCTCCGGCCACGGCGTCGCAGAGCCGCAGACCCTGGCGCGCGAAATCGTGCTTTTGATGGACGGCGCCTTCTCGATCATGCTGATCCACCGCAACCCCGACTATGTCGAGGCGGCGGGATATGCCGCTGCAACGCTGGTTCGGGCACGGTCGGGACGAAACACCGGCTCCTAAAAGCCAGCCGCCAGCCAGGCCGTGCCGGCAGCAAGGGTCAGCAGCGTCAACGGCAGGCCGACCTTGAAGAAGGCTGTGAAGGACAGCTGTTTGCCGGCGGCCCGCGCCTGTTCGGCGACGATCAAATTGGCGACCGAGCCGAGCAAGGTGAAGTTGCCTGCCAACGTTGAACTCATGGCCACCACCAGCCAGGCCCGCTCGGGGTTTTCAAGGCCGGGTATGAACGGCCTCAGCGCCAGTACCGCCGGAACATTGCTCATGATGTTGGAAAGCACAGCCGTAAAGCCCGACAGCCGCCAGACGTCGTCCAGCCCAAGGTTCTTGGCGGAAGCGATGATATCAGGCGTAAGCAGCGTTTTCTCGGCGCCAGCGACAACAATGAACAGGCCGGCGAACATGAACAGCAGCGGCCCGTCGATCTCACGGTAGATTCGTGCGGGCTTGATGGCCCGGGTGAGCAGCAGGATGGCGCCGCCGATGAGTGCTGCCTTGGCAACCGGAACGCCGGCGAAGAACGCGACCGCCAGGCCGAGGCAGACAATGACTGCCTTCAGCACCTGTCCGGGCAGCATGCGGCCGCGATAGACTTCCGGACTGAGTTCGGCACTGCGCGCGAATTCGCTGCGGTAGACGATGCGCACGATGATGATGACGGCGACGAGGCCGAACAGGGCAACCGGCGCAAGTGCTGCCGAAAAGGCCGGATAGGAAATTCCCGACAGCGCACCAATGACCATGTTCTGCGGGTTGCCGGTGATGGTAGCGACGCTGCCGCAGTTGGACGCGGTGGCGGTAGCGATCAGATAGGGAATGGGATTGCGGTTGATGACACGGGTGACGTGGACGACGATTGGCGCCATGACCAGGCAGATCGCGTCGTTGACAAGAAACGCCGACAGGACGCCGGTGAGGAGTGTCACCATCACCAGAAGTATGAACGGCGCATGCGCATGCTCGATAGCGTAGGCGCCGAGGGCGCGGAAGGCACCCGAAACCTTCAAATGTGCAACGACGATCATCATACCAAGCAGCAGCGTGATGGTGTCGAAATTGATGGCGCGATAGGCCTCTTCCATACTGAGCGCGCCGATGGCGATCATCGCCGCACCGCCGAGCAAGGCGATCCCTGCCCGGTCGAGACGCAGGCCCGGGATGCGGCCGATGGCGACGCCGGCATAGGTCAGGATGAGGATCAGCAATGCCGCGGCGCCCATCGATGTCATTGGCTGACCATTCCTGTTCAAACGAACCGACGCCGGAATGGATTGTTCCCGCTCAGGCATTGGCCGCGCAGCTTTAACGCCGCTCCAGCAAAGCGAAAGCGCCTATGATCATCCGGATGTGAAAATCGGTGGGCAAAATCATGGGCCGACCGACGCCGGGAGCGGCCGGAACATTGTCCTGACAACGGCCGAGATTGCGAATGAGACAAGCGCTGTGGCCTGCCGCGGCCGGACATCGCCATTCGCGAAACGTCACTGTTGCCAAGGTCATGGTTTATATAATTAAATTCTAATTTATCCTTTCCGGGTATGGATAGTTTAGCCGTATTTAGGCCTTGGGGTTTTCACATGGTCCTTGAGAGGGAATGCCGCGTTTCGGAGAACGACACCTTTCTGGCGCGCCCGATGGAATGTCCGCGTTGCCAGGGAGCCCGCAAGATCTTTGTTTGCGCCCGGTGGATGAGTTCGAATGGCCATTGCTGCCCCGGAGGAACGCACCGGCTTAGCTGCCCAGGTCACAGTGTCGCGTGCCTGGAGTGCGGCGGACGGGAATCGTGAGCTGATTTGAAAACGATCCTGACAAGGCTGGCCGGAGACGTCCGGCATGTTCCGTTTCCGCATGCCTGTGAGCAAGTCTCCTGGAAACGAAAAAAGCCCCCCTCGGCGAACCGGAGCGGGCTTGCAGCCATAGCGGTAAGTTTTGTTTCGGTGCGAGCAGGCCGCGAGCGTTTTCCGCTCCACGGCCGCATATAGCCCATAACGGCACTTCCAGACGAGGCGATTGATGGTTGGTCGCCGCCGGATTATTCGCCCGACGATCCGTCGCCATTGGCGCTGCTGCCCAGAATTCCAAAGTCCTGCGACTTCGCTCCTTGGCCAGCAGTCAGGAACCCATCCGCATCCAGGCCGCGCCGCAGCAATTCCCGCACGGCCGCGGACCGGCTTGGCATGCGCTTTTCGAAACGCCAGTTTTCCAAGGCAGCCAATTCCTCGGCTGTCAGCATGATCTGCAATCGCTCCGGTCGTTCCAGATCGGCCATTTTGCGCTCCAACCGCCGGGACCAAAATAAGACGAGTTAGTATGTACCTCAGGAACAGTATAGTTAGTGGTCGCCGCATAGCGCGTCAAGAGCGGCTGATTGGCAACCCACATTCAAGACCAACGATGCGAACGAAGCGTCGATTGCACAACCCTCATCATCTACTAACTAATTGATTTATTTATGAATATTGACGATTTTTCTTGCCATCCGATTTTGATGGGCGCATCTTGATCAAGAAGGACAAATAGCTCCTGAAAGGGAGGGTTCCATGAGATACGGATATTCAGCTCAGCTACGCGAGGATCTCAATTCACGGGTCCTGGCGGCCCTACGATCCCGCGGAATGGTCAACATCGCCACTGTGGCAGAGGACGTGCGAACGCATAATTTGGACGAGAACATTGCTCTTGAGGACGTCGAGCGGCTCGTGATGCAAGTGGCCCAACTCTATGGCGCGGCGATGGAACTCGACGGCCTGACTGCCGTCGAGGCGGGGCGATTCACATCGCTTCCGGACAATCCGCACGAACTGCATGGCATCGACAGATCCGACGTCATCAGTGGCCAGGCTGCGCCACCTGCCCGGTTGGAAGGATAAGCGCGTGCGCTCGGAGCGCGAGCCGCTTTAATCCGCTACAATATCGGCGAAAGAGGTTTGGACGGAGGCCAACGGCGCTTCGAGAGTCCAGACTACACCGTCTTCCTTGAACTCCAACAGTCCGGTGCCGCTGAGAGCCAGTGGCGCAACCCGCTTAAGCACAACAGAGCCGAAACCACGGCGCGCAATTGCGCCCAAGCGCGGCCCGTCCAGTTCACCCCATATCAGACGAAAGATTTCGGCGCCGTTGGCTGCCCGGATCACGTCCCATTCGACTTCGACTCGTCCGCCGTGGCGCGAAAGTGCTCCGTGCTTTGCCGAATTGGTGGCCAGCTCGTGGAAGGCGATGCCGAGATACTGGACGGCATTTGGCTGAAGTGTGATCGCTGGTCCAGCCATCGACAGGCGATCCTGCGCCGCAAAAGGCTTGAGTTGCGCTTTGATCAGGTCGCCAACGGTGGCGCCGCGCCATTCGGCGTCGACCAGGAGATCATGGGATTGCGAAAGGGCCGAGATGCGCTCTCGCACCTGCTCTAGGAAAATCGCCGGCGTGCCAGCCGATTTGCTGGTCTCGCGGATCATCGAAATGATGACCGAATATTGGTTCTTCACGCGATGGTTGACTTCACGCATAAGCAGGCGGATACGCCGCTCGCTTTCCTTGTGGGAGCTGATGTCGCGGGCGATCTTGGAAGCGCCGATGATACGCCCGATGCCATCGCGGATCGGCGAGATGGTCAGCGAGACCGGGATCGAGGTGCCGCCCTTGCGTAAGCGGATGGTCTCGTATGTCGGCACGCGCTCTCCGGCACGTATGCGGGAGATAATCGAGGTCTCCTCGCCGAGGCGGTCAGGCGGAATGAGCATTGTCACCGGCCGGCCGATTGCCTCGGAGGGCGTGTAGCCGAACAAATGTTCCGCCGCATCGTTCCAGCTGGTGATGATGCCGTTGATGTCTTTCGAAACGATCGCGTCCATGGACGATTCGACAATCGCGGCCAGTCGCATTCGCGCCTCGTCGGCCTGCGTCTGCATGCGCAGATCGAGCAGCGTGTTGATGGCGCCGACAACCTGACCCGATTCGTTGCGAAGCAGGCGAGGGTAAGCCCTGAACGGAATGAGTTCGCCATCTGGCTGCTCCGCAATTGCCTGGCCCCACGGAATATCGCGTTCCTCCAGCATGGAAACTGCCATTGGGCACTCGCCGTGCGCCATCGGCCGACCGTCGAAATGACGGAGCTTCCACGAGCCGCACCAGAGATCTCGGCCGATGACCGGCTTATGTCCCCACAAATCGGCCGCGGCATCGTTGAAGAATGTGATACGGCCCTGTCTGTCGATAGTGTAGACAGCGACCGGGAGAGCCCGCATCAGATCGGCGGAGGAAAATCCCGCAATTCCTGCCTCCATTTGTTGGATGGAGTCCGCATGTTCCCCTGCCACGTAATCCCCTGTCTGTTCGATTTTCAACGGCCTGCCTCGACCACTGAATGCGCGCGAGAGGTTTCGGTTCCACTCGCCGACACCAACTCTGGTCTCGGCAGCGGCAATTGGGGTCGCCGGACCTTGCTTTCGCAACCATCCCCTTCGCGCTGACAGGAACCAATCGATAAGTCCAAGCGTTTGCCGCTGCGTACTTTTTTCATACATAGCCAAACGGAGTGAGGGACATGGCTTCATCAGCACTTATCGGCATCCTGATCACCTTTCTGGTGATCATCCTGGTGCTTTATCTCGTCCAGCGCCTGCCGCTCGATGGCCGCACGAGGCAGATCGCGCAGATCGTTGTCATCATTATCGGCATCATTTCGTTGCTGAAATATCTGGCGGTGTTCTAGTATAAGGACCGCTATGACATTCCAAAGGCTCGCATGGTCCGTCGCAACAGCGTTGGTTGCCGCAACAACCACGGCATACGCGCGACCGGACACGCGCACGATGACTTGCGATGAGACGCAGCGCCTGATCCAGAGCCATCGCTCGGCGGTGCTGACGACAGGCCGAAACACTTACGATCGCTACGTCCGCCAATTCGGCAACGACTGCGACTGGCCGGAGGTGCCGGTTGCCGCCTCCGTTCCAACACGTGATGGGCAATGCCGCGTCTATTGGTGCCGGGAGCCGGTGTTCGACTTCCCGAACGGATAGAACCAACTGGGTGCTGAGGGCGCCAGCAAACGCAGTCCGGGCGGCGACATGGAACCCTTGCGCTCCGCGTGAATTGATTCTGCGCATGGCGCTGCGGGGTGTAGCGGTGTGATGCCCAACAAGTCGGAGGAGCGGTCATGGCCACTGATACGAGGCGAAGCGGCAGCTGCCTTTGTGGCGGCATCCAGTTTTCGGTGATGGGAGACCCGTTTCGGGTTGGCCTTTGCCATTGCAAGGACTGCCGCAAGGCGAGCGGGTCGACTTTTTCGGCATTTGCGGTGTGGCCGCTCGAGGCGTTTGAAACGGCGGGTATCGTCAGCAGCTATGGTGACAGAAGCTTTTGCCCAACCTGTGGCGGCCGGGTCCCTTTGGTTCGTGAGAATGAGGTGGAGGTGACGATTGGCAGCCTCGACGAGGTCCCCACCGAAGGACTGGAGCCCAGCTATGAACTCTGGGTCAACCGCCGCGAACACTGGTTGCAACCGTCGCCAGGTGCCCGGCAGTTCGAGCATGACCGTGAGGAAGACGAGGCGAAAAACGATGGCCTGACAGCCGATCTGATTCCTGACGGGGCCGAGACACTCGCAAGCAACTTGCCGCAACGCAAATCGGCCTAGCGCACGCGATGCAGACGGCCTTGGCCGGTCGACAAGTAGGAATTCGTTCTCGAACACCGCCCGATGCGCTGTCCGATCGCCGCGCAACCATGGGATGGCCCATGGCTCGCTCCACGCAAGTGTCCTTTTGCAACCGGCGATCGATCTACTGGGTGGTTGGCTCCGCTCACTTGGATTTCGTCTTGCGGTTGCAGAGCGGCGCTGCGTTTTGTTTAAAAACGAGAGCTTAGACCACGCAAAATGGTCACGTCAATTAATCTGTCCAAGTATGTTTTTGGCATGACATAACGAAATCTTGTCACCTCGTACAAAAGGACAATTTGTTTATTTCCTTTTTTGTTACACAGTGTGGCGAATCTTGAGGCCGAATGGGGCGGTTTTCATGCAGCCAGCGCCTGGGCAGCGTCGCGGTCCGCACGTGCAGCATCCACCGATTGACGGGTTCTGGACCTGGGATATCAAGCGCAGCCGTGCTTACGGCGACGCCAATCTTTCCGACTATCTCGGGCTGACGCTCGACGAGTTTTCGCATGGCGCATCGACCGAAAGATGCATGCAGAGCGTCGACGCCGAGGATCGTCTCCGGGTGCATGAGGCGCAAATCGACTTGGAGCAGATCTTGTTAGCTTGTGCGGGAGCGGAGTTCAGCCGTCACCATGCGGGCAAAATGGCTTTGAGGCGAGCGGCCCTCCAGCAGGCTGGCGCGCTCAAGAGCAGCGTCGCCGTAAAACTTCACCAACACCGCCGCGGCGCTGGCGGCGTCGACCCTGAGCCGGCCAAGATCGTGCCCGTCCCGACTGGACGATACGCTGTCGGCAATGACATCCAGCATGGCCTGCAACTTGTTGGAGAAACTGCCCTCGTCTTCGTGCATCGTCGCGGTCCGATTGGCGGCGTAAAATATCGACATTTTTGCAAAAAGCGCAATAGGGTCGTTGATCGAGCGCTAATACAACCTGATACAGCTCCACCGTGAGCTTCACCGCAATCTTCATGCAAGCATAGCCGGCGCAAAGTTCATGCGCAGACATTGGGGGCACCGATGGACCAGCCGAGCAAGATGGAGAATCTGCAGTTCGCGCAAGGGATACTGCGGGAACTTCGGCAGAAAGCCGAAGCCGATGGCGAGAAGCTTCTGACCTATCTCATCGACATGGCTTACCTTGAAGCCAGCGATCGCATCCGCGCGCACTGGATCGGCAATCACGAGCCCGAAAGCCGCAGGGCGAAGGGGTAACGCCGAAACGGAGCGATGGTGGCGCCCCTCACGGGCGCGTTTTGGATGAGGCGCTGGAGCCCTCCAAACCACCGTCAGTTGTGAATGCCGGATGAAAGGCCAGCCAGCGCCTCCCTCACCCGGGTTTCGCTGATCCCGCGCGTATCCTTGACCCAGCTGGGCGTCGAGAGCGGTGGCTCGATAAAGCGAACATGGTTGTTTACGGGACCGTGCACATAGGGGCGATTTAGCCCGTAGATAAGCGCACATGGAACGTTCAGGGCAGCGGCGGCGTGCGAAATGCCGCCATCAACCCCGAGGAATATGGTCGACGCCGCGATCTGGCACATTGCGTCAGCAATCGACGGGGTCGAGGTGAAGTCGATTGCCGCAGGAATGGCGGCGCGGATTTTTGCAGCGCCGGCCCGCTCGCGCGGTCCGCCGACAATCCAGATTGCCCAGCCGCGATCATGGTGGTCTCTGGCGACGGAGATGAAGCGCTCGATGGGCCACGAGCGGAAATTTTCGATGTCTGCCGTATAGAGTGCCAGCGCCGGCTGGCCGGCATCGATCTTCTGGCGCCGGCGCCATTCGTCCAGCTCGGCCGGATCGACGACAAGCCGGGGCGCCGGCCATTCTGTGCCCGCAGCCGGCTTTTCGCCAAGAGAGGCAATCGAGCAGACCTCCTCGAAGAGCCGCGTCTTGCGCGGGCCGAAAGCCCATAGATGCGCCAACCAGCCGGCGGGGAAACGATTGAGGAGGCCGAATTGCAATTCCTGCGGATAGCCGACGCGCTCCTCAATGCCGGCCATGAACGCCATCAGCGCCGCCTTGGTGCTGCTGGTCATCAGATAGGCCGTCCCGTAGTTCTCCTTTCGCAACTCGCCGACAAGGCGGCCGCGCTCTGCAAAACCTGGCCGCTGATGACGCTTGGCAAGCGCCCAGCCCTTCCGGACGTGCGGCATCAGACGCGCCAGCGGCGCGGCGACCGGCGAGGTGACGACATCGATGGGGCGATCAGGAAATCGCTCGGCAATGATCTGGATAGCGGAGTGGCAACGGACGAAGTCGCCAACTGCCGGAAAGCCGACGAAGAGGATTGGATCACCGGTCGTCAAGGAAGCGCTTCGCCGTAGGAGACGCGGAGTGTAGAGGTCCGGCGGATCGGTTGCGCGGCATTGGGGATTGGTCGACGCGTGCTGGATCCCGTAAAGCGCTGGGCTTGCACCGACAGACGAACCATCTCCGTTGCCAGCCATTCGACCTGACGCTGAATCCCGCCGTAACCCCGGCAGGGTATTACGCCCTTCAAAACGAGCGTCACCCGCATTGACCTTGCCTCACAGTCCTCTCAAAGACGGTTCAGTTGCGTCACGGGCTTGGCATTGTCAAGGTCACGCCAGAATCGCGAAAAGCCGCGCCCACTGTCAGTGTTGCGCCTCTATCACCGAGTTACGGAATCGTTAATCAGCGCTTGCTACTATGCCCAATGACCAAGAATCTCGGCAATGCATCCAGGACCATCCCCAGGCAACAGCCAAAGAGTTCCGCTCTTGGTCGGCTGGCGCCTGCGCTGTTTCCGCTGGCCGTCGTCGCGCTTGGATACATGATCGGCCATCAATTCTTCGGCTTCTAGGCCAACCCTCTCCAGATGCGCTCGCGGCGGAAACGCCGCGAACAAACGCAAAAAACGCCACACCCTTCGGGTGCGGCGTTCTCAACTCTGATACCAGTATCGGCCGGTTGTGGCTGGGCTATGAAACTGCCTTTTCGCGGACCGGAAGCTTCCAGCCCGGCCTGACAAAGTGGCAGGTGTAGCCGTTGGGATATTTCTCGAGATAGTCCTGATGCTCGGGCTCGGCCTCCCAGAAATCGCCCACCGGCGCCAGTTCGGTGACGACCTTGCCCGGCCATAGCCCGGAGGCATTGACATCGGCAATGGTGTCCTCGGCGACGCGCTTCTGCTCGTCGCTGGTGTAGAAGATCGCCGAGCGATAGCTCATTCCGACATCATTGCCCTGACGGTTCCTGGTGGTTGGATCGTGGATCTGGAAAAACGATTCGAGCAGCGTGCGAAAGCTGATCCTGGCGGGATCGAAAACGATCTCGATGGCTTCAGCATGGGTGCCGTGGTTGCGGTAGCTGGCGTTGGGCACATCGCCGCCGCTATAACCGACTCGGGTCGAGTTCACGCCGGGATAGCGCCGGATCAAATCCTGCATGCCCCAGAAACAGCCGCCGGCAAGCACTGCACGTTCGGTGGACGTCGCCATATCATACCTCCTTTGGATTGCTCCTTAAGTAGGCATTGTCGCTGGCTTCTTCCAGCACCTCAAGTGGATCACTCGTTGCCTGCCGAGCCGAACCGCCGCACGATCACCTCGAAGACGATGTCGGAGATCCACATGGCCGAGACGCCGATCAAGAAGGCGGCGGCGAGCGTCGTGGTGTCGTCGGCGGGATCAGGGATAGGCAACCCTGTCGCCTTGAACCAGGCAACGGCGGGCAGCGTCAGATAGGCGGCCGCCAGCGCGCCGCAGATCGGCGAGGCGATCATCTCGCGCAGCTTGTAGCGATGGCGCGACAGCGCTCGCAGCACACCGCCGGCTAAACCGGCGGCGACGACAGGGCCCTTGATGCCAAGCATGTCGAAGAGGTCGTGCATCGGCTTAAGGCCTCCACCCGCAAAGTTTTTGTCCTTTGCGGTTGTGCGTCAAAAGCGCCCGCGCCTCGGCATCCGAGAGCGCATCGACGGCTTTGGCCGACAGGTGCAACGGGCTCGAGACCGTGCAGAAGCCGCCCGGAGCAGTCGTGCATCCGGCCAGCGCCACGAGCAGCGCAATCATCAATCCCTTGCCCATGATTTCAGCTCCTTTCGAACGGCGTCCGCCGGGAGTGCGCCGATATCGTTCTGCACCTGGTCGGCGACCGCGCGCGCCGCGGCTTCGGCGGCCGCCTGTCTGCCGCGCTCGGCCCTGGCCCCAGCCAGACGCTGGTGAAAGCCCCAGCCGAGGGCGGCAATGACGGATGCGAAGAAGCCCAGCAGCGCTTTGTTGCCGAGCAGGAAGGCCAGCAGCGCGCTCACAGCAGCCACCCGGCGATGATTCCGGCCGCAAAGCCGATCGCATAGGGTCTGGCGGCTTCGAGATAGGCGATGAGCAGTTGTTGAAACCCTTCCATGTCAGTGCTCCCAGCCGAATTTGCGAGAAAGCCAGCGCCAGGTCTCGGTGACTGAGGCGATCGCAAGACCGGCGGCGATTTCCAGACCGGCCTGAATGTCGGGGTCGGAAGAAAGTGCTGCCGCGTCATCTGCGCCAAGCAGGCCGCGCGCCACCAGGACACCGGCGCCGTAGCGCAAGATAATGCGGATGAGAACGGCGATCATGTCGGGCTCCTTGCGAAGATGGATTGCAGGATCTGAAACAGCGCCCGCCAGAGGCGTTCAGCAGGGGGCACGGCGGGCGCGGACGACGGCATGATGTCGGGCACGGATGACAGAATGGCCGGACTGGCTGGACCCCGTGGATCCGCCGAGGACGCCGAAGCGGACTGAGAGGCAGACATCAGCAGCGCCTGCGAACGGACCGACCGGACGCGGTCGCTCCAGCCCTTGCCGAAAACCGGCCAGGTCGGCAGCCGTCGCAGGAATGCCAGGCGGGCGTCGCAAAGGTCATCGATGACTGCGCCCGTCGGCCTGGCGCCGACGGCGCTCAGCGTGGCCGGGCCGACCCTGCCGTCCTGCACCGCGCCTACCGCAGCCTGCAGAAATTTCGTCGCCCTGCCCGGCCCGCTGTTCACGGCAAAGTCGAACACGGCATAGTCGACGCCGCCGGGAAGCTGGGCACCGGCAACGGCGTCCCAATAAAAGCGGCGATAGACGGTTGCGACCTGCTCGTCGCTGATCCTGCGCAGATCGGCCTTGCTGGCATCCGCCTTCACATAGCGGCGGAAGTTGGCCAGCGTCACACCCTTCATGGTGGCGCCGCCCGGATCAGCCGGATTGTCGGACCAACCGCCTTCCGATTTGAGGACGAGCGAAAGCGCCCGCGCGAAATTGCGGTCCATGGAAGTGCCTCTTTGGTTGTGGGATTTAGCTAGGAGACTTTAGCTGGTCACAAATCGAAGAAAGGAGACGAGTGTCCCATCAACCCGTATCTGTGCAGACCGCCATGTCGGTCCCACCAAAAGGCTTCCTTGCAGGATAGGAATTTGGATGGAACAGCTAAAGAGGGTTCACGGAAGCGCTTCGCCATCAAGGATGCGTTTATAGAGTTCCAAGTAGGCCTTTGCGGTCTTCTCGATCGGAAATCTTTCGGCAGCCGATTCACGGCATGTTCGCGCGGAAATACTGTCGATCTCATTGAGAACGCGAGCAAACTCCTCATCGGTTTCAAAGAAACGCCCGCTGTCTGCATCAACCGTTTCTGCAAGCGCCCCCCACCGTGTGGTTAGCACGGGGGTCCCGCACAGCATTGCTTCGACCGGGGCCATGCCGAACGGCTCTACCCAAGAGATCGGGTTAAGGAATGCGCGCGCCTCGCCGAGCAATCGCAGTTTCTCGTCGCCATCGACGGTGCCGTGGAAACGGTAGCGCCACGACAAGCTCTTGAAGAAAAGGCCGTCTTTCCGGGTCTGGCTGCGCCCTAGCAACTTCCATCTCGATCCGCCCGCAATATCGAGTTCGAAGTTGAATTTCTTCGCCAGACCAACGGCCCGGTTGAGGCCTTTCCCGGCCCTTGCGATGCCGCCTAGAAACAACAGCCGGTCAACTTTTCGATCAGCGAGCCGGTAGGCATCCACCGGGAAGCCGTTATAAACAAACGTTTCTCGGTTGTGCTGGCGCGCGTGGCTGGCGCTGACAAAGCTGAAATTCAGCCCCTCCCTCGGGGCGTTCGGAACATAGCCGTGCAGGGTGTAAAGCGCACGATATGGGCACTCTACATCATACCAGCCATTGAAATGCACGATGTCAGTATTAGCAGGGATCGCCGCCAGGCATTCTGCTTGTGACGAAGCCTGTCGCACCTCGCAACGCGGATGGCTGGACCCCACTCCGGCAATCAGTGTGATTTGATGTCCGAGAGATACGAGTGCGCTAGCTAGCCAATCGATTTGCCGCTGGGTGCCGCCATAGCCTCTGGAGGGTATTTTGCCTTGCACCGCAATAGTAATATGCATTTCCAACGTTTAGACCGTTGCTCATATTTGGCAAGCTAGGCCCACGCCCTCACAACGAGTTTCCAGCTCGCGTTCGTTATATCGTTAAAACCGGCTCCAGCCTTGTTGAGGATTTTGATTGAGCCAGCAGCGCTGCCAACCCGTACATTTAAATTGGTTGCATCCGGCACAATGCTAATAGCTTGAACGGTCGCATCAGTTGTATTGAGAGCAGGGTTGATGGGTATCTCATCACCAACCGCGTACCCCGAATTGGCCGTAGTACATTGGATGAAGGCTGCATAGAGCGGCGGCTTGACTCCAAGTCCATGGGCAAGGATGAGAGAGCCGCCGGCCGTCAGCGTTTGTGGGGCGCTTTCGAACGATTTGGTAAACGGTAGCGTCCCCCACTGCGGGGCTGACCCGCCGCTGTTCATTAGAAGGGCCTGACTTGCCGTTCCCTTAGCGAGGCGCCCCCAGGTTCCCACACCTGTCCCGTAGATGACGTCTCCGGCAACTGCCGTGCCGATGCCGGCCAGAGCGCTGAGAACGGCCGAAGCCGACTGATACACTGTTGACAGAGCTGCAACGGCAGCCGCGACAAACCCTGTCGTCGCAAGTTGCGTCGTGTTGGTGCCCGGCGCCGCCGTAGGTGCAGCCGGCACTCCCGTGAAGGTCGGGCTCGCTTTCGGCGCCAGGCTCGATACCGCAATCCCGCTGTCTTTGGCCGACTTGCCGGTAGTTCCGTTGAAGGTCGCGATGTTGTCGGCGACGGCGGAGGCCGGGCCGGCGATGAGGTCGCTCGCCTTGACCCCGCCGTCCTTCCCCACCTTGCCCGTCGTGCCGGCGAAGGTGACGATGTTGTCGGTCACCGAGGACGCCGGCCCTGAAAAATCCCCCGTCCCCGTCCCGTCCGCTCCCTTGTCTCCGGCGCGGTCGAACATCAGCCAGATGCCGTTCACCGTCGTCGGCAAGGTGCCGGCGCCGCTGATGTAGGTGAGCGTCAGTTTGCGATAGGAATCGCCCTCATAGCGGCGCCAGTTGAAGGTCGACACCGGGAAGGAACGGAAACCGCTTTCGCGCACGATCTCCTCCTCCTCCTCGATGACGTGCCAGGAGCCGAACGCCATGTCGAGATATTGGGTGCGGCCACCTTGAGCGTACATCTGGCGCTCGTCGCGCGGCTGGATGCACTGGATCAGCGAGATCTTGGTCTCGCATTTTGCGGGATCGTCGACCAGCGCCTTGATGCGCGCCGGCAGCTTGTCGTAGCCGAGCAGCTGTGCGGCCTGCCTTGCGGTGCGCTCGTAGCGGCGGTGGAAAATATCGACTTGGCCCCAGCGGTTGCGAGCCAGATAGCCTTCGGCCACCGGGATCGAGGCATAGCGGATCAGCGTCGCGCCAAAACCCTCCTCGGCATAGAGATAGGCCGGGCCATAGCGCACGACATTCCTGAGGCAGGCCTGCGTCGCCGGCACGAAATTCGAATTGGCGGAGTAGCGCAGCGCAAACAGGAAATCGCGCAAGCCTTCAGCCCACTCCTTCTCCTCATCGGTCTCCTCGTCATTCATCTCGGCGGTGGTCAGCCCGTGCCATTTTTCCGACTGCGGGATGATCAGGCTTTCGAGCCCGGCGGCGAGCCGGTTGGCGGCCGAGTTGATGGTGTTGGCATAGACGCGGGACCCGCGCCGTTCCTGCCGCTCGGCCTGCGAACTCAGCCCGCCGGTCCGGCGGCCGCTCCAGACTTCGGGCGCGTCGGGGTCGCAAAATTCCGCCACCTGCTCCCACACCGCCTCATACTGGCTGCGCTCGGTCTCGAGCTCGGACTGGCGGGAGAGAATATCGCGGGCACGGCTGATCGAGCCCTCTGCATTGGCCATGTGGGGCTCCTGGGTGTGAGTTGAGTGTGCGCCGCAAAACTTTCTTGTGCATCGCAGCAATCGGTGCGTAGATAGGCACAGTAAAAACTGACGGAAACGGGATGACCGAGACGCGAGATTCAAGGACCGCCCACTTCGACGCCCTGCATGGACTTAGGGGCATTGCTGCTGTCCTGGTGATGCTAGGCCACTTCGCCGAATATACGGGCCGGCGATATGATCTGGCGCCTTCAGGGTTCCTTGCCGTGGACCTGTTTTTTCTGCTGAGCGGATTCGTGATCGCCCACGCCTACGACGACAAGTTCCGAAGAGGGATGTCATTCCGGGACTTCGCGGAGACCCGTCTTCTCAGGCTCTACCCGCTCTACTTCGCCGCACTCGGCCTGGCCATGATCGGCGTCGCTGCAGTCATCGCAACACAAGGGCTCGGTGCTTATTCGCGGCTGGATTTGCTTGCAACCCTTGGGTTTTCCGTTCTTTTTCTGCCCACGCCGCCGTCGCTCTCGACGGCTCCCGACCTGCTTTTCCCGCTTGATGGCCCGGCATGGTCGCTGTTTTATGAACTCGTCGCCAATGCCTTTTTTGCCGCGTTGGCCACAAGGCTGGTTGCGCGCTCGCTGGCCGTCATCGTCGGCGTTGGCTTACTGGCCCTGGTGCTGATGGCCTGGCATGGTATCGCACTTGGCGGCGGCGCCTACTTCGACAACACGATCGCGGCTCCCGCCCGGATCGTCTTCTCGTTCTTTCTCGGGGTCTTTCTCAACCGGTATGCGACCGGGGACAGCCGGGACGGCAATCTCTATATGATGTTCCTGCTGGTGCTGTGCGGAGCGCTGATGACCTTCGATCCCGGCGAACATGTCCAGCTATACAGCCTGGTGGTTATCGTCCTGATCTGGCCCTGGCTCGTTCTCGTGGCCTCGCGCCTGCGGCTTTCCGGTTTCTGGCGCTGGATTGCGCTGTTCTCCGGCAACATCTCCTACGCCATCTATGTCCTTCACACGCCCCTCATCCGCCTTTCGAACGCCGCGGTCGAAGCCGTGACCGACATCTCATGGAACGAACACGGCCTGCCGTTCGTCCTGGCGACATCCACCCTGATCATCGTCGTCTCGGCATTCGCCCATTATGTCTACGACAAGAATATCCGCGCCCTGCTGCGGCATTGGCTTTCGCTTCGCCGCGCACGCGAGGGCGTGACCCAGTTCTAGTTCGAGGAGATCGGCTGGCTTCGCGCCCTACTCCGCCGGCGTCCTCTCCAGCGCCGCCGTGCCGCCCTTGCGGCCAAAGCGCTGGACGACGAAGCGGCCCGCCTTCTGGCCGGGGACCTCGATCAGGTTGTAGGTGATCCAGGACATGAGGGTCACCGTCGGCAGGACAACGGCAACGACGATCGCGAAGCGCAACGGCGCCGCCAGTTCGTGGCCGTATTGGCTGATGACGAAGGCCGCGACGGGCTGCAGCACCAGCAGGTGGATCAGGTAGATGCTGAAGGAAAGCTCTCCCATTAGATGGAAGAACCGGTTGCTGAGCGTCACGGCGATCGTCCGCGCCAGCATTCCCGCCTTTCCCGGCAGCATGCGGTAGAGAACCAGCGCAAAGAAGCCCGCCACCAGCGCTTCACGCACCAGAAGCTTGCCGAGCCCCTGCTCGCCGCCAAAGGGCAGCGCCGCCAAAAGCAGCGCCAGTGCCAGGTACAGGATAGGCCGGGGCTGGCTCTGATGCACGATGCCGGCAAGCAGCATCCCGCACAGGAATATCTGCATCTTCAGCGGCAGAAACGACGGCATCGGAAAATGGATCGACAACAGCCGCATCGCAAACACGATGGCGCAGCCGACGGCCGCGACCAGGATGGCGCTCCTGATCCAGTCCAGCCTGCGCACCAGCAGCATGACGGCCGGGAACACGGCATAAAACTGCATCTCCAGCCCCAGGCTCCAGTCGGGCAGCGGCGTGCGGTAGGCGAGGTTCGGCACCAGACCGAACAGGAAGGTGAGATGGGCAAGGATGTTCTTCAGGCTGCCGTCGAGGTAGCGTTCGGGCGCCTGGTGCGATCTCGAGAGGAAATCGTCGATGATGATCCTGCAATCGTAGACATAGGGGCCAAGCGCCAGCGCCAGGAAAAGCATGACATAAAACAGCGGCGCGATCCGGAAATAGCGGCGCGTCCAGAATTTCAGCCAGGTTTGCGGCCTTTGCCAGGGTTCCTTGTCCTGGCGCAGCTGATAGTGGAACACCATCAGGAAGCCGGACAGCATGATGAACAGGTCGACGCCAAGATCCGGCTCGCCGACGATCGGAATTCGCCAGCCGGTCAAAAGCAGGCAGTGCCCGACCAGCACCCAGATCGCCGCAAGCGCGCGAAGCCCGTCCAGGCATTCGATGCGCGACGACCTGATATCCGTGATGCTGGTTTCGTAGCTGGCCATGTTGCACTGCAGCATGGCGCTTGAGGAGCGATTGTCAACCCGTGGAGAGATGACGAATTGCGGTTGGATGTTATGGTTTAGGAGATCGTGTTCTCCCATAGCGTTGGCCATTGCGAGATGAAGAGGAAGCGCGGCGGTGATTAGCAATCTCCCCCCTTGTGGGGGAGATGTCCGGCAGGACAGAGGGGGGCGTGAAGGATCGCAGCGTCACCGCCCTTTCAGATGCAATGCCGTGGAAGGCTAAGCGGATAGGTCGGCGGGACAGCGCCCCCCTCTGCCCTGCCGGGCATCTCCCCCACAAGGGGGGAGATCAGGCTCACCGCCGCTTCAGCAGCCTCGCGTGCCGCCGCCAGTACCACCACGCCAGCACGCGCTTCCTGAAACTGCGCTTCATCGCGGTCATGGTCATACCCCCAGAAGCACGCGGCGCTGGCCGGTGAGGTCGCCGGGCGCGAGGTCGGTCTTCACCGTGCTTGCCGTGCCCTGGTTGCGTTCGAGCTCGGCCCTCAGCGCCGCCTCGCGCGCCTGCACGTCCTTGTCTTCAGGTGTCGGCACCGGCGGCAGCGGTTTCAGTGCGGGTGGTTTTTGAAACAGACACATGGTTCCAGCCTTCTCTTGTCCAGTCATAGAGGAAAAAATCTTCGCCGTTCCTGCCGTAACCCGGCAGCCGGCAGCGCTGCGTGGCGCCCAGCCGGCCGAGCCAGCGCAGCGCCAATTCATTGGCGGCCAGCGCCCGCGCCTCGACCCGCCAGGCGCCCCGCGCCGCCACCTGCGGCCCCAGCACGGCATGGAAGTGCGCGGTGATGCCAGGCACGCAGCGCCTCATCCGGCGCGTGCCCCAGCTCCAGGCGATCCACAGCCCGCTGCGCTGTTCGGCAGCGCCGAAGCCGGCCTCCGGATTGCCGTCGAGCTCGGCGACCCAGGCAAAGCCCTGCAGCGCCGTCAGCGCCAGCAGGGCCGGCGACCAATGGTCGAGCTGGCAGTCGATCTCGGCCCGATCCTCGGGGCGCAGATTGGCGGCGATGTAGGAGAGATCGCGCAGCGTGGCGGGAATGATGCGAAGGGTCATGGGCGGACCTTCGTCAGTCGGAGGCCAGGCCATCGTCAAACAAAAGGAAGTGCGACGTCTCCACCCTTCGTCATCCTATGGCGGAGCAAGGAGCGAAGCGACGCGGCGCAGACCATAGGATCCATGCCGTGACCTGCGAGCGAAGCGGCGGTGCAGAATTCTGATGCGCCGCATCCGTCGGCGACGGTCGCGGCATGGATCCTCGGGTCAAGCCCGAGGATGACGAAGCGTGAGGCATCGCCCCGAGTGAATGCTCAGTCTCGGCTCAGCTTGGCGGACATACGGTTGTCCATGTCGGTCAGCTTGGCCAGAATGCCTTCCTGCGCCCGCACCATCGCCTGCTGAACGTGGATGAGTTTGAATGTGAGCCAAATTTGGATTGCGAGATAAATCAGGAATGGCAGCCAGGAAATGAAGTACGCGAGCAGTGAATTTTCAGATTCCATAATACCCCCGAATTATTGATGCCGTGACATGCTCTATTGCCGACTGGCACGCGTGAAGGCAACAAGCTTCCATTATCGAATTACGGAATTACGGTGACAGTGCACCTATTTTCAGTCCCTCAGTGTCGAGGTTCAATCCAGCAACATCGCGCGACCAAAAAACGTACACTGCCACCGCAATTCGAATGCGGGTCCCGCTATCCGATGGAGTGTCGAAGGCCTTGACCGGCCCCGCCGCCAGTGACCTACTTCGGACGCGCACGCTATCGGTTATCCAGGAGACGGGCGAATGGACATTCGATCGACACTGACGGAGCTATGCGAAGCCTTCAACGCGCACGACCTCGATCGCATCATGGCGTTCTTTGCCGACGACTGCGTCCTGGAAATGCCGAGAGGAAGCAACCCCTGGGGCTCGCGCTTCGAGGGCAAGCAGAACGTGCGCGCCGCGCTGGCGACACGCTTCGAAGGCCTGCCCGATGTCCACTACGGCGACGGCGAGCATTTCGTCGATGCGGCTGCAGATACCGGCATGTCGAAATGGCTCCTCACCGGCACCACCCGCGAAGGCGTGAAAAAGGAGGTCCGGGGTTGCGACTTCTACACATTTCGCGACGGCAAGGTGATCCGCAAGGATTCTTACTGGAAGATCGTGGAGTAGAGTCGGATGTTGGCGCGCTGACGAACCCAGTCGGCCGGGTGCCAAAACCACCTTGCGCATGACGCTAGTGATTTCCATCAACCACTCTCAATAATTGTGTGAAATGATGATAATCCTGCCAAGACTCTCCTGCGACATAGCCAAGGTCGCTTGTATCTGCTGAAATGCGGGTTGCTTTAGAGGGGCAGCAAATGGTCAGTGATATTGATGAATTTTTCGAAGAATATGGCGAGCTGGCAGATTTTGCTGCCCAAGCCCATTGGCAACAAGTTCCACAACAACTTAGACGCTTTCTTGCGTCGCTCGACGTCTCTCCTTATCCGATCTCTCAAAGAATCAAATGGCTTCAATCCCTTACAAATTGGGAAGAAATTCAAAAGAATTACCTTAAAAAACAGAGCGGAATAGGCACCGGGCATGTCACATGGCCAGAACAGCAAGAGATGCGGCTGGCTAGCCAACTGCTTCTTTTTGAGCAGATGGCGCTTGAGAACCTACGACCTGAGCTTTTCGCTCGAGAATTTTACTCCTCCGCTCGGAATGTGAACGAGGGAACGCAAGAAATGCTAAATCAAGCATTTCGACCGTTCGTGTATGAGCTTAGGCGTTATCTTAAGCGAAACATCGACATAGCAGTACCTGAGATAGAGGAGATTTCGTTTCCCAAGCCAATTTTCGTTCCAGCCTCCGATAGGACTATCACTGTTGATCACAATTCACCTGATTACGCCGAAGTTTCTAACACACTTAAGAATTTAGAGGCAGCAATTCGAGAAAGTAACAACTATGATGATATGGACGACAAGGATCAGAGAATAGCGGAGATCCGCGCTGGGAGACGTCTCTTGGAAGCAGTGAAAGTGCGCGCCGATGCTTTACACGCACTCCTCTATCAAGGACTCAAATATCTCGCCAAAAAATTTGCAGACGTCACAATTGGGAAGATCGCAACAGCAGCCCTTCTATTGCTTGGTAGGTGGACCGGGCTGTGGTAATTGCAGTTTTTACGGACTCTGAGTTCCTACGCGGAGGCGGCGAAGGGGTAGTATAGATCCTCACCGAAAAGCCCCCAGCGGATCGCTCTGTCCCGCTGGCCGCCGCGCGCTCTTGAACTCCGCCGGATCGACCACCGCTTCGCGCAGCATCATCACGCCATAGCGGGTGGCGGCCATCAGGTCGTCGCGCAGTTTCACCACCTGGCCGTGCTTGCGATGGTAAAGGCGGAATTCCTCAAACCAGGGCAGCAGCGTCGAAAACACCTTGAAGCGGCCGGACTGCATGCGGTCGAGCATGTCCATCAGCCCGGCCTCGACCGAGACCGAGCCGTCGGTGAAGCGGGCGTGACCGGTGAGCATGTTCAGCCCATGCGCGGCATATTGCCTGGCGAGCGCTGTGCCCGCCCCTTCCAGCGTCTCGCGGCGGCCGTCGCGCGGCCAGGCCCATGGCAGCCATTCGCCCCACGGCTTCAGCGCCAGCACCTGCATGGCCGGGGTCTGCTGCGAAGCGCGGGCCGCCTTGGTGACGTAGACGACATCAGCCTCCGTATCCCACGCGAGCTCGACGGCAGCGGACGGATGATCCCAGCCGAAATCGAGCGCGCCGAGCCTCGGCCACCAGCGCGGCAGCCGGAACGGCTCGCAGGCGATCATGTCCTCGGCGACCGGAAAGATGCGGCCGGAGCCGAGAACCGGAATACCCTTGGCCCGGGCCTCGCGCTCATGCTCAGGATAGGCGGCAACGATCGCGGCGCGCTCGTCCGGCGAATAGTGCCCCGCATCGTCGATGGTCATGAAGGTGACGTGACGGCTCATCTGCACACCCGATCCACCAGCCAGTGGTTGAACCGGCAGGCTGTTGTGTCATGCATGGGAAATCGCGACGAGGATAGCGAGCTTCGGAGCATTCATCCGACGTCTCGGTGTTGGGTCAATTTGAAATTGGTGAGAGCAGAAGCTGCGCGAGCTGACCGTCGATAGGAAAGTGGATTTGCGGCGTGGACAGCATGTGGATTACCTCTTTCGTCCGTTCGTCCGCGAACTCGATGTCATCTCGCATTTCAACGAGTTCGGCCCACTGCTCTACGTCCTTCGCGTCAAGGTTCCCCGCCAGAAAGCGTAAGAGAACGCTTCTAATGTGATTGTAGGTTAGCCTGACGAGCGATTTTGGATAATCCCAGGGAAGCGGCGCCAGGAGCGCCTTAATCTCAGTAACCGGCCGATCCAAGTCAACCAATGATCGAATGATAGAACGCCGTTCTTCCTCTCGCATGCTCAAGTGCCAACCGATGCTTGTTGCGCTAACGCTCCATCTTGTCGATGCGTTCGCTGAGGGCCTTCACCGCTACCGTATTTTCCCGAATGTCTTTGGCGATCTCGTTCGCGGCATTTGCCATGACGGTCCTGGATTGGCCGCCTGTTCATGAATCTGAGCCCTCGGTTAACCCGTGGCGCCAGTCTACTTGCGGATCGCGATTCCACAACTGCCGAGACGGCAGCGCGGCGGAGGGCGTGGGTTCAGGTCGGAAGTATCGGAAGGAAGCTGCTCCCACTCATCTTCCCCTTTGCGGTTTCATGCGGTAGGTCTTGCCCTGCATCGGCGACGCCGATGCGTATCGGGCCGGAGCATTGAGCGCGGCCTCTCCTCTACGCGGGTGGGAAAGCCACTCTTTGCCATGACAGATTTATTCGAGGCGATGCGCCTGTCCGCCGAGGACAGCGAGACCGCGCATCTTTTCTTCAGCGAAGGCGGCAAGATTCTGGTGCCGCTCGGCAAACCGACAAATGCAATGACAGGTCAGGAGATGCTGGAGCGGCTGCTCTCCGGTGACGACGACGGCACGCTTGCCAACGATCTTCTTGGCGAGCTTGGCAAGACGGTTCCGTTGGAAAGCCTGCGTCTCCTGCTCATATCGGACAATGCCGAGACACGATCGGCGGGCGCGTTTATCGCCACGTTTCAAAACCAGAACATAAGTTCGATGGTGGGCGAGCTAGCTGCGCTGCTTGGCCATGACAATCCGCGCACGCGCTTCGATGCCGTGGAGTGTATCTTGCGATGCAGCACGCGTGAACATGGCGACCATCTCGCCCGGGCGTTGTTTGCACTTGCGGATGAGCATGACGGTGTGCGCATGGGGGCCGTCCAGTTCGTGAGCTTTGCAAAGGATTGGCAATTGAAATTTGCGCGCCAGCAGGCCGCACGGCTCAGGCCGCAAACAGCGTTTTCGGCGATAGAAGACGTTTCCGGGCAATGGCGAGACGATGCCTCAGGCATGATCCGTGCGATGCTCGACCATGCAGAGCCTGTGGTGCGGCGTTACGGCCTGGGGCTGGCCAGTCGGGCGAGATTGGTGGTCGTTGATGCCTATGTCGAATGGGCGCGCGCGTCCACCGATCCTGAGATCAGCAAACTGGCGACGGATTGCCTCGAGCACAACCAGATATCGCACCATGCCGTCTGGCATTCATCATTGCCGGCAGTCGCCTGAATTGCCGCTGCCGAGCGGTGGCACAGGAGGCGAAGTGAGCTTCGCAGAACCTGGTTCCTCGCCCCCACGAATGTGGGGGAGAGGTGGCTCGGCGAAGCCGAGACGGAGAGGGGAATGGCGCTGCCCGCCGTTCGGGTTCGCATGGTCGGCGTCCTCGGCGACTACGGCGGCTGATCCTCGAACCAGAACGATGACTGGCGTCGCGAGATAGTTCCCACCGACGGTAAGGGAAAATGCGATGTCATGACGAGGCGGCCATTGTCCGAGCAAGCCTCCAGGAATGCCCACCGCGTCCGACGTGCCTGGTCAGGCTCTGCGTCGTACCGAAAATTCCAGTCGGGGTATATGCACTGCATCGGCCAATGCATGAGGTCGCCGGAAAACACGGCCTCCACTCCTTGCGATTTTATTCTGATGGCTACGTGCCCCGCAGTATGGCCGGGCGTCGGCTCCAGCCACACCTCGTCATCGAGCGCATGATCCATGTCGACGAATACAGCTCGACCAGCCTCGACAATGGGCAACACGTTGTCTTCATAGGTCCGTTCGTCAGCATCGCCGGAGGCCGCCTGTGCGACTTCAAACTCGCGCCGCGCCATAATGTAGCGAGCATTCGGAAATGTTGGGACCCAGCGCCCGTCGACCAGTCGTGTATTCCAGCCGCAATGGTCGATGTGAAGATGGGTGCACAGGACATAGTCAATCTGTTCGGGCGTCACGCCTGCATTCTTCAACTGCTCGAGAAAGGTGTCATCGTTGCGGTTGTGCCAATGCGGAAAGTACTTGAATGTCTTGTTGTTGCCGACGCAGCTATCGACGAGGATGATGTGGCGCCTGGTGCGAACTAGATAACTTTGGATGGGAATAATAAGTCGGCCGCTTGCCGGGGATATCGACCGAGGCGTGAGCCAGTGAAGATGCGGTTTGATTGCCTCGTCTGTGCAATCGGGGAACCATTCCGACGGCGTCCGCAGAGGGTCGCACATCTCCAGAATTCTGGTTACCCTGATATTCCCGATTCTCCAGTCATCCACTGATGCGATCCTCCTTCGAACGAGGACGGATAGCTAAAGATAACATCCGCGGCAGCTGGCGTCAGAAATTTCTGCCCAGGAGAAGGAGGCGCTCGCGATGTAGCCGCGCTTGCGATCGGGTACCAAGCGTTAGATCCTAACCACTAGTCCTTTACCAAGCTGTTGACGTGGTCGGCCGACAAAAACCGCAGCACCACATCGCTCATCCCCAGCAGCGGCGTAAACGTCACGATCGTAATGCCGCCGGTAGCGTTGGTGCGGGTCAGGCCTTCTGAATAGATGTCGAGCGGCGGTTCTTCATCGAACCAGACGCCGTGCAGCGTTTCGCCCTGCCATTTTTCGCGGCCCTTCTCATAGCTTTTGAACGACAGCACCGATTCATCGGCCTGCACGTCGCCGCCGCCGCCCCAGCGCACCACGATGCTGTCGAGCGCACCGGGCGCACTGCGGCCCATGGTGGTGTGCAGGATGGCATCGGCCGGGATCATGCCGGTGCCCCAAGCTGCCTGCTGCTGCGGCGGGCCGACCAGCACGCGCTGCGGATTGTCGCGCGTGCCCTCGCCGGTCACGCCGGCCGCCCAAAGCCGCACGGCGGTGTCGAAGGTCTTGCCTTGCCACCACCAGGGATAGCGCCCGGTGAGGTGCATGGCCCATTCGGCGCCGCCGGCCCGGGTCTTGCCGAGCTGGTTGCCGGCCATGAACAGCCGTTCGCGGTTGATTGCGCCAGCGGCGTGGAATTCCGCCTGGCGTTCATACGGGCGGTAAGCCGCGAGCTGGTTATTCCTGCGCCTGCGATCCAGCTCCTGCAGCAGCGCCAGATAGTGCCTGCGCGCCGCTATCGCCCGGCTTGTCGCCGAACGGCCCGAGAACGGCTTCAAGGCCACGGATGCGGCGGCGGATCTCGTCATCGCTCAGGGCTTCCAGATTGTCGGTGGAGGCATGAATATCCCTGGCCAGATCCTTAGGCAGCACCGATTGCACGATCTTCAAATACTGGTCGGGCTTGTCGGCCCTGACCGCCGCAATGACACCGGCGCCATGGGTGCGGAAATCGGCGCGCACCGCGTCGAGAAAATCATCGCCAAGCGTCTTTTTCGTCCGCTTCGCGCCGGCGGCCGGCTTGCGGTCATTGCCGGTACGCGGTTTTGTCCGCTCAGCCATGATCGGAAATCCCGACCGGCTCCGCCTGGGCGGCCGGCCTGGTCGGTCGCTTGGTCTTGCCGGACCTGCGCCGCTTTGCCTTCGCCGGTTTGCGGGTGGCCTTGCGGCTGGCAGCATCGGCTGCCGCGTCGCCCCGTTTTGCGGGCACTGCTTTAAGCTTCGCCCGGGCAAGATCGATAGCCCTGCCGCCGCCCGCGCCGCGCGGGAAGCCGAAGCCGCCAATGGCATCGACAGGACCGCCGCGAACCATGCCGATCAGCACGCCAGCTACGACCGGCTCGATGCGGCCGGCACGCGCCTGCGGGCAGCGCCTTCGAACACGCCGATGGCGCTGACGACCTCGCGTCCGTCATCGTCGACGATGATGGTGGCATAGCGGCTGGACATGGGGGCCTCGCAGATACAATGAACCGAAGATGGCGTTCCTTCGCGCCCCCCTGTCCTGCCGGACATCTCCCCCACAAGGAGGGAGATCAGATGTCACGACGGCTTTCGCCAATTGCCGGCGTTGCAGGCATGATCGGTGGGCCGAAGCTGCCAATCTCCTTGGGGGGGGAGATGTCCGGGACGACACACGAGCGCGCTGTCCCGCCGATATTGGACTGCGCGAAAAGCGGCGCTTTTGCTTCCGCATGGCCTGAAAAAACAAAACCCGCCTCGGCGGCGGGTTGTTGGCGCAAATCAGCACCATGGAGAAATCATACGATAGCTGCCCTCACCCGTCAATAGGAAATAAGAAACAATTCCTACATCAGCCAGAGACTCTGCGATGTTAGCGCTACCATATTCGGCGTCAAGTCATATGCATATGTGCTAAAGTGCCATCCCGCCGGCGGGCTTTGTCTGATAGTTTATAGTTTGGCATCATGGGGGTAAAAGCCATGTCTGACGACAAAATCCGAAATATAAATTTGACGGCCGACATCGTCGCGGCATTCGTGCGCAACAATTCAGTGCCTCCGGAAGGCTTGCCGGCGTTGATCGAGAGCGTCAATTCCGCCCTGGCGGCCGTGGACAATCCGGTTGCTCCCCCGCAACCTGCACAGGAGCCCGCCGTCAATCGCAAGCGTTCGGTGACGCCGAATTTCATCTACTGCCTCGAGGACGGCAAAAAATTCAGGTCGCTGCGGCGCCATCTCGGCTCGGCCCATGGCATGACGCCGGAGGCCTATCGCACCAAATGGGACCTGCCCGGCGACTATCCGATGACGGCGCCCAGCTACGCCGCCAAGCGATCCGAGCTGGCAAAGGAGTTCGGGCTCGGCATCCGGACAGAGGCGCCGGCCGCCAAAGCGTCGGCCAAGCGCAAGACCAAGGCGTAACGCGACGTCCCTGCGCCGTTCGCCGTCCGGAGGTCGATCATGGTGGCCGACGAGCCCAATGACGTTCGTGTCGAGCGCGTCGATCGCCGTCAATGGGCGGTGCTGGTTGCCGAGAATGGCACGGTGACCCAGCGCCTGTTCGAAGCCCAGGCCGCGGCCGAGGATTTTGCCGATGGCGAGCGGACAAGGCTCGGCCTGCCCGCCAGGCCGCCGGCGGAGGATCCGCTGGCCTGAGCGTGATGATCGTCAGCTGGCTGCGGGATATCGCCTGAATTTGCGGCGGATCGGTGGGACAGCCTTCCAACAGGCATCGACCGACTGGTCATTAGCTGGCGCTTATGGGATCATTCCAATCCGACTCGGGGGAGTGCGGGATGGACAAACCAGCCATGGCATCCGTGTTCAGGATGCGGCATGCGCCAGCCACTGTTTCGGGCGTTCGCAGCGTCGGCCAGGGACAGGCCGATCCGGTCATCGGCAGACGGCCGCTCGGCGACGCGATCCGCTTCGTCATCGACGCCCACCCCCACTACGACATCACCGCCGTTTCGATCGCCTATGGCGACGGCTCGGCCCCGCGCCTCGGCAGCAGGGAGGTCAAGGCGCTATGGGCCGAGTATGGCCGCCGCTGGATGGAAGAATAGGATCGCGCCCGAGCCTTCCCGGCAATCGTCACCCTGGATCGGAACGGAGGCTCGCGCGTTGAGCCTGAAACAATGGGAGCAAAGCCATGAATGTCGCCAATCTGCAACTCGAGGGCCTGCTGATGGCCGTCGCTTCGATCAACCAGGTGCTGGTGCGCAAGGGCGTGCTTACCGTTGAGGAGATCGACATCGCGCTGCGCAAGGCCGAAGCCGGCGAAACCGGCGAAGAGCGCTCCAACGGCATGTCGGCGTCGAGCCGCGATGCCGTCAACTTCCCGATCCGGCTCCTGGAGCTGGCCAACCAATGCCAGCCGGAGACCGACATGCCATCCTTCTCCAAACTGGCCCGCATGGTCGGCCAGATGAAGGAACCGTATAACGATCAGATGTGAGGCGGCCCTACCCGCAGCCGTGACCAGCCCGCGAGGCGGCTGATCTCAATACCGTCCCTGCAGGATCTTGATGAGCTTGCTGTTGTCAGCGCTGGGCGAGAGCATCTTGCGATAGTCGGCGTAGGTGATCTTGCCATTGGCCAGCGCATTGAGGAGCCGGTTGCAGAAGGCGGTTTCATATCTTGCCGGGCTGACATTCATGAGTGCAGACAAATTGTTCTTGTCGGACTGCGGAGTGGCTCGTTGGTCGGCAACGCAATCGTTGATGACAGAGCGCTTGGCGGCCGGGCTGCCGAGACCGGCATGCATGGTTTCGAACTCTCCCTCCGTCATGGAGGTGCAACCGGCAACCAACGACATTCCGACAACAACGACAGCAAAACGTATGGCTATGTTCATGAATTCCCCCTTGGACCTGGCACCGTGCTTATCGCGCCAAAACACGCAAGTACAGTGACAATATCGTCGTATTCGGCCGCAAGGCTTAGGGCAGGCTAGTCGCCGTCGCTCCGGCCTAGGGGAGAGACATTCACGCCCTGCCGAGCTTCGACGCCAGAACGCTGCCCGGTCCATGCACCGCGGCAAACAGCAGGCCGGCGGCGAACGGGAAATGGGACATGAAGGCGCCGAACTCGGCCTGGTCCGCGGCCCAGTGCGACGGACCGTGGAAGGCAAAGCCGAGGAAGACCACGTAGACCGCGCCGATCAGCGCTGCCGGGGTCAGGAAGGCGCCGGTCAGGAAGGCGATCACCAGCAGCGTTTCGAGGATCGCCGCGCACCAGGCCAGAAACAGTGGGAACGGGAAGCCGGCGGCGGCGATGTAGCCGGCGGTCGCTCCCATATCCATGAACTTGAAGGCCACGGCCATCACGAACATGGCAGCGAAGATCAGGCGGGCGATGAGGATGACCGCGGTCTGCCACGGCGATTGAACGGTTTCCATAATGTCCTCCAAGGTTTGCAATGGGTTTCGCTCCAAGGACGGGCGGCACGCCGCCGATCCGACATCATCCGGCAAAAAACTTGGCGGGCAAAGCCAGGAGTCTCGCAGGCGCCATCTCCCGACAGCCGGCACGTTGCTCAGAGCTTCGCCATCAACTCCCGTCCCAGCCGCTTCGGCGGCTCGGCCCGCAGCACCACATTCGTGGTCACCGCGCCGTAGCGGCCAATAGCATCGACGATGCTTTCAAGATCGGGCGGCGAAGGGACGACGACCTTGACCAGAAAGCAATCCTCGCCGGTCACTCGCAGCACCTCGACCACTTCGGGCATGGCAGCGAACTTCTTCAGGCAGGTCTGGATATGCTCATGCGTGGTGCGCAGGCGTATCATCGCCATGGTGCCGAGACCAAGGGCGGCGGGATCGATCGCCGCCCGGTAGCCGGCGATGATGCCGCGCTCCTCCAGCCGCTTCACCCTTTCCGAGGTGGCGGGCTGGGACAGGCCGACGCGCCGGCCGAGTTCGGAAATGCCGATGCGGCCATCCTCCTGCATGATCTCGATGATCGCCATGTCGGTGGGGTCGAGCCGCGGCCGATAATCGCCATTTGCCATGAGTACCTTCAATCCATCGGAATTCTTCGTCGTTTTCCGATGATCTCTCATTCCGCCGATCAGGAGAAGACCTAGAATTGGGCGCTATCGCACCCAAGGAGACACGACTTTCCATGACCGACTTCATCATCCTGCCGGGCAGCGGCGGATCGGGCGAGGCCCATTGGCAGACACGCTGGCAGCGGACCAACCCGGCGATGCGCCGTTTCAGCCCGGCAAGCTGGGACCTGCCGGATTTCGACGACTGGGTGGCCGCTCTCGACGCCGCGGTATCACAGGCAACAACGCCGCCGGTTCTCATCGCCCACAGCCTCAGCTGCCTGTTGGTGGCGCATTGGCAGCTGGTGTCGAGCCGCCCGGTCGGCGGCGCGTTTCTGGTTGCGGTTCCCGATCCGGCGTCGCCGGTGTTTCCCGCTTACGGAATTCCCTTCGCCGACGCGTCGCGCGGTCCGCTCCGCTTTCCTTCGCTGGTCGTCGCCAGCACCGATGATCCTTACGACCCGCATGGCTATGCCAAGGCGAAGGCCGGGCAATGGGGCAGCGCGCTGCACAGCGCCGGGCCGCTCGGCCATATCAACAGCGACAGCGGCCTTGGCGAATGGCCGGAAGGAATGGAGCTGCTTATGGCTTTCGTCGGAAGCATCGAGTTGAAGGGCGATTGTCGAGCATCGCCGCCAAAGGCCGACGATCTTCGCACAATGTCCTGAATTCAGGTGGCTGGAAATCTCTCACGCACAGAGCCCTGCCCCTCCTGCTCCTCGCGCTGGCGCTCGGCGTCGGCTTTACGCTTCGGGCAATCCTCGTAGTCGTGGTCGCGCGAGCCGCAGTAGGAGCAGCATTTTGCCGGCGGGTCGGGGCGCAGCGTCGTGGCCATGCACTAGAATGCACGAAAAGTCATCCGGTTGCAGCAGCGCCCGCGACGTCACTGCCCGGATGCGTCACCGCCAGCCAGCCCTCAATACCCGCCGACGATCGGCAGGATCTCGCCGGTGATGTAGCTTGAGCATTGCGGCGAGGCCAGGAACACATAGGCCGGCGCGATCTCCTCCGGCTGGGCCGGGCGCTTCATCGGCGTCTTGGCGCCGAATTGCGAGACATCGGCTGCCTGTTTGTCGGACGGATTGAGCGGCGTCCAGACCGGCCCCGGCGCCACCGCGTTGACGCGGATGCCCTTGCCTATCAGATTGCCCGACAGCGCCCGGGTGAAGGCATGGATGCCGCCCTTGGTCATCGAATAGTCGACCAGCTCCCTGGAGCCGTCGATGCCGGTGACCGAACCGGTGTTGACGATGGCCGAGCCCGGCTTCATATGCGCCACCGCTTCCTGGGCCATATGGAAATAGCCGTAGAGGTTGGTCTTCAGCGTGGTGTCGAAATGCTCCTCGGTGAGGTCGGCAAAGTCTGCCGAATGGACCTGGAAGGCGGCATTGTTGACCAGCACGTCCAGCCTGCCGAGCTGCTTGACCGTGCGCTCCACCGCGCGGCGGCAGAAGGCTCGGCTGGCGACATCGCCGCGCAGCGCCAGGCAGCGCCGGCCCTCCGCCTCGACCGCCTGCTTGGTCACCTCGGCATCCCTGTCTTCGCTGAGATAAACGATGGCGACGTCGGCGCCTTCACGCGCAAACAACAGTGCCACGGCGCGGCCGATGCCGGAATCGCCGCCAGTGATCAGCGCCACCTTGCCGTCAAGTTTCTTCGAGCCCTCCCAGAACGGCGCGTCATAAAGCGGCGCCGGCTTTATCTCGCCTTCCTCGCCGGGCTTGGGATGATGCTGCTTGGGAAAAGGCGGCTCCGGATAGAGCCGAGCGCCGGCCTGCATGGCGGCCGATGATTTAGCCTTCGGCTTGCGGCGATCGTCGGTATCGACCTTGCGCTGCACGCTGCGCTGCTTGTGCACCGCCTTCGAGGTTTCCGATTTGGTCAGCATGGGATTCTCCTTCCGTGTCGAAGGACAACGCGTGTCAGCCAAAAAGGTTGGCCGAGCAAAAAGGTCGCGGCAGGTGCTGCGCGCCCGCGAGCGCATTCGTCCGGCCTACATCAAAGTTAAATGCGAGGCACAGGCATCAGGTGGTAGGTGGGTGCGACAGGGGGACTCTAAAACTCTCGGGAGGAGTCCATGGACGTTCTAGATCTGGTTGCCAAACTGTCGGCCGCGGTACTGCGCCGGCGCGCCGCATCTCCGCCAATACTGTTCCGGCCGATCCGCCATTCGCTCGCCGACATCCCGTTGAAGACGCAGTCGCGACCGCCCTACCGGCCACGCCAACCGATCCGGCCGGCAAGCAATATGTAGCTTGCGCAGGCCGCAACCACTTCGCGGTTTCCTCGTTTATGGCGATCCCGTTTACGGAGGCTATGCATGAAATCAATACGGACAAACAATCCCATTCTCGTCCTGGGTGCAGCTGCATTTCTGGCCGCGCCTTTCGCCGGGCTTTTGTGGCGGACGCGCGAATGGTTCGGATGGTGAATTTCTCATGAGCCGATTTCTTCCCCTGACGATCAAATTCGTGGACTACAGTACGATGACGGTGTCGTCGATCGCCGACGCCAGGAAGGCGCTGGGCGGAACATGGAAAAACAAGGAAGCAGTTGCCTACAAGGCGGCCGTCAGGCTGGTGGATGACGCTTTGAACGGCATCTGCCGCCCCGACATTGCCTTTGCCGCTTTCAAGAATGCCGCCGCCCAACAGGGCCTGCTGAAGCCGGCGAAGCCAAGTGCCGCCCTTGCCATGCTCGACGAATTGGCGTCGCTGGACGGTCAGACAAAAACCGGCTGAGACGTTGCGTCCTCACCGCTCTGCGATCCCTACCTCGGCTCGCGGTTCATGCTGAGGTAGGTCGGGTCGAACTCGGCGATCTCGACAAGCCGCTGCCAGTCCACAATCGTCACCGTGTAATTTGCCCAGCCAATCACGCCGAGCCTTCGCAACGCGCCGATGACCCGGTTCATATGGACGATCGACAGCCCCAGCACGTCAGCCAGCTCGGCTTGCGACAAGGGCAGCCGGAAACTCATGCCGCTGGTCTGCTTGACCACCTGAAGCCGAACGAACAGCTCGCACACCAGATGCGCCAGATGCGAGGTCTTGGAGCGCCGGCCCATGGCCACGATCCATTCGCGGTGGATGGCGCCGTCGACGAGCGTGTCCAGCCACAGCAACCTTGTCAGATGCGGCGCCTGTTCGGTGATGGCCCGCAGCCGGCTGTGATCGGCAGCGATCACCCGGCATGGCGACAAAGCGATGATGCCATGGTCCATGGTCTTGAGCAGAAAGGCGTGCAGGTCGACAAAATCGCCGGGCACCTGCAGCGAGGTGAACTGCCGGCCGCCATCCTCCAGCACCTTGTAGCGAGCAGCCAGGCCCTCGATGATGAGCGTGCTGTAGCCGGGTCTCGATCCCTCGGCAACGATGTCCTGGCCGGTGGCAAAATCGAGCTCGACGGTCATGGCGCCGGCGAGCAGCCCCTTCTCCTCCTCGGAGAGGGCGTCATGCTGGCCAAGGTTCAGATAGAGCGACTCTAGCATCGATGGTTTTTCCATCCCAATGGGTGGAGAAGAACTGGTGGGCCTAGCTCAACGCCGCAGCTCGGGTGCGGTTGCATCTATGATGGCGCGCCGGCATCTTGCTCAGACGATTGCGAGAAATCTGTTTGGGAATCAGGCGGATGGAACCATGAGCGAGAAGGGGGATTTACCGTTCTCATGCAGGGAATGCCGCACATGGAACGGTTCTACTTCGATCTGTATAATACCGAAAACCAGTTCGATGAGGTGGGACAGCTGTTTCCAAACCGAGAGCGCGCGGGAGCAGAGGCCCTGCGCATATTGCATGATGTCGCCCGGGACGAGATGCCGGAAGGCGAGCACCGGCGGATCACCGTCAAGATGCTGAACGAGAACAGGCAACAGATCTTCGAAGCATCGTTGACGATGGAGTCGCTTTGGAGTTGAGCGTGGCGGCCTTGTCGACCACCGCATGGAACCTCTTGCCCTCCCCCCAGTTTCCTAAGGAGGGCCCAGCGGCAGAAGCTGCTGGCCCAGTTGATTGGCTGGAGGCACGAACCTATGTCCTTGCAAAAGCTTCATCCCGAGCAGGTCGACGCGACACGCGACCATGCCTATTCGACCTTTGCCCCGGTGCTCATCGGTTCGCTGACCAAGCGGCTGGCGCGCTGTCAAGGAACCAAGGAACTCGGCGGTCTGGAGAAGTCCCTGATCCGCCTGATCGAAAACTCCGACGTGTCCGACGTCAATGAGCCGCAAGCCGAGGCGATGAGAGAGTTCGCCATCGAGCTGGTGGTGTCGACGATATCAGAGGCCCGCGCCCACCCAGACAGCAAGAGCGATGTCGAGGCGGTCAGCGAGCGCCGCGCGGAAGGCCGCTCGGAGAATCCCGACACGCTCGAAGAACAGCTTCAATCCGGGCTCGAGGACAGCTTTCCCGCCAGTGATCCGCCAGCCGTTGTCTCGACCTCGATTTCCGGCGGGTCGAAGGATCTTGTCGGCACCGACGAGGTGTTGCGCCGCAAGAAGGAGGCCGCGCAGCGCAAGCAGGAAAAGGCCGACGCCAACTAGGCCGAGGATTGCTCTCAAGCGGGCATGCGGATGACGACTGTCCGCATCATGTAGACGAAGGGACAATGCCGCGTGGAGATAAATCGAAATATACCGACAAGCAGGAGCGTAAGGCCGACCATATCGCCGAAGGCTACGAGCATCGAGGCGTCTCTGAAAAAGAGGCCGAACGTCGTGCTTGGGCGACGGTGAACAAAGACGATGGCGGCGGCAAGAAAGAAGGCGGTTCGGGCCGCGGCAAAGACACCGGTCATCCGGCCGCGCACAAGGGCGGCAAGCTCGGCGGCAATGCGTCAGCCTCGCGCTCTTCGACCAGCAAGTCGGCGTCGGCAAAGAAGGCCGCAGCAACTCGCAAGCGCAACGATAGCCACGCGCACCGCTGAGTGCCGATCTCCCACAAGGGCTTGCCCGTTCAGCCGAACCGCTTGTACGGCGCCTTCGCGGTCGCCCTTTCAACGATCCCCTCCAGCGGCTCCGGCCGGTGCAGCAGAAAACCCTGGCCGTAGGCGACGCCCATGTCGCGCAAAATGTCGAGCGCGGCCTGCTGTTCGATCTTTTCGGCAACCACCGAACAGCCAAGGCTCCTGGCGATGCCGGATATGGCCGAGGCGATCTCGCGGTCGAAGCGGCTTTGCGCAATGTTCTGGATGAACGAGCCGTCGATCTTGATCTGATCGACGGGAAAGCGGCGCAGATATTCGAACGAGCTCATGCCGGCGCCGAAATCGTCGAGGCTGACACGGCATTGCCGCTCGCGCGCCTTGCGCACGAACTGTTCGGCGGCGTCGAAATTCGTGACGGCCGCCGTCTCGGTGATCTCGAAGCCGATGCCGGAGTGCGGCGCCCCGGTCTCGGCGATGACGGCGTCGACGAAATCCCACAAAAGCGGGTCGCTCAGCGTCTGCGCCGACAGGTTGAAGCCAAGCGTGATGACGCCCGATTTCATCGCCGGGCCGTGCTGCGACAGTGCGGTCCTGATGATCCAGCGGTCGAGCCGCGAGGCGATGCCGAAGCGCTCGGCAACCGGAATGAACTCGCCCGGCGGGATAAGCTTGCCATTGCGCCCGGCAAGCCGCGCCAGCACTTCGACATGGCGGCTCTCCCGCCAGGGCAGACCCAGCAGGTGGATTTCCTGGCCGAACAGTTTCAGCCGCCCGTCATCCATGGCGTCGACCGTGTCGGCGGCGACGCGGGCGGCGTTGAGGCCGCCGGAACCCGACGCGGCGTCGGCCGAAAACACCGCAAAGCGATTGCGCCCCGCTGCCTTGGCGGCGTAGCAGGCGTCGTCGGCGCAGGCCAGCGCATCGGCCACCGTCGTGGTGGTGTCGTCGACAAAGGCGATCCCGATGCTGGCTGCGAGCTTGCGCGACGTCACCGGCAGGCCGAGGTCGGCATCGCTGACCGCTGCAAGAATGGCCTCGGCCAGCGTCTCCGCCGCGGCCGGTTCGCAATTGGGCACCAGCAGCGCGAACTCGTCGCCGCCAAGGCGGGCGGCACGCGCCGATGCCGGCAGGCAGCCCAGGATGCCGGCGGCGATGCCCTTCAGCGCCAGGTCGCCGGCGGCGTGGCCGGCAAAGTCGTTGAGCGCCTTGAAGTAGTCGAGATCGACATAGAACACCGCCAGCGGCAGCAGCCGCTTCGCTGCGATGTGCTCGGCCAGCAGCCGGTCGAAGGCGGCGCGGTTGAACAGGCCGGTCAGCGCATCGTGGTGCGCGGCGTAGGCGAGTTCGCGTTCGCGCTTCTTGTCCTCGGTGATGTCGCGCACGGTGCCGAGAATCTGGCCCGCGGAGTCCGGGTCCGCGATGAAGCGCACCAGCGATTCGACATGGCGGACTTCGCCATCGCGCCTGATGATGCGGTATTGCGAGGCAACGACTTCATCCGACACAACCGGCGCCAGATGGGCGCGCTCGGTGGCGACCTTGTCGTCGGGGTGCAGATAGGTGTGCCAGAGTTCGGCAGCCACCTCGTCGGTATCGGCGACGAGGCCGAAGATCTCCCTGGTGCGGGCGTCCCAATAGCTCTTGTTGGCATCGATATCGTGATGCCAGATGCCGGTGCCGCTGGCCGCCAGCGCCAGGCGGAAGCGCACATTGACACGCTCCAGTTCGGCTTCGGCTTCCTTCTGCCGGCTGATGTCGGTCTGGACGCCCATCAGCCTGACTGGCTTGCCTGTTTCGTCACGCTCGACAATGCCGCCGCGGTCCAGCACCCAGATCCAGTGGCCGTCCTTGTGCTTCAGGCGCAGCTCGGTCTCGATCGATGCGGTCAGGCCGGCAATGTGGCGCTCGCCGCTGGTCAACGCCCGCTCGCGGTCGTCGGGATGCGTCAGCTTCAGCCACAGATCGCTGGTGTTGGCAAGCTCGCCATCCTCATAGCCGAGCATGTGCGACCAGGTCGGCGAATAGAAACAGTCGCCGCTCAAAATATCCCAGTCCCATACGCCGAGATGAGCGCTTTCGAGCGCCAGCGCCCAGAACTCGCTGTTGCGTCTTTTCTCTTCAGCCATGCCTTGGTTTCGTCCACCCCATTCCCGCCAATATGCACAGAAGCAGACAAGAAACCGTTACCGGCGCACCCGTATGAGGCCGCAATGCCTGCAATCGGGCCTTGTCATGGGGCGTGGCGTGATCGTGCGATGGGGGTTCGTCATGCCATGGGCGCTCTGATGGGACCCGTCCGGCCCGGACCGGGCTCGACGATCCTTATCGCGCGGCGGCGCGCATTGTCCTCGAGCAGGCCGCGCAGTTCCTCCCGGCCGCGCGCAATGCGCGACATCAGCGTGCCGGCCCGTACGCCGAGCATCTCGGCGGCCTCGGCATAGGAAAAGCCCTCGATGGCAACCATGGTCAGCGCGGCACGGCGGTCGGGGCTGATCGCCTGCAGCGCGTCGATGATCTCGCGGGCCGCGACATTCTCCAGCTGGTCGGCGGGAGAGGCCTGCACCTCGCCGGCTTCCAGCGGCAGCATCGAGGCTTCGCCGCGCCGGTTCACCTTGCGCATCTGGTCGATGAACAGATGATGCATGATCGTGAACAGCCATTTTCGCGGGCTCTCTCCCGTCTGCCAGTTGTCCAGCCGCAGCAGCGCCCGTTCCAGGCAGTCCTGGACGAGATCGTCGGCGGAATCGCGATCGCGCAGCAGCGAGCGCGCATAGCGCCGCAGACGCGGGATTTCGTCGAGAATAGCTTTCTGCTTTTCGTCCATGACCTTTTGTCTTTGTCGGCATGCCGTTGCCGCAGAACCGCAGCGACCTTGGGTCAGGGCAACTTTGGCTGGCATGAAAGTTCCTCTGTTCATGCCTGTCGTTGGCTCCAAAAACGCGAAGCACTTCTGGACGACAGGCACGACCCCGCTCAGCGCGGCGCAGCATCGATGGTGACCCGGTCGGGATAGAAGGCGCCGTGGTCGCGTATCTCAGCCATTTCGTCGAAAGGCCGCTCGTAGGCCCACATCGCGTCCTTGCCGGCTTCACCCGCCGGCAGCACGTTCCAGTAGCTGGCGTCGCCCTTGTAGGGGCACAGCGTCGACAGTTCCGTCCTCCTGAGCTTGCGGAAGTCGATGTCCTCGAACGGGATGTAGAAGCTGAAGGGATAGGGCGGCTCGGTCACCAATTTGGCTTTCGCCGAGGAGGCGATGATGGCGCCATTGGCAAACACGACGACACGCCCCTTGAAGGACACGATGGTAATCACCTTGCCGGGATTGCGCCTGAAGCCCGGTGACGGGTTCACATGCCGATCCATGGCCATTCTCCTTGTCCCGTTGGTTCGAAATCTTGAAGGCATCTCAAGCTCAGAGCTCGCCGGCCGGCGGCGCGGCCATTGCCGTCCCGGAGGACAGCTTCCGGCGTTTTTCGAGGCTTGGCTTTTCACAGGTCTTCTTCATCGTTCTTCCTTGACGTCTGGCAGTCGGCCGGCGCTCCTGCCAGCCTTATGATCATGGCTCCAAGGGACAACAGGCGCATCTCCCGTCCGGGCGATGCGCGGCCGCCGGAAATCGGGGCGGGCGTGACAGCAATGAGTCGCATGTGTTCCCCCGCGACCGGACGGCGGTGGATTTATCTCAGCCGGGACGGCGATGCTTGGGCTGGGCGGAACACGGTTTTGGGGAATGCGGCCCTGTCAGCACGATTGCCAGGCTTGAGCAGGCCGGGTGCGGTTGGGCACCCAGCGGCGCGGCGACGGCGATGGCCGAATGGCGTCGGTAGAGGCCGCGAAATAATCGATAATAAGAGACGACAGGTCAGACTCTATCAAATCAAGATGATTTTCCAATGTTTTCGCATTTTCGTCAAAAAGACCAAAATAAATTATCGATAGACAATTCTTCACTTTCAAAATATGTCAATTTTACCCCTGTTAACCAAATATTAACCAAAGTTATCTGATAGTCTTTGAGTTATCCGCCTATTGTAATTCGAATCTAAGTTGCAATAATCATTTCGCAGTTCGCTTTGATATTGCCGATATGGTTGATGTCTTTGCGAGGTATGCAGCGGGAGGAGCTGCAGGGGTGAAATCCGGTCAGGACTGTTTGCGAGGAACGGTCTGCCCGACGGAGGACATACGCATGAGATTGCTGAAATACGCATTGCTGCTAGGGGCATCGCTTCTTCCCGCCCTGCCCGCGATCTCGGCGACCGCGACAGGCAGCATGAATGTCAAAATTACCATTACCGACGAATGCAAGGTGCAGACGGCAAGCGATCTCGATTTCGGCACGCATGGCGTCATCGATGCGGATATCGACCAGACCAGCACCATCAATGTGCAATGCACGACCGGCAAGTCTTATAATGTAGGTCTGAGCGCCGGAGGCGGCTCGGGCGCGACCGTGGCGGTCCGCAAGATGACCGGGCCAGCGGCGGCGACGATCAACTACACCATCTACAGGGAAAGCACCCGCACACAGCTCTGGGGCACCACGATCCCCACCGAAACGGTCGGCGGAACCGGCAATGGAGCTGTTCAGCCCCTGACGGTCTACGGGCGCGTTCCGGCCCAGACGACGCCGGCGGCAGGCCTCTACACCGACACCGTTGCGATCACCATAACGTACTGACCGACGACGCCATACGAGGACGACATGCGATCCATGCTTTCATGCATCGGCGCCACGGCTGTGCTGTTGCTGTGCGCTGGCCTTTCACACGCCGCTTCGCTCCGGGTGGCGCCGACGAATCTCGAGCTCACCGCGCCCGACAGCGCGGCGGTCCTCAACCTCGGCAATGACGATGCCAAGCGGCCGATCAACGTGCAGATCCGGGTGTTCGCCTGGAGCCAGGCCGGCGGGATCGAAACGCTGACGCCGACCTCGGACGTCGTCGCCAGCCCACCGTCGACCAAACTGGCGCCCAATGCCCAATACGTGGTTCGCGTCGTGCGCGTCTCGAAGGCGCCGGTGCGGGCCGAGGAGAGCTACCGCATCATCGTCGACGAGCTGCCCGACCCCTCACGCCGCAAGGCCGGCACGGTTGCGTTGGCGCTGCGCTATTCGGTGCCGGTGTTTTTCCGCAATCCCGATGCGGCGGCGCCGGCAGTTGCATGGAGCATCTCGCGCAACGGAGGCAGCCTCGTGCTTAGCGCCAGCAACAGCGGCGAGAGCCGCTTCCGCCTGTCCAATCTGTCGGTGACCCAGAACGGCAAGAAGCTCGGCAGCCGAAACGGGCTGGTCGGCTATGTGCTGGGAGGCGCGACCATGCAGTGGCCGATCGGCAGCTCAAAATCGCTGTCGGCGGGCTCGGTGCTCTTGAAGGCACAGAGCGATGTTGGACCCTTCGATGCAAAAGTTGCAGTCAAGGGCAAGTAGCATCGCTGTCATCGTCGCGTTCGCGACTTTTACACCCTGCTCGGCGGTGCGATCGCAAGAGTTGCCGGCCGGTACCGACATTGAAGAGCCCGACCAGGGACGCAGCCTCTATCTGGAGGTGTTCATCAACGACGCGCCGACAAAACTCATCGGCAACTTCACCGAGATGCCGGATGGCGGCCTGGCGGCGACGCCGCAAGAGCTGAAGGAGGTCGGACTGAAACCGCCGGAGGGTGCTGCCGACGCCGGCGGTCTGGTCAGGCTCGACCAGCTGGCGGACGTGTCGTTTCAGATCGACGAGGCGGCGCAGCGCCTCTATGTCACCGCCGCCAATGACAGCCGCGAGGCGCGCATGGTCGATCTCGGCTTGCGCTTGCAGGACCGGCCGGCGCCGCAATCGGGCTATGGCGCGGTGCTCAACTACTCGCTGTTTGCCAGCTCAAACACACTGTTCGATGGCGACAACGAACTGTTCCAGGGCATCTCGGGCGGCTTCGACGCGCGCGCGTTCAGCCCGTGGGGAACGCTCGGCCAGTCTTTCATCGCCGGCTATTCCGACGGCCGGCTCAGCGGCTTCACGCGGCTGAACACCACCTGGAGCTATTCCGACCCCGACCGGCTGATGACCTACCGGGCCGGCGACTTCGTTTCGGGCGGATTGTCGTGGACGCGTCCAGTCTATCTCGGCGGCATCCAGGCGCAGCGCAATTTCAGCCTGCGCTCGGACCTGGTGACATTGCCGCTACCCTCCTTCGGCGGCACGGCGGCGGTGCCGTCGACGCTCGAGGTCTATACGCAAAACGTGCGAACCTATTCCGGCGACATCCAGGCCGGGCCGTTCCAGGTCACCAATCTGCCGGTGTTCACCGGCGCCGGCCAGGCGCAGGTGGTGCTGCGCGACAGCCTCGGCCGCGAGATATCCGCCACCTTGCCGTTCTATGCCTCCAGCATGCTGTTGCGTCAGGGGCTACTCGATTTCTCCGTCGAGGCAGGCATGGCGCGGCGCAATTTCGGCATCTCCTCCGACGACTATGACGGCCGCGTCATGGGCGTCGCCACCGCGCGCTACGGGCTGACCGACCAGCTGACGCTGGAGGCCCATGCCGAGGGCGGCGCCGATCTGATCAATGGCGGCATTGGCGCGGCCTTTCCCCTCGGGCCTTACGGTGCCGCCTCGGTGGCGATGGCCGGCAGCCATCATGACGGGCGCACCGGCTCGCTGGTCAACGCCAGCGTGGAGTTCGGCTATGACGGCTGGGCTCTCAACGCCCGCATGCGGCGCGCCTTCGGTGGCTATGAGGACATCGCCTCGGTGACGGCACTGCCGGTCATTGTCGACCCCGACGATTTCAGCCGGTTCAGCGCTGGCGTGCCGCGCGCCGTCGACCAGGTGACGCTGAGCGTGCCGACGCCGCTCGATTTTTCCAGCCTCAACCTGTCCTACACCCATCTCAAGACCGCCGAGGGCGAGACCAGCCAGATCGTCGGCCTGTCCTACAGCCAGTCAATTTTCAGGCGCAGCACGGTCTATGCCACCGCCTTTGCCGATCTCGACGACAATGACTCCTATGGCGTGTTTGCCGGGATTTCCATCCCGTTCGACAATGACGTGACGGTCTCGACCGGCGTCGAGCAAGGCCCTGACGGCGTCAACATCGTCGCCGACATCGCCAAGTCGGACCGGGCCGAGGACGGCAGCATCGGCTGGCGATTGCGCACCTCGGAAGGCGAAACGCCGAACCGCTCGGCCGCGGTGAGCTACCGGGCGCCGTTTGCGCGTTTCGAGGCTGGCGGGCAGCAATTCGACAAGGACTTTCGCGTCACCGGGCAGATGGACGGCGCCATCGCAGTCGCGGGTGGCGGTGTGTTCGCCACAACCCGCATCGACGATGCCTTTGCCGTGGTCGATGTCGGCACGCCCGATGTCGAGGTGCTGCACCAGAACCGGCCGGTCGGAAAGACCGACAGCAGGGGCCGCATCCTGGTCACCGGGCTCAATTCCTATGAGCTCAATACGGTGTCGATCGACCCCAAGAATCTGCCGGTCGATGCCGACGTTCCGGCCACCAAGGAGACCGTCGTTCCGGCCGACCGCAACGGCGTGGTGCTGAAGTTCGGCGTGTCGGAGGCGGCGCAGGCAGCGCTTGTCACGCTGTTAGATGCAAGCGGCACGCCGCTCGAGGCCGGGCTTTCCGGACGGCTGGAGGGTGGCAAGGAAGACTTCGTCGTCGGCTATGACGGGCAGGCCTACATCAAGGGTCTGTCGCGGCAGAACGCCGTCCAGGTCGATCGCGTCGACGGCACGTCGTGCCGGGCAAGTTTCGCCTTCGAGGCGGCGCGCGGCCGGCAGGTGACGATCAAGGATGTGGTGTGCCAATGACGATGCGAAGCCAGATGCTGCGCGCCGTACTCGTCGCCTTCCTGGCGCTGCTGCCGTCGCTTGCCCTGGCGCAAAGCTGCAGCTTTACCGTCACCAACTTGAATTTCGGCGCCGTCGACACGCTGTCGGGCAGCGCGGCCACATCGACGGCCACCCTCAGCGTGACCTGCAGCGGCAGCCTGCCGTTGCTGCTGCCCATCCTCGTCTGTCCGCATCTCGCCGCCGGCACCGGCGGCGCAACCTCGGCGGCAGCAAGGCAGATGCTGAGCGGCGCCAACAGCCTCGACTACCAGATCTATTCGGACCCGGCGATGAGCGTCGTCTGGGGCTCCTATGCCTGGGCCTATGCCTCGCGCCCTCCGCCGCTGCTGCTGAGCCCCAGTATCCTCGGCAACTCATCCGGCACCTTGACGCTCTATGGCCGGGTCCCCGGCGGGCAGGCAACCGTTCCGCCCGGCACCTATCTGTCGACGTTTTCGGGCGGGCATGTCGAGTTCCGCTACCGGACAACCCTGCTGGGCAGCAATTGCGACACCGGCTTGGGCACCCTGGCCGCCTCTCCGACCTTCACCATCAACGCCACGATTGCGGCCAACTGCCTGGTCACCACCCAGAACATCGATTTCGGCTCCAAGGGCGTGCTCGACGCCAATGTCGATGCCACCGGCCAGGTTTCGGTCACCTGCACCCCGTCCACCGCCTATACGGTCTCGCTCAATGGCGGCACCACCGGCGGCACACCGACCACTCGCAAGATGTCGAAGGGGGCTGAGCGGGTAACCTACGGCCTCTACAAGGACAACGCCCGCTCGCAGCCCTGGGGCGACGCAGGAACGCCGGGAAGCACGGTCGCCGGCACCGGCACCGGCATCGCGCAGCCCCTCACCGTCTATGGCCGCGTGCCGCCGCAGACAACGCCCTCGGCCGGCGTCTATACCGACACGGTGGTGGTCACGATCACCTATTGAGCGCGGCTGCCGTCAGCCGGCGTTAGCCAGCGCGCATAAAACTCGCCGACGATGCCGCGGCGGAAGACGAGCACGCAGATCATGAAGATCAGGCCGGTGGCGATGGTGACCGGAAACCCCGAGGTGGCGAGCGTGTTTTCCAGGCCGACGACGAGGCCGGCGCCGACGACAGGACCGACCATGGTGCCGATGCCGCCAAGCAGCGTCATCAAGATCACCTCGCCCGACATCTGCCAGGTGACGTCGGTGAGCGTGGCGAACTGGAAGACGATCGCCTTGGTCGCGCCGGCAAGCCCGGCGAGCGCTGCCGACATGACGAAGGCGGCGAGCTTGTAGCGGCCGACCGAATAGCCGAGCGAAATGGCGCGGTTCTCGTTCTCGCGGATCGAACGCAGGATCATGCCGAAGGGCGAGTTGACGATGCGCCAGACGGCGAAAACGCCGATGAGGAAAACGGCAAGCACGAAAAAGTACATGTTGAGCGTGACGTTGAGATCGACGACGCCGAAGAGATGTCCGCGCGGCACGCCCTGGATGCCGTCCTCGCCTTCGGTGAACGGCGCCTGGACACAGAAGAAGTAGAACATCTGCGCCAGCGCCAGTGTGATCATCGAGAAATAGATGCCCTGCCGGCGGATGGCGAGGAAGCCCATGACCAGCCCGAGCACAGCCGCGCCGGCGGTGCCGAGCAGGATGCCGGCTTCCGGTGGCCAGCCCCATGCCTTGACGGCGTAGGCACAGAAATAGGCGGCGGCGCCGTAGAAGGTGGCGTGGCCGAAGGACAACAGCCCGGTATAGCCGAGCAACAGGTTGAAGGCACAGGCAAACAGCGCGAAGCACAGCATCTTCATCAGGAAGATGGGGTAGACGAAGAAGGGCGCGGCGATGAGCGCCAGTATGGCCAATGCTATCAGTACCCGCTCAAGCCGAACGGAAGCGGCGGTACGCTGTTCGTGAAGGGTCGCCTCGCTCATCTCAGGCATCCCTTCCAAACAGGCCGGCCGGGCGCAAGAGCAGCACGATCGCCATGATGACGAAGACGACGAGGTTCGATGCCTCGGGATAGAACACCTTGGTCAGGCCTTCGGCGAGACCGAGCATGTAGCCGGTGACGATGGCGCCGAGGATCGAGCCCATGCCTCCGACCACGACGACGGCGAAGACGACGATGATGAGATCGGAGCCCATCAGCGGGCTGACCTGGTAGACGGGTGCTGCGAGGATGCCTGCCAGGCCGGCAAGGGCCGCACCCAGCCCGTAGGTGAGCGTGAGCAGCAACGGCACGTTGACGCCGAAGGCTTGCACCAGCTCCGGGTTCTCGGTCGCGGCGCGCAGGTAGGAGCCGAGCCTGGTCTTTTCGATCAGCAGCCAGGTGCCGATGCAGACGATGAGCGAAGCCACCACCACCCAGCCGCGATAGTTGGGCAGGAACATGAAGCCGAGATTGGTGCCGCCGGCGAGTTGCGACGGCACGGCGTAGGGATTGCCGGACACACCGTAGTAGAAACGGAAGACGCCTTCGATGACCAGCGCCAGGCCGAAGGTGAAGAGCAGGCCGTAGAGCGGATCGAGACGGTAAAGCCGCGACAGCGCCAGGCGCTCCACCGCCATGCCGAATACACCGACGACGAGCGGCACCAGGACCAGCGCCGGCCAGTAGCCGATGCCCAGATGAACGAGCATCAGATAGCCGATGAAGGCGCCGAACATGTAGAGCGCGCCATGGGCGAAATTGATGATGCGCAAGAGGCCGAATATAACGGCCAGTCCAAGGCTGAGCATGGCATAGAAGGAGCCGTTGATCAGCCCGACCAGCATCTGGCCGAGCAAGGCCTGGACGGGGATGCCGAAGATCATCGTCATGGCGTCATACCCCAAGCACCTCGTGCAGCTGTTCGGTGTGAGCGGAAAGCTCGCTTACGGCAAAACCCTCCACCACCTTGCCATGCTCCATCAGGTAGAAGCGGTCGGCGATGCGGGCGGCGAAGCGGAAATTCTGCTCGACGAGCAGGATGGTCATGCCGCGCTTTTTCAAGGTGGCCAGCAATTCACCGATGCGCTGGACGATGACCGGCGCCAGGCCCTCGGTCGGCTCGTCGAGCAGCAGCATCTGCACGCCGGTCCGCAGGATGCGGGCGATGGCCAGCATCTGCTGCTCGCCGCCGGAGAGTTTCGTCCCGGGGCTGCTGCGACGCTCCTTGAGGTTGGGGAAGAGATCGAAGATTTCCTCGACGCTCATGCCGCCCTTGGCCACCACCGGCGGCAGGATCAGGTTCTCGTCGACGGTGAGCGTGGCGAAGATGCCGCGCTCCTCCGGCACGAAGCCCAGGCCCTTATGGGCAACACGATGCAATGGCAGGCGCATCAGGTCGCTGCCGTCGAAGGTGACGCTGCCGCTGCGCTTGCGTACCAGCCCCATGATGGCGCGCAGCGTGGTGGTCTTGCCGACGCCGTTGCGGCCGAGCAGCGTCACCGTCTCGCCACGGAAGACGTCAAGGTCGACGCCATGCAGGGCATGGCCCTCGCCATACCAGGCGTGGAGTTCGCGCACGGCCAGCAGCGGCTCACTCATGCCCGGTCCTCTGGCTCGGTCCCCATGTAAGCGACGCGGACGCGCTCGTCGCTGCTTACAGTCGCATAGTCGCCGGCGGCGAGCACCTGGCCGCGCTGCATCACCGTTATCCAGTCGCAGAGATCGGCAACGACGGTGAGATTGTGCTCGACCATCAGCACGGCGCGCTCCCTGGCCAGCGAGCGGATGATGCCGGAGATGGCGCCGACATCCTCGTGCCCCATGCCGGCCATCGGCTCGTCGAGCAGCAGCACCTTCGGATCGAGCGCCAGCGTGGTGGCGATCTCGAGCACGCGCTTCCTGCCATAGGAGAGATCGCCGGCCAGACGATGCGCGACATCGTCGAGGCCGACGATGGCGAGCAGTTCGCGCGCCCGTGGCGTGAGTTCGTCGAGCGCTGACAGCGAGCGCCAGAACTGGAAGCCCAGCCCGCTCGGCCGCTGCAGGGCGACGCGCACATTGTCCAGCACGCTGAAGTGCGGAAAGATCGCCGAGATCTGGAACGAGCGGACGAGGCCCATGCGCGCCACCTTGGCCGGCGCGGTGCGGGTGATGTCGTTGCCGAGCAGTTCGATCCTGCCGCTGCTCGGCTGCAGGAATTTGGTCAACAGGTTGAAGATCGTCGTCTTGCCGGCGCCGTTCGGCCCGATCAGCGCATGGATCTGGCCATGGTGGACGTCGAGGTCGACATTGTTGACGGCAACGAAACCGGCAAAGTCGCGCCTGAGACCGCGGGCGGAAAGCACCACCCGCGGCATCTGATCTTTGCCGTCCGCGCGGACGGCGGCTGCGGTCTCCAGCGTCACTTGGTGACGAGCGGGCAACCGCTGTCTTCGGCCTTGATGAAGGCCTTGTCGCCCGGAATGGTCGCCAGGTAAGTGTAGTAGTCCCAGTCCTTCTTGCTCTCCTCGGGCTTTTTGACCTGATAGAGATACATGTCGTGCACCATCGAGCCGTCAGCCTGCACCTTGCCGTTGGCGGTGAAGACGTCGTCGACCGGCAGTTCGTGCAACTGCTTGGCCACCGCCTCCGTCTCGTCGGTGCCGGCCTTGTCGATGGCCTTCAGATATTGCAGCACAGCCGAATAAGTGCCGGCCTGGACCATGTTGGGCATGCGGTTGGTGCGCTTGAAGAAGCGGTCGGCAAAGTCACGGCTTTTGTCGTCGCGGTCCCAGTAAAAACCTTCGGTCAGCACAACGCCCTGCGCCGCCTGCAGGCCGAGCCCATGCACTTCGGCAAGGGTGAACAAAAGCGCCGCCAGCCGCTGGCCGCCGGCGACGATGCCGAACTCGGCCGCCTGCTTGATGGTGTTGGACGTGTCGAGACCGGCATTGGCGAGGCCGACGACCTTGGCGCCGGAGGACTGCGCCTGCAGCAGGAAGGAGGAATAGTCGGTGGAGCCCAAGGGATAGCGCACCTCGCCGAGCACCTTGCCGCCGCTTGATTCAACCAGCTTTGTGGTCTGCTCCTTCAGCGAATAGCCGAAGGCATAGTCGACGGTGATGAAATACCAGCTGTCGCCGCCCTGCTGGACCAGCGCGCCACCGGTGCCGACCGCCTGGGAATGGGTATCGTAGACCCAGTGGAAGCCATAGGGCGAGCACTGCTTGCCGGTGAGATCGGCCGATGCGGCGCCGGTGACGATGTCGATCTTCTTCTTTTCCTTGGACAGCCCTTGGACGGCCAGCGCCACCGAGGATGTCGTCAGCTCCATGATCGCATCGACTTGTTCGGTGTCGTACCACTGGCGTGCAATGTTGGAGGCGATGTCGGGCTTGTTCTGGTGGTCGGCGTTGACGATCTCGATCGGCGCGCCTTGCACCTTGCCGCCAAAATCCTCGACCGCCATCTTGGCGGCCTCGACCGACCATTTGCCGCCGAAATCGGCATAGACACCCGACTGGTCGTTGAGGATGCCGATCTTGACCTTGCCGTCGGAAATTTCGCCGGCCGCCGCCGGCATCGCAGTCGCCGCAAGCAGCGCGGCTGAAACGAGATAGGATGCTTTCACAGGTAATTCCTCCCATATGGCCAACCACGGGGAACGCGGTTGCCTCGCAATGGTTCAACAGTTCTGTCCCGATTCTCGCTGAAAGTTCGGGCGGTCGCGCCCGCCACTCCTCCTCTAGCGCCCTCCGCCCTGGGTGCATCGGGAGCCTAGCATCACATATCGCAAGGCGAGAATGCTATTTTGGTAGCATGGCGCAGGGTGCGCGGCGGCTTCTTCACCACGGCAATCTTTTGCCGTCGCGGAAGAAGCCGCCAGTCGGGCCGTCATCCGGCAAGGTGGCGGCCCAGACGATGCCCGCTGCGCCTTGCGCCACCGGGCGGCCGCCAGGACCGCCCATGTCGGTCGCCACCCAGCCGGGGCAGATGGCGTTGACCAGCACGCCGGCGCCTCGCAATTCGGCCGCCAGGATCAAGGTCAGCGCGTTGAGCGTCGCCTTGGTCGTCGAATAAGCCGGCGCGCCGGCGCCCATCGAAGCGAGCGAACCGCCCTCGGAGGAGATGTTGACCAGCCTGCCATGACCGGACGTGCCGAGCAGCGGCGCACAGGCGGCCGCGACGCGCCAGGCGCCGAAGACATTGGTCTCGAAGGCTTCGCGGATCACCGTCCAGTCCGGTTTGAGCGCCCGCGAGCGTGGGTCGTAGTGGATGGCGGCATTGTTGACCAGCACATCGAGCCGGCCGAAACGGCGCTCGATTTCAGCCGCCGCAAGTGCTGCCGCGTCGACTGCTGCGACATCCAGCGCGATCGCTTCCACCTTGCCGCCTAGCTGTCTTGCCGCCGCCTCGCCCTTGGCGAGATCGCGCGAGCCGAGCAGCACGGTGAAACCAAGCGCTGCGAGCTGTCGGCCGGTCTCCAGGCCAATGCCGCGATTACCGCCGGTGACGAGTGCGACCTTGCCGGAATGGAGTGCGGTGGTCATCGCTCGGTCCTCAGTCACTTCTTCCCTTGCGGATAGATCGTCTCGCCGCGCTTCAGCATCTCGACGAAAGCCTCGATCTTCTTCTTGCGGCCCGCCTCGGTTTTCATGTTGTGGGTTCGAAACGCCAGCGCGAAGCGGTTCTGGGCGGAAAGCTTCGCCAGCATCTCTTTCGCCTTGGGTTCGGCATCGATGGCGGTCTGCAATTCGTCGGGGATCTTCATGTCCTTGCCGCTGGCATAGGCGCGATCCCAGCGGCCGTCGGCCTTGGCCGCTTCGACCTGTTTCAGTCCGTATTCGGTCATCCGGCCCTCCTCGACCAGGCGAGCGACATTGTCGATGTTGATCTTGCTCCAGATGCTCTTTTTGCCGCGCGGCGTGTAGCGCTGCAGAAAGCTCTTGTCGTCGAGCGACTTGCGCACCGCATCGATCCAGCCGAAGCACAGCATCACGTCAATGGCCTGCTTGGGCGTGATCGAGGCGAGGCCCGAGCCGACCTTGTGCACCTTGATCCAGACCTCGGTCTCGCTGGCATGGTTCTCCCGCAGCCAAGCGTAAAAGCTTTCCGGATCGGGGAATTCGCAAACCTTGCCAGGATCGACCTTGATCGGCGCCATCATCACCTCGTTCGTTGCCGCACCTGATATACCGGCGGTCGATGCCAGTTTTCGTCAGCAGACCTCCGCAGGGCAAGCATCGGGCCCCCTTCCCTTCTCCCCTGTGGGAGAAGGTGGATCGGCGCTTTAGCGCCGAGACGGATGAGGGGTGTTCCAGCGGAGTGAGACGTCGGCGTTCCCTGGAACACCCCTCATCCGTCTTGCCGCTTCGCGGCAATCCACCTTCCCCCACAAGGGGGGAAGGATGAGGCGCTCATTCACTGCAGATGCGGCTTCTTCAGAAAGCTGTTGCGGTCGGCGGATTTGACACGCAGCCAGGTTTCGCGGCCGTCGCGCACCACCCTTAGCGGGATCTCCGACCCGGCGGGGTTCTGCCATAGCTTGCGGTAGAAATCGGCGAGCCCATCGACCTCGCCGTCGCGCACGTCGGAGATGATGTCGCCCTGGCGCAGACCGGCCTTGGCGGCTGGGCCGCCTTCGGCAACGCTCATCACTATCACGGCGCCGTTGGACTCCGCCGAGAAGGCGCCGAGCCACGGCCGTGGCGGCTTCGCCACCTGGCCGCGCGTCAGGAGGTCGTCGAGGATTGGCGTCAGAAGATTGATCGGCACGACCATGTTGATGTCGGCGACCTCACCATTGCGGCTCATCTGCAACAGCAGCGAGCCGATGCCGAGCAGGCTGCCATCCTGGCCGATCAGCGCCGCCCCGCCCCAGGACGGATGCGCCGGCGCGATGAAGATCGCCTCGTCGAGCAGGTATTCCCAATAGCCGGCGAATTCCTGCTTGGTGACGATGTGCGCCTTGACCGAGCGGCCGGTGCCGTCGGCAAACACCACGGGGTCGCCGACCTTGGCTTTTTCGGCGTCGCCGAGCGCCACCGCCGGCAGGCCGAGCGGCGCCAGCGCCTGCACCAGGCCGAAGCCGGTTTCCTGGTCGTAGGCCAGCGCGTGCGCCGGCACGACGCGTCCATCCTGATCTGTCAGCCAGACTTCTTCGGCCTCGGTGATGAGGTAGCCGATGGTGAGCACCAGCCCGTCGCCGCGGATAACCACGCCGCTGCCTTCCCGGCGCGTGCCCAAGGCGTTCGCCGTAAAAGCGTCATCGGGAACCGTGGCACGCACGGCGACGACCGAACGCAAGAGCGGGGAAAGAGGATCTATGGGCATGCTTACATCCTGGCAGGCGGAGATCACCCTCTATAGGTATGCCACGATGGGCGAGGCGCAAGGGCGAGAGCGGCTCGCGCAGCGAACGAAAAGCCAATTGCTCGGCTTTTCGAGCTTCGAGCGGTGAAGGCCCGGTCCGCCTTCGGGCGGATCAAAAGGTCCAGTGGACCTTTTGAAGGGGCTGAACGCCTGAAGGGCTGGGAGCCTTGCGAAGGGCCGGGCGTCGAGACAATCATCTCCGGACATCATTTTCAGAGGCCAGCGCTGCCCCTCATCCGCCCTTCGGGCACCTTCTCCCCGTGAACGGGGCGAAGGAAAAGGCACCGACATTGATAATAGTTCAACGGAAGTTGAACCTTTCTGAATTGCACCTATCTCTGTCAGTATCTACGTTCCGCCGACTTTTTCCGCCATCAGTCTCGCGCCGTCGCGCACGCCGTTTCCGCCCCGTCAGATCCAAGGAACTCCTCGCATGACCGAATACACCCCGCCGAAAGTCTGGAGTTGGAAGAAACCCAATGGCGGCACGTTCGCCAGCATCAATCGGCCGATCGCCGGGCCGACGCATGACAAGGTGCTGCCGGTGGGCAAGCATCCGCTGCAGCTCTACTCGCTGGCGACGCCGAACGGCGTCAAGGTGACTGTCATGCTGGAGGAACTGCTGGCGCTCGGCCACAAGGGGGCCGAATACGACGCCTGGCTGATCCGCATCAACGATGGCGACCAGTTCGGCTCGGGCTTCGTCGACATCAATCCCAATTCCAAGATCCCGGCGCTGCTGGACCGCAGCGGCAAGACGCCGGTTCGCGTCTTCGAGTCCGGCTCGATCCTTCTGTACCTGGCGGAAAAGTTCGGCGAGTTCCTGCCGACCGAACAGCCGGCGCGTGCCGAGACGTTGTCCTGGCTGTTCTGGCAGATGGGTTCGGCACCCTATCTCGGCGGCGGTTTCGGCCATTTCTACGCCTATGCGCCGGAGAAATTCGAATACGCCATCGACCGCTTTTCCATGGAGACCAAGCGCCAGCTCGACGTGCTCGACCGGCGGTTGGCGGTATCAGAATATCTCGGCGGTGCCGGCTATTCGATCGCCGACATGGCGGTGTGGCCCTGGTATGGCGGGCTGGCGCTCGGCCGCATGTACAATGACTCCGGCGAGTTCCTGTCGGTGCAGGACTATGAGCACGTGCAGCGCTGGGCCAAGGCGATCGACGCCCGCCCGACGGTGCAGCGCGGCCGCATGGTCAACCGCGCCTTCGGCGACCCGACCATGCAGCTGCACGAACGCCACGACGCCAGTGATTTCGAGACCAAGACGCAGGATAAGTTGGTGGCGGCGGAGTGAAGCTGTCGATCTCCCCCCTCGAGGGGGAGATGTCGCCGAAGGCGACAGAGGGGGTCGGTCCGACCGGGCTCGGCCCCCACAACAAATGAAGGCTGGGGTAGATAAGGGTCGGCGCCCTGTGCGCGGCGACCCCTTCTGGCCTGCCGGCCATCTCCCCCTCAAGGGGGGAGATTAGCTACCCCATCAACCTCGCCAGTCTCGGCACACCCTCGCCCACCGCCCGGCTGTCGGCCAGCGTAAAGCTCATCCGCATCGTGTTGCGTCCCGAGCCGTCGGCGTGGAAAGCATTGCCCGGCACGAAGGCGACGCGGGCTTCCTTGACCGAGCGGGCGAGCAGCGCTGTGGCGTCCGCGCCTTCGGGGAGCGTCAGCCAGACGAACATGCCGCCTTCGGGGCGGCTCCAGCTCACGCCGTCGGGCATTTCGGCCTCGAGCGCGGCAAGCAGAGCGTCGCGGCGACCGCGGTAGGCGCCGATCAGCTTTTCCACCTGGCCGTCGTATACGGCCTCGGAGACGCGGTGCATGACCAGCTGGTTGATCGAGGGGCTGTGCAGGTCCGACGCCTGCTTCATCAGCACCAGGCGCTCGACGACGCGGCGCGGCGCGCAGACCCAGCCGACGCGCATGCCCGGCGACAGAATCTTTGAGAACGAACCGCAATAGAGCGTGCGGGCATTGTCGATACCGCCCGAGCGCTCGCAGTCGAGCGCCAGGATCGGCGGCTCGCCTTCACCGTCATAGCGCAGCGCGCGATAGGCGGCGTCCTCGATCACGGCGATGTCGAGCTCACCCGAGAGATCGAGCACCGCCTCGCGTTGCGCGCGGTTCAGCGTCTCGCCGGTCGGATTGGCGAAATCCGGCACGAGATAGGCGAACTTTACCTTGCCGCCGGCAGCGGAAGCCGCCGCCTGGTAGGCGGCCGGCGTCATGTTGCCGCCGTCCGGCGTCAGCCGGTCGTAGCGCGGCTCATAGGCGTTGAAGGCCTGCAGCGCGCCGAGATAGGTCGGCCACGTCACCAGCGCGGTGTCGCCGGGCGACAGAAACAGTTTGCCGAGATAATCGAGCGCCTGCTGCGAGCCGGAGGTGATGAAGATGTTGTGCTCGTCGCAGCCGATGCCGAGCTTGCCCATCTGGCCGGCCAACCAGCGCCGCAGCGGCAGATAGCCTTCCGAGACCTGGTATTGCAGTGCTGTGCCCGCATCCGGGCCGCCGAGCACCGAGGCATAGGCATCGGCGATGGCCTGCGAGGGAAACAAAGCCGGATCGGGAATGCCGCCGGCAAACGAGATGATGTCGGGCTGGTCGAGCAGTTTCAGCAGCTCGCGGATTTCCGACGCCTTCATGCGCGAGGCGCGCGATGCCAACAGGTCCATCAAACTCATCAGCCCACCTCCCGGGATACGGCGTCTGGTCCGGCATGATCGTTCCGGCCATGCGAATTTAGGTCAATCTAGCTGACCTATTATCAGGCTCCCTCACCCGCTGGAATAGCCAGAAAGCCGTTCCGCGTGGCCCAGGCGAAAAAGCAGAGACATTTTTATCGCTGCGCGGGGAAAATTGTTGCGCGCATGAAAGGGCGGATGCAACCTTCGTTTCGATCGGGACGGCGTAAGAAGAAGCCCGATCCCAGGGGGGATAAAATGACACTCGAGCTTATCGGGGCCGGCTTCGGCCGCACCGGCACATGGTCGACCTTTGCCGCGTTGAACAGACTCGGCCTTCCCAGCTACCACATGCAGGAAGTCATCCTCAACAAGGCCAACAAGGGCCATCTCGACTTCTGGCGCAAGGTGGCGAACAGCCCGCCCGGCAGCCAGCATGACTGGAACCGGGTCTTTGCCAACTACAAGGCGACGGTCGACAATCCCGGCTGCTGCGTGTGGCGCGAATTGATGGCCGCGTATCCCGACGCCAAGGTGCTGCTCACCCTGCATCCGCGCGGTGCCGAAGCCTGGTACGACAGCACCATCGACACGATCTACTTCACCGAGACGCTATGGCAGTTCAAGGTACTGGAATGGCTGACGCCGTTCGGCCGCAAGTTCGGCGACATGTCGCACAAGCTGGTGTGGGGCCGCACGCTTGCCGGCGTGATGGACGACCGCGCCAAGGCCGTGGCCCGCTACAACGCCTACACCGAAGAGGTGAAGGCCGCCGTGCCGCCGGAAAAGCTCCTGGTGTTCAAGGTCAGCGAAGGCTGGGCGCCGCTGTGCGACTTCCTCGGCGTACCGCTGCCCAACGAGCCCTTCCCCAACCTCAACGACCGCGAAAGCGTCAAGAAGATCATCGGCGACGTCATCAAGGGCAGCTACATCATGCTGGGGCTGTCGGTCGCGGCGATCGTGCTTGTGCTCGCGGCGCTGTGGTGGTGGCTGGGGTAGCGCTTCAGCTACTTGCGCGTGATCCACTCGAGGAGGTCCGGCTCGACGTCTTCGTGGCCGGTCAGGTCGCGCACTAGCGAGGCGGCAAGCGCACGCCACCGCTCTTCGGAACATTGCCTTCCACGACCGGACGCGACGATCCCGCCTTCCCTTTGCCAGAGGGCTGCGCACGTGTGCGATTTCGGCGCTGCGACCACTGCCTCGCCTAGAACGGCAGCCTTATCTCGTCGATCGCCTTCGACTCCGTCCAGCCAATGTCCTTCTGGATCTCCGTCGGCAACGCATTCAGTGCCCGCACGGTCTTCCTGTGCTTGCTGGCGCGCGCGAAGGCGGCGCCAATTCTGGTGAGACTTTCAAACATCGGTAACCCCTATGCAGCAGCAGAGCGTTGCCTCGGGCAGGCTCTTGAACCGCTGATGTAACCGATCGATTACGCGGCAACGGTGAAACGCTTCACGTAGCGATGCCGGCCGGAAACATTTGTATGCAAATTAGTTGGGGAATGTGAGAGGCGCTACGAAGGGCCAGAGAACCCACATCCAACGATGTCAGACACTTGGCTCGCTGGCCTGACGTGTCGATTCAACCGCCGTTGGCAAGCCCTTATTCCGGAGCCTGCGAATCTCCGGATGGGGCTTGCTGGGCGGTCTGGGCAGACAGCCGGCCTTTGCGGAAGAGCGTCGGTTTTGAATATTCTTTCTTCATGCCGGCATCCTCCGGCCTGGCGTTGGAAATAGCAAGGCCCCTCCCGCGACCTGGCCAAGCTGCCGGCGTCGGGCAGAGCGGGTTGGCACTACATCTGTTGAGAATCAGAACCTTGACGACGCAAACACGCCAGTCTCTTGTTCCGGCAAGCTCGGTCGAGGGAGGAGGTACCACCATGGAAAAGATCATCCTGGACTGCGACCCTGGGCATGATGATGCTATCGCCATCCTGCTGGCGGCAGGCAATCCAAACATCGATCTCCTCGGCATCACGACGGTTTCGGGCAACCACAATGTCGAGAACACCACGCGCAACGCGCTTTCCGTCTGCACCGCCTATGGCATCAAGGTGCCGGTGGCGAAAGGCTCTCCCGGCCCGCTCCTCATCGACCAGGTGCTGGCCATCGAGATCCATGGCGAGACCGGGCTCGACGGCCCCGTGCTGCCGCCGGCCTCTTTCGAGCTCGACAAGCGCCACGCCGTCGACTTCATCATCGACACGGTCATGGCGCATGAGCCGAAGACGATCACGCTGGTGCCGGTCGGTCCCTATACCAACATCGCGCTTGCCGTGCGCAAGGACCCGCGCATCGTCGAGCGGGTGAAAGGGGTCGTCGCGATGGGCGGCGCCTATACCAGGGGCAACATCACGCCCGCGGCGGAGTTCAACATCTATGGCGATCCGGAAGCAGCCGACGTGGTGTTCCGGGCCAAATGGGACGTCACCATGGTGGGTCTCGACCTGACGCAGACTCAGGCCCTGGCAAGTCCGGATCTTCAGGACAGGGTGCGCGCCGTCGGCGGCCCGATGGCCAAGTTCATCCTCGATATATGGGAGTTCATCGCGACCACCCATGGCGGCCTGCTGCAAATCGAGTATCCCGCCATACATGATGCATGCTGCGTCGCGGCCCTGATCGATCCCACCATCATCACCACCGAGAAAGCCGATATCCGCGTCGAGCTCGCGGGACGGTGGACCAAGGGCATGACGGTCTGCAATTTCGAGAAAATGGGCGGCATGCGCCATTTCGGAGGCTCGGCGAGCGAGCAGACCGACTTCCGCCACACCGTGGCGATGAAGCTCGACCATCCGAAATTCTGCGATCTGATTGTGGATGCGCTGGAGCGGCTCACCAGGCAGAAGGCGTGACGGCTGACCGTGGCCGCAGAAGAACCCGGCCTATAGCTTCCTGAAAAAGCCCGAGAGAATATTCGGCCCCGCCTCGCCCGGCCGCAGCCTGATCCCGTCCTCGAAGCCATTCAACGTCACGCATTCAAAGCCATGGTGCGCGAGCAGCGCCACCAGCGAGTCCCGGTCGAAATGGTGCAAATGCTCGTTGGGCAGACGCATGCGCCACGTCTCGAACCACGCGTCGCCATCGGCGCCGAGCTCACGCCAGCGGCAATAGGGCACGGCGATGGCCAAATGACGGGTCTGAAGGCGTGCGAGGAAACCCAGGTCGGGGATGTGCTCGAGCACGTCGAACATGGCGACGAGGTCCCACGAGCCGGCGAGCGCCTCATCCCAGTCGACAAAGCGCACGCCCTTGGGCAGCGGAAACCTGGTGACGTCGCAGCCGGCGCAATCGGCAACCCCGGTAATCTTCGCGGCTTCGATAAACGTGCCGGTGCCATAGCCGATCTCCAGCACGGACCGCGGTATTTCACCGGTGATGCCCAGCACCCAGCCAAGCCGCTGAAAGCCGAGCTTGATGGTGCGATCGCTCAGATCCTCGTAGTAGGACATGTATTTCTTGTCGTACTTGATCGGCGTGACGTCGATCTGGTGGATCACGCCAAACCAGTCCACCTCGTAATTGTCCAGCATTGGCGTACGGTCCCCCGGGAGTGCGAAGCCTTACATCGTGGAGCTAAACGCAAAGTAAGTGGCCAGGGGGTACGTGGTTGCATTGACCGCTGCCCCAAGGGGCCGAGCATGCTCGCAATCAAAGAAGTACTAGAATACGCTCGTCGGCGAAGCTTTGACTAGGGAGACGGGACACCCGCAAATGGAGCGACGGCTCACCGCAATCCTTGCTGCCGATGTGGTTGGCTACAGCCGCCTCATGGGCGAGGACGAGGTAGGCACGCTCGAACGATTGAAGGGTTGCCGTCGCGAATTGGTCGACCCCGCGATCAAGGAATTCCACGGTCGCATTATCAAGCTCATGGGCGATGGAGCGCTGGTCGAGTTCGCGAGTGTCGTCGATGCCGTCCAGTGTGCTGCCGCGATTCAGCGCCGGATGGCTGTCCGAGACCAGGGCACCTCCGGCGCCCGTCACATCCGGTTTCGCATCGGGGTCAATCTTGGCGACGTCATCGTTGAGGAAAATGACATCTACGGCGATGGCGTCAACATCGCCGCGCGCCTCGAGGCTATGGCCGAGCCTGGGGGTGTATGTATCTCGGGCACGGCATTCGATCATGCGGTCCACAAGGTGGAGGTCGGCTTTGCCAGTCTTGGCGAGCAGCGCCTCAAGAACATCGCCGATCCGGTTCGCGCATATCGTTTGCTGCTCGATCCCGCAGCATCGGGAAAGGTCACGGCCGCGCCACACCGGCCAGGCCCACGCGTCATGATCCTGGCAGCCGCCGCCCTGGCGATTGCCGCGCTTGCCGGCATTTTCGCGTGGCAGAAGTTCTCGATGCCATCGCGGCCATCCGTTGCCGTGCTGCCGTTTACAAACCTCGGCGGCGATCCAGGCCAGGACTATTTCGCTGACGGCATCACCGAGGATCTGATCACCGACCTCACCAAGCTTTCCGGTCTCGATGTCATCGCCCGCAATTCCGTCTTCGCCTACAAGAACAAGCCGGTGGCGCTGGCGGACGTCGCGCGCGACCTTGGCGTGCGCTACGTCGTCGAGGGCAGCGTCCGCCGCACCGGCGAGCAGATCCGCCTCAATGCCCAGCTCATCGATACGGCAACAGGCGACAATCTGTGGGCCAACCGGTTCGACCGTGGCATGGCCGGCGTATTTGCCGTCCAGGAAGAGATGAGCGGGGAGATCGCCAAAGCGCTCGGCGTGCAGCCTTCGGCAGCGGAAAGCGAGCGCATGGCACGCCCGCCGACCGAAAACCTCGAAGCCTACGACTACTATCTTCAAGCCGAGACGGCGTCACGCAGCGTCCTGCAGGCCGGGCTGCGGGAGGCGCTTGCGCTCTATGAGAAGGCGGAGGGGCTCGACCCAGCTTTCGCGGAAGCCTTTGCGGCCGACGCCCGCACGACAGTTTATATCTGGCGCGAGGCCATCAACGACATCATGCAGAGCGCGCCCGCGCGCAAGCGAGCCTACGAGAAGGCGAGCCGGGCTTTGGAGCTCGAACCGGACCTTTCGTCGCCCTATGCCATTCTCGGTATCATGCAAGTCGTGAATCGCCGCTACGAAGATGCGATTGCCTCTGCCAGGAAGGCTGTTTCAATCGGTCCGGGCGATGCAGAGGCGCAAGCAGCCCTCGGATATGTCCAGTTATGCGCCGGCAATTATGCCGAGGCAGCCGCAGCGGTCGAGACTGCGCTCAGGCTCGATCCCAACCTTTCACCCATCAACCGGGAAACCGCCGGGCTGGTTTTTCTGCTCCAGGGGAATGTCGAGAAAGCGATCGAGACTCTCGAACGCACCCGCGACGATGCGCCCACGGTTGGCAACTTTCGGTTTACACTCGCCGCGGCGTATGTCCTCGGCGGCCGTCTACCGGATGCGAAAGCCGAAATCGCGGCTGGGCTCCACCTCATAGCAGGGTCCAGCTACGTAGACTCTTTGGCCGGGTGGCAGATGACTCATGCACATTTCCGGAACCCGAAGGATCTGGCGATCCTCGTCGACGCACTGCGCCGGGCAGGCCTACCCCAATGGCGCTATGGCTTTACCCCGGACGAGCACGACCAGTTGAAGGGTGCCGAGATCGCGGCCCTCGTCGTTGGCCATACATTGCAAGGCCAGATCGAACCCGGTCTCCAACCAGCCTTCCTTCAGATCGGGAACGACGGCAAGGCAGCCTTCCGCACGACGACGCGGCTGGTCACAGAGACCGTCTACGTCGATGGCGATCTCTTATGCGAGCAGAGCGAGAACCTGTTCGGGCGCCCCGACTGCGGTCCCGTCTACAGACGCACTGCCGGCAAAGGCTACTCCTATGCCAACACAAGCAAGGTGTTTCACTTCACGGTCGTCCAGTAGGCGAACCTGGTGTCAGTGATACTTGTCGAGCTCCAAATTGGCCGCGACCTGCGGCCAATTTGCATCGGCTTTCGGAATGTTTTCAGCCGCATGCGCGGCGAAATCGTCCGCATTGTCGACGTCGTAGATCAGGTAGAGTTTGCCGTCGATAATCTTGAATGCTTCCGGATCGACATTGACCGTGACCCCACCGCCCACGACTTCGCCGGCACAGTAGCCGCCATATTGAGGAGCGTACTTGACCGGTTCGCTCATGAACATTTCCTGGTGCTTCTTGCTGGCGAAATGCCAAGGGGTCCCCAGCCATTCATAAGTGTATTCTTCGGAGCCCTTCACGGCCTTGCCGTCAGTGAAGTAAGCGACCGTGTCGTAGCCCATGATCGCCACACCGCCGAAATAGCCGGTGTTCACCGAATCGTCGGCCCGGGCCGATCCCGCGCCGGCAACCGCAGCGACTGCGACCAGGGCAGCCGCCCCCAGATTCCGAACCAGTCGTGACTTGATCATTGTGCTCATCTGCATCCTCCTTCAATCGTGGATCTCGGCGCACTTCGCCGCGTTCGCCTCGCCAAGGATTTTGGCTTGGCAGGTAGCACCATGGCGTTTCAACAGTCGTAAGATGTCCTTGTTGCCCTTCCAGAATGCGCGCGATGTCGGCATGTAGCCATGAGCCTCGGGATGGTTCACATCGGCACCTTTGGCGATAAGGAACTCGGCCAGTTCAAGGTGGTTTTCCTCGACGGCCACCAACAACGGCGTAGCGCCCGCCTTGTTAGCGGCATCGTCGAGCACCGCGCCTTTTTCCAAAAGCAGCCTGGCGATCGGCAGGCTGCCCGAGAAGGCCGCCGCATGAAGCGGGGTAAAGCCGCCCGAGTTACGCGCCATGACGTCGGCGCCCTTGCCCATCAGGAATTCGGCGATTTCGGGCTGGTTGTCGAGCGCTGCAGCGAGGAGCAGGGTTGCCTTGTCGCGTGCCCGGCTGTCGACCTCGGCACCGCCCGCCAAGGCTTGCTCCACCGCACCCTTGTCTCCGGCGGCGATGGAGTCGAACAAATGCTCACCTGCGGCTGCTGTCGTAGCCGCCAATACCAGCATACCAAGTGCCAGCATTCCGCGCATGACGTAGAAATAGCATATTAGCTTGGGGCCATACAAGCTGGATAGGGCTCACCGGGACAGATGCCGGCGGACGGCGCCGCCGGGCTGGCTGGCTGGCTGACTTCAGACGCTACGGGCTGCAGAGTCGGCAGTGCCAAGCGGTTAAATCAGGCCGGGAGCCGCCACATTCGCACGCGACCGGCGCCACGCAATTCCGTTTCCTCGAGTGGGTCGCAAGCAAATTTTGGTCCGAGCAGTTGGCGCGTTGCGTCAGAAATGCGGATTTCATCGGGCTCCGCGGACGTTTGAATACGTGAAGCGAGATTAACGGTCTCGCCCCACAGGTCATAAGCGAACCGCCTCTTGCCTATGACGCCCGCGACGATCGGCCCTGAGTGAATTCCAATTCTGAGCCTTATCGGTTCTCCTGCGAAACGTTCGCGCTTGACCGCCTTGCGCAGCTCAAGCGCATAGCGCGCGAGGGCCTTTGCATGATCGGATCGCGCGGTGGGCAGGCCACTGACCACCATCACACAATCGCCGATTGTCTTGATCTTTTCGCAGCCGTATCGTTCAGAGAGCCGATCCGCCGCCTTGAAGAAGTAATTCAGAATAGCCAGCGTCGTCACGGCTCCGACGCTCCGCGCTCTTTCCGTAAAACCGACGATGTCGGCAAAAAGCACACTCACCTCTGCGTGGTTGTCGGCAATCTTCTTGTGCGCTTTTAACCGCTCCGCGATCGACGCCGGAAGAATGTTGAGGAGCAGGTTTTCGGCGCGCTGGTATTCACGCGCCAATCCCTCCTGGCTCTTCCTCAACGCCTCGTTCGCCGATTGTAATTTCTCGTTGAGTTGACGCTCCCTTTCTTGCAGGAGCGTCATCTCATAAGCTTTCTGTTGAAGCCGCTGCCTGTTGGCGCGTTCGACGCTGGCGTCAAGAAAGAGCAGCCACACGTAGGCGTCGTCAGCAAAAAAATGAAGGTCCGCGACACGCCCGCTGGGCAGCTCGACCATGGGAATATGAAACGGAAGCTCCGGGCAAGGCAGCAGCCCTTCCATGAACTCAAGCTGCTCGGCAACAGGCTTGCCAATGCGAAGCGACGACAGTCCGTGATGTTCGACATTACCCCCCTTCGCAGCTACGCAAAGCTGGGCGTCGATTTTCACATAAGCGACAGAGTGCCCATTGTAGAAGAAACTGAAAATCCAATTTACGACTTCTTTTGGCAATCCATGCATGGTCTATTTTGCGACCATCAAAGCAAGTTGATGAAACGCATCATCAACATGCTGACCTGAGAGCGCACTTGTCAGATAGATTTGCCATCCACGCTGCCTCAGTTCGTCAATCTCACTATCCGATATTTCCCATCGATCGGCCAGATCGGATTTGTTGATCAGCAATACAAACGGCATAGCGCCGAACTCGGCCTCGACCCGTTCGCGCAGCGTGACCGCCACCGCAAGGGTGGCGGCGCGGGTTCCATCGACGACAAGGACGAGCCCGGTTGCACCGCGAACATAGCTGACGCGGAATGAGCCGATATCGTCTTCGCCGGCCAGATCCCACAAAATCAGATCCACGGTTTTGCCCGGGAGTTCGACACTCTTCTTGTCGATTTTCACTCCCACCGTGGTCAGGTAGGTTTCTGAAAAGATGCTTTGCACAAACCTGCGAACCAGACTCGTCTTTCCGACAGCGAAGCCGCCCAGCATGCAGATCTTTTTTTGCAACATGTCGGGCTCCGCTAGTCCAGGTTCACAGTAATCGAAACCCGGCGATTGGTGGAGCTCCCGTTTTGACTATTTTCAGGCACCAGCGGCTCAAACGTGCCCGCGCCCCGAACCAGCAGCAGTTCCGGAGCGACGCCGCGCTTGTTGAGAAGCGCACGAACTGTCTCGGCGCGGGCGGCGCTGATCGACGCGTTGGCCGTCTCGCGGCCCGTGGTGTCCGAATGGCCGGTCAACATGAACCGCGCTGTTACGCCTGACTTGCGGGCATTTTGGGCGAATACCTTTATTTGATCCGCCAACCTGTCGAGAACCGGCGTCTGCTCTGGCCCCGGCACAACCTTGCCGGAAGAGAAGAAGATATCGGTCGTCTGGATGGCCTCTCTCAAATAATTCAGTTCTGCAAGATTCAGCTCGCTCAGCTGCGAGACATCCAGAACCACTCCGTCCGCCGAAAGTTGTTCGGCGGCGGCCTGCGCCCGGCTGATCCAGCCGGCAGGAGCCTCACCGACGGCAACGATGCGACCCTGGACGATCGAAAGCTGAACCGATTTCGGCGGGTTTAGCGACGCCGTCAGCCGCTTCACCACGAACTTCGGATCAAGGCTCTGGTAGAATTGCCACTGTGAATGAACCCGGGCAGGATCAACCTGCGTTCCGGACAGCAGAGCTTGCGGGTCGACGGCAAGCGGGTCTCTCAGGCCAGAAATGTAGAAATGTCCGCCCCTTGCCGTTTGTTGGGCGACGATGATGCCCGGTTGAGCCTCAAGTCGCGAGACATAATACTGCCAGTGCTCCGCCGAGCGTGCATCGGGACTCACGTCACGAACCCTGGAGATGTCGAATTCCGGTCCGCCTGCCGAAAGCTGTCGAGCCGCTGCGCGCGCCCGATCTATCCAGGTGTCGGGGGCCTCACCCTCGGCAACGATGCGATCATTGACGACCGAAAGTCGTACTGTATCCGGCGGATACAGCGACGCCGTCAGCCGCTTCAACACGAACTCCGGCTCAAGGCTCTCATAGAACTGCCATTGCGAATGAACCTGGGCGGGATCGACCTGCGTGCCGGACAACAGCGACTGCGGGTCGGCGCCAAGCGGGTCTCTCAAGCCGGCGATATAGAATTGGCCATCGCGTATCTTTTGTTCTGCAACGATGATGCCCGGCTGGGTCTCCAGCCGTGACACATAGGCCTGCCAGCGCTCCGCCGCTCGTACTTCAGGGCTTACGTCACGGACCCCGGAGATATCGAAGACCGGCCCGCCTGCCGAAAGCTGCCGGGCCGCTGCGCGCGCCCGATCTATCCAGGTGTCGGGCGCCTCGCCTTCGGCAACGATGCGATCATTGACGATCGACAGTCGTACTGAATCCGGCGGAGCCAGCGACGCCGTCAGCCGCTTCAACACGAACTCGGGTTCAAGGCTCTGATAGAATTGCCACTGCGAATGAACCTGGGCGGGATCGACCTCAGTTCCGGACAACAGCGACTGCGGGTCGGCGGCAAGCGGGTCTCTCAAGCCGGCAATGTAGAATTGGCCATCGCGCACCTGTTGTTCGGCAACGATAATGCCCGGCTGGGCCTCCAGTCGCGACACGTAAGCCTGCCAGCGCGACACGTAAGCCTGCCAGCGCTGCGCTGATTGCCAGGAAAGAAAGTACCAGCCGCCTGCCAGACTCAAAAGCAGCAGAGCCACGGCCGCCACCAGCCACGGAAATCCCTCGTTTGATTCCTCCTGCTTCAGCTCGACGCAGGTCTGCAACTGCGTCTCTACGCCAATCAACTGCGAACCGTCGCCGTCAAACTGTTCTAGAGCCTGTGAGCTTTCCTCATGGATGCGAAGCAATACATCGCGAATTATGTCGTGCAATTCCTCCGGCGGATTTCCCCGGATCACCGAAACCAGGGTCGCAAACGGTCCAACTTCCGACCAGAGTCGAAGGTCGCCGAAACGAATAGTGTCCAGGCCGCTCTGCTCTTTCTCGTTAAACGAGTCCTTCACAAAATCCTGAATTGCACTAAGCATCGAGGAAATGAGCTGAGGATCTTCGCTCGTCGCATTATCGGCCGTCACATGCGCTATCAAAAGCCCGGAATTGCGATGAATGAGAAAGGCATGCTCTATACGATAGACAAGAGAATGCTTCAGAACAACTTGCGAGAAACTAGCGCCCGTTCTCCAAGCTTCAAATCTCCACTTGAGGCCATGCCAGGTAAATATATGCCTTAAAGTTTCATTCAGCGACTGAAAGGTCTGGTCGATCTTTTCCCCGATCGACTTGCGAATTGCCGGCAGAAACACCGGGTATAATATATCCGTCAGTGTGCGCGGGCTCTTCTGGATCGACCGCTGCACAGCCCTTTCGACAGCTGGCGCAAGCGCCTCGCCGAGTTGCGTGTGAGACGCTCGCGCTGTCGCACTGGGAAGAACGTCGCCCACTGCTGCCGCAAGCTGCTCCGGTTCGTCCAGCAGATGCGTGACTCGTGAAAGCTCCGAAATTTCGCGGCTGACCAGCAACTGGCGCAGCGTTTCCATGCGAGGATCGGCGGTTGGAACTGCCTCGAAACGCGCACGGTAGTCCGGATCAACGTTCCGGGCAATTTCGATCAAAAGACGAGCCAGAGCCTCGCGATCAATCTCTGTATCGTTCGAGGCTGTTCTTTTCGGTAGGTTGAGTGGGTCGACGGTTGACGTCAAGGTCCCATCAACTCACTTTCCAGCTACGGTCCGAGTTGCTCTTGCTGCCGACCGGATCCTGATTCAGAGCTTTTGCAACCTCGACAAACAGGCCAGCCAAAAGATTTCGGTCGGTCTTGACGTTGCTGAGATCGGCAAACATTTTCTCGATCAGCATCTGAACGCCTTCATTCTTCTGCTTGATTTCCTCACGCAGCGAATGATCGTTTCGATTTATCCGGTCCGAAACGTCGCGCTCAAGCGCGCTCAGTTGATCCGACAGAGCGCGCACCTGCTTTTCAAGTGCCTGGTTTTGCTCGCGAAGATTCCGGTCAATCTCCTTGTCGGCGTCGGCTCGCGAATCTTTTTCGGTCCGCAACTGCGCCGCAAGCGAATCGATCTGCTTCTTTGCATTCGACTCGTACATTTCGAGATTACGCTTGGCTTCGGATTCGACATCCTTGAAGCGCTGCAAGACCCGTTCTTCAAGCTTGGAAAAACGGCGGTCATAGTCCTGCATCTGGTTGCCGAACAGCAGATCACGTATCTTGTCGACACCTACGGCGTCGCCGGCGCCGCCGTTCTCACGAGCCTGGACTCCCAGGAAGTTCAGCCCGTTACCTTCTGCGTTACCTAGGAGATTTGCGTCCGCCTTCTTTTCTGAAGAAACGGTATTCGTAGATTCCTTTGCCATGCTTTTGCCCTTCCATCTGAACACCTGCCACGGTGTAAAACCCCATAAAAAACAGAGCATGTCAGCAAAATACCCGGCTCGCAAGCGGGTATCTCTTGACTTAGGCTGATTCGTGAGGCAGCCGGTTGCCGCGTCGCCGACTCAACAACGGACGTTTGGGGCGAGCCATTTCAAATGGCGGCGGCGACAACTGCAATATTGCGCTCAGTATTGCTCGGCAAGGAGTGCGTCACCAATTATACCGCAACACTGCGGGCGTTTCCGGCCTGGGTTTTTTCCAGGAGCTAGTCGACGCGTGCGGCTCTGCTAGTTCGAAAAGCTCACGCTCACGCCGCGCTGCCTAAAATAAGCCTGCATCAACTTGCGGCCCTGGCGGTTGTTCTGCGCCAACTTGCTGGGATCGAACACCGCCTGTTTTATCCCTTCCCGTGCCAGCGCCGCCTTGAGCGTCGCGATATGGGCGTCGATGTCGGCATTGTCGGCCCGAAGCGAGGCATAAATGCTCTCGGTCGCCTGGGCCACGGTCGGTTCGCTCACAGCTGTCGTCCTTTGGTTGATCGAGCGGCGGCTTAACACAGATTCGCGGCTCCGCCGATACCGGTGGACCTCCGTCCGTCGAAGGCGAATGGCCGCATTGCCAAACCTGCCGAAGTCGAAAGTCCGACCCCTGCCCCTGTAGAGCTTGACGAAAATCGGTGGGCCTGTTTGAGAGCGGAGGATCGAGACATCGATTCATGGGGAGATGGGCAAGGGTGGGCAAACCGTGAAGCGCGTTTTTCGGATGCTTGCCGCGGTGATTATGGCGTCCGCAGTGGCCGGCTGCACAAGCATTTCCTATTACGCGCAGTCGCTGGAGGGCCATGTGCAGATCATGGCGGCGCGCAGGAATGTCGGGAAACTCATTCATGATCCTTCGACGCCCAAGGCCTTGCGCGCCAAACTGACATCGGCGAGCGCCATAAGGCGGTTTGCGACTGATGAACTGGCGCTGCCCGACAACAGCAGCTACCGCAGCTATGTCGACATCCATCGGGACGCCGTGACCTGGGCGGTTTTTGCCGCGCCGCAATTCTCGCTCACGCCACGCACATGGTGCTTTCCGGTTTTTGGCTGCGTTCCGTATCGGGGTTACTTCTCGCGGAAATCCGCTGCTGAGAACGCAGTCGAGCTTCATCGACAGGGGCTCGACGTCTATGTCTCGGGGGTCACCGCCTATTCCACACTGGGCTGGTCCAGTGATCCGCTGCTGAGCACCATGCTACGTCAGGACGACACCTATCTGGCGAGCCTTGTTTTTCACGAGCTGGCGCATCAGCGCCTCTATGTGGATGGCGATTCCGCATTCAACGAGGCGTTCGCCGTTGCCGTCGAAACCACCGGCGTCAGGAAGTGGCTCCGCGCCGCCGGCGATCGGGCCGGATTGCGCCGCTACGAAGCCGATCGCAAGCGCAGCGCCGATTTTCTCGGACTGGTGTCGAAAACGCGCGACGAGTTAAGGCAGGTCTACGAAAGTCCCCGCACGCCGGAGCAGATGACGGCTGCCAAAGCAGCCGTCATCGACAGGCTGCGGATGCGCTACCGGCAGATGCGCAACAAAAACTGGGCCGGATACCGGGGATACGACGCCTGGTTCAATGCCCCGATCAACAACGCAAAGCTCGCCGCGACTTCTGTCTACGGTGAACAGGTTCCGGCCTTTCTTCGCTTGTTCGACTTGTGTTCGGGCGATTATCCCAGGTTTTACGCTTCTGTCCGGCGGATCGCGGATCTGCGGCAACCTTCCCGCTCCGAAGCGCTCAAGGCGGCCGATACGTGCAATTGATTTGAACGAGCACGGGGCTCCGGCCTGATGCTGACGATCAGCCCAGCGACAGTTCCTTCGTCTGGTGTCTCAGCACGAGGCCGACCGCGCCGAGCAAGGCATCGTTCTCGGTGTGCTTGCCGACGATTATGCGTGTGCGCAGGGCCGGAGCGACATCGCGGGACTTGATGAGCGTATGGCGCTCATAGGACGCGACCAGCGGCGTCAACAGAATGTCGCCTGCCAAAGCCATGTGGCCGCCGATGATGATAAGCGGCGGATTGAGCACCGAGCCGATCAGGCCGAGCCCGCGGCCTGCGGTCTCGGCGGTATCCTCGATCATCCGCAACGCCCTGACGTCGCCCTCTTCGGCCATGGTGATGACATCGTCCATGGTGACTTGCCGCCGCACGACACGTGAAATCTGTTCCAGTGGCCGGGCAAAGCTTGCATAGAGCTCCAGACATCCGCGATTGCCGCACCGGCAGAGATCGCCGCCGGGATCGATGCTGATGTGCCCGAATTCGCCGGCGCCGCCGGCGATGCCCGTCACCAGCCGGCCTTGCTGGACAATGGCTCCGCCGACACCCAGATCGATCTTGAACAGCACGAAATCGTCCTGGCCGACGGCCGCCCCCCACATCAGCTCGGCAATGGCCGAGCAGTTGCTCTCATTGTCGGCGAAGATCGGCTGTTCCAGGACGGGCCCGAACACATCCCGTATGTTGACGCCGGCCCATGTTGGAACCATGCTCGCGCGCAGCACAACTCCATCGCGGCTGACCGGGCCGGAGACGGAGACACCAACCCCCAGGAGCCCCGCCACCGGCAGACCGTTTTCCTTGTAAGATTGGGCAATTGCCGATTTGACCATCTGGGCCGCCTGTTGCGGCTGGTAGTCCAGAGGCATCGAGATAGTTTGTTCGGCAATGACGGAATGCGAGACATCGGCGACGATGAGCCGTATCTCCTGAAGAGCCAGGTGAATTCCGACGCAGGTGCCCGCTGTCGGATTGAGCGTAACGGCCGCGGCTGGTCTGCCGATACCTCTGATACCATCGCTGCTGGCGGGGGCTTCGATCACCATCCCCGACTTTCTCAAGCCGTTGAGCGCAGTCGAGACCGTCGAGCGCGCCAGACCGGTGACGCGTGCGATCTGCGACGCCGAGAGGCCGCCGCGCTCGCTCAGGCAGCGCACGATCATGCTCTCCGGCGACGCGGACGGTCTGTCGATCAGCCAGGTTCTAAGCGAAGGTTTTGTCATGGACCAACATAAACACCGTTGACTGATGGCTTCAATATGTCATCTTGGAAAGAACTCGAGATTAACGCATCTCGCCGGCAGCGGCTTCAAACCGCGGCCATAAGCGGTCGATACGAACCGTGCAACCATATGGGAGTGAACCATGAAATCCGTCATGACCGCCTTCGCGGTCGCTGCTGCTGCGTGCACCTTTTTCGCCGGGGCCGCCTTGGCCGAACCCAAGACAAACCTTTTGCATCAATGGGCGACCGGATCGGACGCCCAGGCGATCGCCAAGCTCGGCGAGATGTTCACCGCCAAGGGCGGCAAGTGGGAACAGACCTCGATCGCCGGCCACACGGCCAATACGCTGGCCAAGCTGCGCGCCGACGTGATCGCCGGCAATGCGCCGCCTGCCGTGCAGCTCAAAGGCCCGGAAATCGCCGAGTGGAACGAGACCGGCATGACCGCCGACCTCGATGAACTGGCGGCCTCGGAAGGATGGGAGAAAGTGGTTGCGCCGGAATTGCTTCCGGTGATGAAGCCGACCGGCAAATGGGTCGCCGCGCCCATGAACATCCACCGCATCAACTGGCTGTGGGCCTCGCCGAAGGTCATGCAGGCCGCCGGCGTCACGGAAATGCCCAAGACGTGGGCCGAGTTCAATGCGGCCTGCGACAAGATCGTCGCCTCGGGCAAGATCTGCATCTCGCATTCGACCGCCGACTGGACGGATTCGACGGTGTTCGAGGTCGTGCTCTACGGCCAGGATATCGATCTCTATCGCAAGGCCTTCGTCGAAGGCGATGTCGAATCCATGCGCAGCCCGGGCATGGTCAAGGCCTTCGAGCAGATGCGCCTGATGACGAGCAAGTACATGGATCCCGGCATGGTCGGCCGCGACTGGGATTCGATGTCGGCGCTCGTCGGCAAGGGCGACGCGGCGTTCCACATCATGGGCGACTGGACGATCGGCCTTTTGACCGCCGCCGGCTTCAAGGAAGGCACCGACTATGTCTGCGCCCAGGCGCCGACCGATTGGGGCAAACCCGGCTTCATCCTCAACTCGGACTCGGTCGTGTTCTTCAAGCAGAAGGACCAGGATTACATCGACGGCCAGAAGCTGCTTGCCAGCCTGATACTGTCGCCCGACTTCCAGACGGTCTTCAACCAGGCCAAGGGCTCGATCCCCTCACGCCTGGATATCGATCTGTCGAAGGGCTTCAATCCGTGCCAGCAGCTCTCGCAGAAGGATCTGCAGGCGTCGATCAAGGAGGGCACGCTGGTCCGCTCGATGGCGCACAACATGACCATCCCGCAGAAGATGCGCGGCGCGATCATGGACTCCATCACCGAGTTCGTGGCCACGCCCGACATGTCAGCCGAGGACGGCGCCAATGCGATGGCCGACGCGGCTGAAGCACAGAAATAGACGGGAACGGCCGGGCGCGCGATCCGCGCCCGGCCATCCTCCACATCAGTCCCGCGCCAGTCCAGTGCTCTGAATGTCAAACCACGACCTGATCCTGTCGGTCCCGCCGCCCGCCCGCCCCTGGCGCGAGCGGCTGGGCTCCTCGGTGCCCCTGCTGGTGCTCGGCCCCTCGCTTGTGGCGAGCTTCGTCTACGTCTTCGTGTTCACCGGCTGGACGCTCTACATCTCGCTGTCGAACTCCTCGCTGCTACCGACCTACGGCTTCGTCGGCCTCGACAACTACGCGTCGCTATGGGCGAACCGGCGCTGGAACATCGCCTACAACAACCTCTTTATCTTCAGCGGTTTCTACATTGTCGGCTCGATGGCCGTGGGACTGCTGCTGGCGATCCTGATCGACCAGCGCGTGCGCGGCGAAGCGGTCTGGCGCACGATCTTCCTCTACCCGCTGGCCGTCTCCTTCATCGTCACCGGCACGGTCTGGAGCTGGCTTTACAACCCGGTCGACGGCATCCAGGCGCTGGTGCGCGGTTTCGGCTGGACGAGCTTCAGTTTCGCACTCGCCAGCGACCGGCACTATGCGATCTACGCGGTGATCATCACCGGTGTCTGGCAGGCCTCGGGCTTTGCCATGGCGCTCTTCCTGGCCGGTCTGCGTTCGGTGGATCAGGACCTCGTCAAGGCCGCGCAGATCGACGGCGCATCGACCTTCCGCATCTATCGCAAAGTGCTTCTGCCAACGATTGCGCCGATCTTCCTGGCGGTCGCCGTCATCCAGATCCAGTTCGCCATCAAGACCTTCGACCTCGTGGCGGCCCTGACGAAAGGCGGCCCGGGGATTTCGACCACCTTCCCCGCCATCTACGTCTATGACCTGATGTTCCAACGCGGCCAGATCGGCGAAGGTGCGGCGGCCGCCATCATGATGCTTGCCGCTCTTGCCGTGGTGCTGGTGCCCTATTCGTTCTGGGTGGTCTGGCGGCGGCGCAAGGAAGCCGGCCATGGCTGACGTCGTGCTGGACCAGTCGCTCGATCGTCGCGCTGCCACGGTTGCGGCGCGCAGGCATTTCCTTGCCCGCTTCGTCATCTATGGGCTGCTGGTCGTCTTCGCGGCGATCTACCTGATCCCATTGCTGGTCGTGGTTCTGAATTCATTCCGCGATCAGCAGGAGATCGCGCGCAACGGATTGATCTCGCTGCCGCGTAGCTTCCGCCTCGAAGCCTGGGGCCAGGCCTGGAGCACCTATTGCATCGGCGGCACCTGCGAGGGCATGCAGCGCAACTTCTACAACTCCCTGAAAATGACGATCCCGGCGACGATCATCTCGACGGCGGTCGGCGCGATGAACGGTTACATCCTGTCGAAATGGCGTTTCAAGGGTTCGGAAGCGCTGTTCACCTGCATGCTGCTCGGCGTCTTCATTCCGGGCCAGATCTCGTTGATGCCGTGGGCGTTCATCCTCGGCAATCTGGGCCTCAGCAATTCGGTCTACGGGCTTGTCCTCATCCACGTCATCCAGGGCATTTCGTTCACAACCCTGTTTTGCCGCAACTATTACGTCAGCATCCCCGACGATCTCATCAAGGCGGCGCGCATCGACGGCGCCGGCTTCTGGCGCATCTTCCGCAAGATCATTCTGCCGCTGTCCTCACCGATCCTGATCGTCACGGTGATCTGGCAGTTCACCGGCATCTGGAACGAATATCTGTTCGGTGTCGTCTTCACCTCCGGGCAGCAACAGCCGATCACAGCCGCGCTCGTCGCGCTGACGGCAAGCGGCACCAACGTGCGCGCCTACGACGTCATGAGCGCCGCCGTGCTGATCGGCGCGCTGCCGCCGCTGCTGATCTATCTCTTCGGCGGCAAGTATTTCGTCCGCGGTCTGACCCAGGGTGCAATCAAGTGAGCCGCGATCAAGTGAATGGAGCCTGTCTCATGTCGCCTGTCGCTCCGTCCGCCAGGAAGGGCATCGCATGTCGACATTGACCATCCGATCCCTGCGCAAGAACTTCGGCGCGGTCGAGGTGCTGAAGGGCATCGATCTCGAGGCTGAGAACGGCGAGTTCATCGCGCTGGTCGGACCGTCCGGCTGCGGCAAGTCCACCTTGCTGGCGATGATCGCCGGGCTGGAATCTGTTACCTCCGGCGAGATCCGCATCGACGGAAGGCTGGTCAATTCGGTTGCGCCGAAGGACCGCGACATCGCCATGGTGTTCCAGTCCTACGCGCTTTACCCGACGATGACGGTGCGCGAGAACATCACCTTCGGCATGGAAAGCCGCCGCGTGCCGAAGCCGCAGCAGAACGAGGCGGTCAAGCGGGTCGCGGCCTTCCTGCAGATCGAACCGCTGCTTGGGCGCAAGCCCGGACAGCTCTCGGGCGGCCAGCGCCAGCGCGTCGCGATGGGCCGGGCGCTGGTGCGTGATCCGAAACTGTTCCTGTTCGACGAGCCGCTCTCCAATCTCGACGCCAAGCTGCGCGTCGACATGCGCACCGAAAGAAGCTGCATCACCGCGTCGGCAAGACGACGGTCTACGTCACCCATGACCAGGTCGAGGCGATGACGCTCGCATCGCGCATCGCCGTGATGCATCAGGGCGAGGTTCAGCAATTCGATGAGCCCGCCACGATCTACAACCGTCCGGCCAACATGTTCGTCGCCGGCTTCATGGGTTCGCCGGCGATGAATTTTCTGCCGGCCGAACTGAGCGAGGAAGGCGGTCGCCCCGCCGTTGCCTTGCAGACCGCCGACGGCAAGACGGCCAGCCTGCCGATCGTCCAGAAGCTTCCATCCGATACGCCACGACAGCTCGTGCTCGGCATCCGGCCGGAGCACATCTACCGGTTCGATCCCGATCTTGCGCGCCGCAAGCCAGGCATCGCGCAAATCGATGCCGTGGTCGAACTGGTCGAGCCAACAGGTGCCGAGACCATGGCCGTTCTGCGCCTGGGCGGCAAGGAGATCACCGGCCGTTTCGACCCCGACGGCACGCCGCTTATGGGCGAGACGGTGACGCTCGGCATCGACATGGCGCGCGCCTGCTTGTTCGACCCGACGACCCAACGCCTGATCTGACCTGATCTGAAAGAGTTCCGCATTGTCCTTCGCCACCTATCCGAGCCTGACTGAGCGTGTCGTGCTGATCACCGGCGGCGCGTCGGGCATCGGCGCCGACACGGTCCGCGCCTTCGCCGCCAATGGCGCATGGGTCGCGTTTCTCGATCTGCAGCAGGAGGCCGGCGAGGCGCTCGCGCGTGAACTCGCCTCTACGGCAGCATACGCACCATTGTTCCTGCGCTGCGACGTGACGGACATCCCTGCCCTCCAGGCCGCGATCGGCACGGTGCGCGACCGCCTCGGGCCTGTCGCGGTGCTGGTCAACAACGCCGCCGACGACAATCGCCACCCCGTCGCCGAAGTGACGCAGGAATATTGGGACCACGCCCAGGACGTGAATCTGCGGCACCACTTCTTTGCCGCCCAGGCCGTGCATCCGCACATGAAGCAGCTGGGCTTCGGTTCGATCGTTAATTTTTCCTCGATCGCCTGGCGTTTCGGCGCGGCTGACATAGCGCCCTATGCGACGGCCAAGGCTGGCGTGATCGGGCTGACATTCGCGCTGGCGCGGGCGTTCGGGCCTGACAACATCCGCGTCAACGCCATCGAGCCGGGCGCCGTCATCACCGACCGGCAAAGGCAGCTTTGGTTCAAGACGCAGGCCTCGGTCGACCAGGTCGTGCAGCGCCAGATGATCCGCCACGTTCTGCTCGGCGACGAGATCGCACGTACGGTGCTGTTCCTGGCCGCCGACGACAGCCGAATGATCACCAAGCAGTCGATCACCGTGGATGCCGGCCTTCGATGACCCAACGCGAAACAAAGGATCGCATCATGCTCGAGGTCGGCCTGAACCCCTACGGCTTGACCTATCATCTCGGCCTCCAGGGTCGCGGCACGCCACGCGCCAATCCCAGCCCGGCAGGGCTCGAAGGTTTCATCGCGCTGGCGACCGACCTCGGCGCGCGTGTGCTGGAGATCTGGGTGCCATGGCTGAGCGAGCTTTCCGACGACGCGGTGATCGCGCTGCGCGAGCGGCTCGCCGGCCTTGGCATGACGCCGATCGTCAGCGGCGGCCTTCTGGTGGGCGAACCGCTCGACGATGCCTTTCGGGCCGCGCGCCTGCTCGAGGCCAAGATCATCCGGACAGCGCTGACGCCGGTTCTGTGCGGCGACCGCAACGCCGCCGGCGCGAAGTGGAGCGAGTACGCCGGCATCATTCGAGACAGATTGAGGCAATGGGGTCCGCGCGCGAATGCCGAAGGCTACACCCTTGCCATCGAAAACCACCAGGATTTCACCAGCGGGGAACTCGTCGATTTTTGTGCGCTTGGCGGCGACGGCCTCGGCGTCACCTTCGACACAGGCAACACATTCCCGGTCGGCGAAGCGCCGCTCGATTTTACGCGGCGGATCGCACCCTATGTCCGCCATGTCCACCTCAAGGACTACCGCGTGCAGTTCACGAGCGAAGGCTACCGGCTGATCCGTTGCGCCATCGGCGATGGCGCGGTGCCGTTTGCCGAGTTGTTCGCGATTCTTGGCCAACACCACGATCGCATGACCGCCGTTCTCGAACCCGGCGCCCTGGAGGCGCGGCATGTCCGCTTCCTGCGCGACGACTGGTGGCACGGCTATCCGCAGAAGTCGGCGCGCGAGTTTGCCGCCTGTCTGGCGGCAGCCCAGCGCAACCGGCTGCCCGACGATGCCGACTACCGCACCCCGTGGGAGCGCGAGGACGACGTTTCACTGGTTTCCTATGAGCTCGACATGATCCGGCGCAGCGCCGCCAACATGCGCAACCTTGGTTTAGCGGAGAATATCTGATGACGACACGTGAACTCGATGGATTGACCGCCTTCGTCACCGGCTCCGGCCGTGGGCTCGGCCGCGTAATGGCCGAGCGCCTGGCGGAACTCGGCGCCAATGTCGCGATCCACGACATGGACGAAACGGCGCCGGCCAAATATGGCGAGTTCGCCAATCTCGGCGAGGTCGTCGAGCGCCTGAAACGGCATGGCACGAAGGTCACCTCGGTGACCGGCAACATTGGCGATCAGAAAGCGGTGGCCGAGATGAAGCGCAAGATCGAGGCCGATCTCGGCGACGTGCATGTGCTGGTCAATTGTGCCGGCGGCGACATCGGCGCCAAGGGCGGCAAGCCGAACCCGAACAACGCGCTGGACATCGAGCTGGACGACATCCGCGTGCTGACCGAGAACAATCTGATCGGCACGATGCTGGTCTGCCAGGCCTTCGTGCCGCCGATGAAGCAGCGCGGCGGCGGCTCCGTCATCAACATCGCGTCGGCGGCGGCCCATCTCGGCTGCTCGCCCGAGGTCGTCTACTCCACATTGAAGGCCGCGGTGGTGCACTACACGCGCTGCCTGGCCAAGGAACTGATCGACGACGGCGTGCGCATCAATGCGGTCAGCCCCGGCGCCACCAAGACGGCACGCTTCCAGGCGACCCGCGTGGTCGATCCCGAACGCATGGATTCGAGCAGGAAATCGCTGAACCGCTATGCCGAACCGGAAGAGATCGCCGAGGCGGTAGCCTTCCTCGCCGGTCCGCGCGCGCGCTTCATCAACGGCCAGGTCATCCGCGTCGATGGCGGTTTCACGATCTTTCCGGGGTGAGTCGTGCCACCGGCGGCCGCAGGGAAATCGCATATGGCGGCGCCAGCCCCCCTCCCGTCCGCTACGCGGCCACCTCTCCCCCACTTTGTGGGGGCGAGGAAACGCTAATCACGGATGTCGCGGCCTTGAAAAGCTTGGGTTCCTCGCCCCCACCAGAGTGGGGGAGAGGTGGCTCGGCGAAGCCGAGACGGAGCGGGGGAGCGCCATATACGATTGCCCTGCCCTGCTGCCCGCGTGAACTTACCCCCATCGAGCGCGTAGGACGGTACCATCGCCGCCCTGCCCCCGGGGTATGGACGAATCCAATCATGCGCCATATTGATGGTGACGCGGTCTGCCGTGGCGCTTTCCTCGCCAAAGCAGGCGACGTTCGTTCAATGACGCTGCGCCGGGCGCCTTTGACGCCGCCCTGCAAAAGTGTCGATACCGGGGGACCTGGTCATGACTGACGACAACAAGCCGGCCGCAGATGTTACCAAGGATTGGCAAGCAACGCAGGGCCAGAAGGCCGGCGCTACGCGCCTCCGGCTTTTCGCCGCGCTGTCATGGATCATTGCCATTGGCGGCGAAATCGCCGGGATTGTCCTGCTCTACAAGCACAAGTTCGACAACGGAAACCTGCCGCTGCTGATCGGCATTCTGGTCGGCATCGCGATTTTCGCCATCGCCGGCAGCATGCTGTGGAAGGCGGCCAACAGGAAGGACCCGGCTAAGGCATCCGAACCGTTCCGGTTCTTCGTCCAGAACCAGCTCGGCGCGATCATCACGCTGATTGCCTTCCTGCCGCTGGTTCTCTTGATCCTCAACGACAAGAACATGGACCCGAAGAGCAAGAAAATTGCCGGCGGCGTCGGCGCGGTGCTCGCCGTGGTTGCGACGCTGCTCGGCGTCAGTTACCAGCCCCCGTCGGTCGAGCAGTACACCCAGGACATGAACGCGTGCGCGACCCAGATCAAGGCGGGGCAGCCGACCACGGCCTGTTCGCCCGAGGTCGCCGCCCAGGCGCAGGCGATCGCCACCGACTCCACCACGGTGGCCGATGCGACGAAGGACGCGGCACACCCCAATGGCCAGGATGTCGTCTACTGGATCGCGCCGGAAAACGGCGCCGCGAAGTCCGACACGGAGCATGTCTTCCACCTCTGCGCAGCCGTCAGCCCGCTGAAGGACAAGACCGTCAACAGCGGCTCGGTGACGGAAGCCTACGCCCAGAACGCCATCCGCATCACCAAGCAGATCGAGATGGAACAGAAGCAGTGCGGGTTCACGACCACGGCGCCGTGAATGAGGCTGCGTTGTGGAGCTGATAGACAGCTAAGTGGCGTGCCCGAAGGCGGGCGAGAGAACAGGCACGTGCCTACAGGATGCCAGCCGCGCTATGAGCGGACATCTCGGAACCGAGGCTGAATGTCTCATTTGGAGCCGGAAGCGGACTGGCAGCTTTAAGGCTCGGAGCGGGAGAAGCGGACCTTTGAGCGCCGTGCGTATATCGACGTGACCTGACCAGTTGCTGACCTGCATATGGTTCGCTGCCATACGATCCGATGATGAGTGGGCCGCTGCAAGGGTTCTCAATAATCTTCGAGCGGTCAATACGTGGCGTCCACGGGGGCTCTGTCGCCAAGTTGTACGTCACCTGCGCACTTCACAAGCCACCCCGACCATAGCGCCAATGCCAAGCATGCACTAACATTCCAGTCGACCCCGTTGGGGCTGGCCAGTGATCTGTTCAAATTGGGGAAGTACCCATGACCAATCATTGCTGTGGACCGGGCTATGCTTCTCCAGCCGAGGCGATGACGGCACCTCGCGAAAAGCTGCTCTATACGATTGCCATCTACACCGGCACGGGCATTCAGAAGCCGGACTATCTGTGCACCATCGATGTCGACCCGGAGAGTTCGACCTACAGCCAGGTGATTTCGCGTTTGCAAATGCCGGGCATTGGCGATGAGCTTCATCACTCGGGCTGGAATGCCTGTTCGTCGTGCCATGGCGATGCGAGCATGGAGCGGAAATATCTGATCGTGCCGGGTGTGCGCTCGTCCAATCTGCATATTGTCGATTGTGGTACCGATCCCCACAATCCGACCCTGTTCAAGGTCATAGACGGCGCTGAAATCAAAGCCAGGACCAACCTGTCGGCACCACACACGGTGCATTGCCTCGGCTCGGACATCATCGTTTCCATGCTTGGTGACGCCCAGGGCAATGCCCCCGGCGGCTATTTGCAGCTCAGCAAGGAGTTCGAAATTGTCGGCCGCTGGGAAAACTCCATGGGCGGCATCAAGTTCGGTTATGATTTCTGGTACCAGCCGCGACACAACGTAATGGTCAGTTCGGAGTGGGCCGCGCCCAATACCTTCATGCCTGGTTTTGACCTGGAAGAGGTTGGCCATTTGAAATATGGCCGAGAGATCCATTTCTGGGATTTTGAGAAGAAGGAGCCAAGCCAGACATTCTATCTCGGTGAAGACGGCTTGATCCCACTGGAAGTGCGATTCCATCACAATCCCGACAGCAGTCACGGCTTTGTTGGCGCGGCCCTTTCTGCAAATATCATCCATTGGTGGAAGGACGCGGCGGGGGACTGGCAATGGGAGAAAATTGTCGATGTCGGCAATGAGCCGCATCCGGAATGGCCGATACCAATACCGGGCGTGATCTCAGTCATTTTGCTCAGCATGGACGATAGATACCTCTATCTGTGCAACTGGTTGCATGGCGACATTCGTCAATACGACATCTCGGACCCTCACAACGCCAAGCTTACCGGACAAGTGTGGATGGGCGGACTTCTCGGCCGTGCGCCTGAGGTCAATGGCGTGAAAGTGACTGGCGGGCCTCAGATGATACAGCTCAGCCTCGACGGCAAGCGCCTCTATGTGACGACCTCACTCTTCTCGACCTGGGATAATCAGTTCTATCCGGAAATCCGCACCAATGGCGGATGCATGCTAATGGTCAACTGCGATACGGAAAACGGCGGCATGGAAATCGATCCGCTGTTTGTCGTCGATTTCGGCAGGGAACCAAATGGACCAAGCCGCTGTCACGAAACCCGCTATCCCGGCGGTGATTGCACGAGTGACATCTGGGTATGACCAGCTTCACCATCACCCTCGCCAATCAAGGCGGTGCGGCCTTCGACGTCGATCACCGCAAGCCCCTCTTGCAAAGCCTGCGCGAGCACGGCGTGGATCTGCCGTATGGGTGCAAGTATGGCGGCTGCATAACCTGTGCAGCCAAAATAATCAGCGGCAAAGTCGATCAAAAAGCGCAGCGAGCGCTGAACAACCGCCAGATTAACAATGGCTATATAATCCTCTGCGTCGCCCGCCCTATGAGCGACTGCACGCTGGAGGTCGGCGTTGAGAGTCACGACAAGCTCTATCGCAACCCCTTCCTTGACCCGCTGGCCGCTCATGAATTGAAAGCCGATATCGCGACCCCGCTGGACGACAAGACATGACCCATATGAATCATGATGAGCCCTATTCGGAGGCTTATCTGCAAGACATTCTGAAATCGGTCAAAACCATCGCGATGGTGGGGGCCAGCCCCGATAAAACCAAATTTTCCTATGGTGTTCTCAGGGTGCTCCACGAAACCGGCTATGACATGATCCCGGTCAACCCCAGTTCCGGCCTGGATGAAATTCGAGGGCTTAAGGTGTACCCATCACTGGCGGCCATCGACCGGCCCGTCGATATGGTTGAGGTTTTTCGCCGCTCCGAAGATCTGCTGGAGGTTGCACAGGAGGCCATCGCGATCAATGCAAAGGTTCTGTGGGCTCAGATTGGGGTGCGCGACGACACTGCCGCCCGGTTGGCGGAGGAAGCGGGCTTGAAAGTGGTGATGAACCGCTGTCCCAAGATCGAGTTGTTCCGCCCCTTCTGGAAGCCGAAGCTGCATTTGGGAATATGACTGCAGGGGCGCAGATTTCGGGGTTGTCACGGCAACCAACCTGTTTCCTCTGGGGTCTCAGACGTTGATGCTGCTAGCAGACTGAATTTTGCCCGAGGTACGATGCCAGATGATCGCTGAGATCACGTGCGTCGTCGCCAGCGCCGTCGATCAGAGCAGACTTACGGCGGCGCAGAAATTGCGTCCCCATCAGGTACAGGCCCGGATGTTCCACTACACCGCCGTCGTGACGGACCTGGCCCTTGCGGTCGAGGACCGGCAGTTCCAGCCAGGAGTAGTCCGGCCGGTAGCCGGTGGCCCAGATGATCGTCCTGATAGCGCCTCCGGCAAGATCGAGGCCGAGCGGCGGGTTGTCCTCGACACGGGTCGGCGGCGGGCGATCCGGCGGCCCGACCGTAGCGTCCAGGCCGTTGGCGCGCGCCCATTCGTCGATGAGGTCGAGCAGCCGGGCCATCTTAAGGTCGGAAAGCGCGCACATGTTGCGCAACGACCCCGCAAACTGGGCCTTGCCGTCTTCGGTGATGCCGGCAAGACGACCGATGAGCCGGACGCCGAGGTCGTCGAGCGCATTGAGGTCGAGGGTGGTGCGGTCGGACGTGCCGGCAAGCTGCAGCGAAGGAACCCGTCGCGCCCGCCTGATGTCGTCCACCTCGTCGTAACGCTCGTCGAGCACGCCGGCGGCGTCCATCCACCATTCCAGGTCCTTGCCGCGATACACGCGGGGCGCCCGGATGTGCTCGCCCACCGACAGGGTCACTTGACGCCCCGAACGCTGCAGCTCCTGTGCGATCTGGGTGCCGCTCGACGACGCGCCCACCACCATCACGCCACCGTCGGCGACCTGACGCGGATTGCGGTAGGACTGTGCCGTCAGCATGGCGACCGACGGTGGCACGCGGCTGGCTACGTCGGGCAGGCGCGCGATGTTGCACGCGCCCGACGCCAGTACGACGGTCCGACACCGCCACTCGCCGCGGTCCGTGCGCACAAGATATCCCGCCCCGTCGCTGCGAACCGAGGTAACCGTCGTGTGGGTTCTGACCGGAGCCGAGATCACCTTGGCATAGTTCCCGAGGAAGTCGATCACCTCAGGCATCGTCCGGTAGCCGTCGGGATCGTCACCGTCATAGCGGAAGCCCGGCAGCCGGCTCTGCCAGTTCGGGGTGAGCAGCCGCAGTGAATCCCATCGCTCGGTGCGCCAGGTATTGGCGATCTCGCCGCGCTCCAGCAGCACATGCTCGATAGAGCGCTCCGCCAGGCAGCGGCTCATTGCGAGCCCCGCGTGCCCCGCGCCGACGATCACTGTGGTGACGGAACTAATCGCACCCTCTCATCAGAAGAGTCTACGGTTCGAAGCGCCTTTCAGTTCACCACGACCGTGACGTTCGTCGGATTGGTGACAATGTCATAGACCGCCGACCGCTTCTGCGACTGAGCGACGATAGCCTCGATGTCCTCGCGCTTGGCGTCGGCGTCGATGTTGTATTTCACCGTGATGCCGCTGAAGCCGTTGCGCACGTCGCTGTCGATGCCGAGTATTCCGGCGAGATCCATGTCGCCTTCGATGGTCGCCTTCACCGACTTCAACTGGATGTTTCGGTTCTGGGCAACCGCGGCGATGCCGGCGGTCAGGCAACTCGCCAGTCCGACAAGCACGTATTCAACGGGCGTGGCGCCCTTGTCCTGGGAAGCGAAGACCTCCGGATGGTCTGCGTCGAATGTGAAAGTGGTCTTGCGATGCTGGTCCTCGCCGAGACCGTAGAAGCTCTCGACCGACGAATGGCTGTGGGTGCCATCCTTCCATTCGCAGGCCGCGCGCCACTTGAACTGCGCCGCCTCCGGGGCGTTGGTAAGCGCTTCGCGTGCGCCGAGCAGCGCCTCTACGTTAACGCCGTTGTTTGCCTGTACTTCGGAAGCCATAATTATTGTCCTCCCTACCTTGCACTGGCTCAAAAACCCGACCGATCTCACTGACCTCCCGATCAGATTTTACCATGGCGCGGCATGCTATGGGTCGCGAAGCATTTCTTCAAGTTGTTTCCGCGGCGGAATGTTCGCCCTCGTGTACCGAGTTGCGCCTTTGCAGGCTCTGGCGCGACCACGACCTTCAGCGTGGTCAATTGCAGTGTCTGCTTCCGGACGGAGGCAAAGTTCCTATGGCCGACATGAGGCGCGTAGCGGCCATTACCCGTAACTTGCCGCAACGCAACAAGGCCCCTTCCGGGCCTTGCACATCAACCTCAGTGTCAGGCTCTAATCGCCCCCTCACTTCCCCATCATCGACTTCGCATTCTCGGCCGTGATCGCGGTGGTCTCCACCGTCACCATCGGCTCAACCTCCGTCGCGCAATCCAGCAGGATCTTCTTCGACATCTCGATCGCTTCCTTGGCACCCGTCGGGTAGGTGAAGGTCGCGGCCCAGTCGCCCTTGGCCACCGCCTCGATGCCGCCGGCCGTAGCGAGAGGACAAGGTGGCCAGTCCGCCTCGCCTCTTCTTCCGCATCAACATCTAGAAGATCACTGGTCGTCGTGCCCTCGTCTGACCGGCCCAGCCTCTTTCATGATGATCTCGCGATGCGGATAGGGGATGCTTATGCCGTTTGCCTTGAACGTGTCCCACAGCGCCAGCAGCACCTTGCCGCGCACGTTGGTCAGGCCTTGCTGTGGGTCGCGGATCCAGAAGCGCAGGACGAAGTTCAGCGAGGAGTCGCCGAAGTCCGTCAGCCAGCAGACAGGCCGCCGGTCGGCCTCAACCCGGCCGACGCTGATCGCGGCCTCTATCGCCAGTTCGCTGACCTTGTGCGGATCGGCGTCGTAGGAGACGCCGAAGTTCACGTCGAGGCGCACGAGGTTGTCGCTGAACGACCAGTTGATGACCCTCTGGGTGATGAAGTCCTCGTTGGGGATCAGGAATTCGCGGCCGTCGCGCGTCACCACCGAGACGAAGCGCGCCCGCAATTCGCGTATCCAGCCGAAGGTGCCTTCGAGCGAAATCGTGTCGCCCGGCTTGATCGACTTGTCGAGCAGGATGATCACACCGGAGACGAAATTCGAAACAACCTTCTGCAGCCCGAAAGCGAGACCGACACCAACGGCGCCGGAAAACACCGTCAGCGCCGTCAGGTCGAGGCCGACGGCCGAAAGTGCCACGGCGCCGGCCACCAGCACGAGGCCGATCTTGGCGACCTTGCCGACGAGGACGCGGATCGACGGTGTCAGCTCCTCGGAGAGGCGGACGCGCTCATCGATGTAATTGCCGGTGACCACCGCAAGCCAGACCGTGGCGATCAGGAGCAGCGCCGCCTTCAGCACCATGAGGGTCGAAAGGCGAACCGCGCCCAGAGGGATAGCCAGGCTGTCGAGGAAGGCGGCCGCCTCATTACTGATACCCAGTATGACAAGGGCCGCGTAGATCCAGGCCAGCCAACCCAGAGTGCGCGCGACGAGGCGGTTGCGAATGATGCGCGACAGCACGGTCGCAAACAGCCACGCCAGCGAGAGCAACAGCGCGACGAGCAGGAGATGGGTGCGGCTCGGCCAGGTGATGACGAGCAACAGGTTGAGCGCGGCAAACAGGAAGATAATGAACAGGATCCAGTCGGTGCGCCGCAACAGCGCGATGACGACCCTTAACAGTCCAGGATGACCCTTGATCTGGCGTGCCTGGTTCTCGACGAGAGGCTCGACCCGCAGCGCCGCCAGCTTCGCCACCACAAAGAGCGAGGCGATGATGCCGACCTGATAGACGAACCATGGCGTGGCGGCATAGTCGAACCATCCGCCGGCCCAGGCCAGCGCTCTATCGATGGCGTCGCGAAAATCCATTGCCACACGACCACTTGGCTAACGAACTGCAACTCGCGGCCCACAATGTCGTCGGCCTTGTGATTGGTCAAGTTGAGCTTGAGGACCGCTTTGTGAGCGGCAGCGGCGGAACAAACGTGGCAAGGCCCGCGAGGGGGGCCTTGCCACTGATTCTTGCAAGATGATCGCCAGCCCTACTTCCCCATCATCGACTTCGCATTCTCCGCCGTGATCGCGGTGGTCTCCACCGTCACCGTCGGCTCCACCGACGTCGCGCAGTCGAGCAGGATCTTCTTTGACATCTCGATCGCTTCCTTGGCGCCCGTCGGGTAGGTGAAGGTCGCGGCCCAGTCGCCCTTGGCCACGGCCTCGATGCCGCCGGCCGGGCCCGGCAGGCCGTCTGTGCCGATGATCTTAACGTCCTTGCCGGCGCCCTTGGCGGCGAGCAGCGCGCCGGCGGCCATCATGTCGTTGGAGGCGTAGAGCACCTTGATGTCGGGGTGCGCCTGCAGCATGGCGGCGAAGGCGACTTGCGCTTTGTCCGGCACCCAGTCGGCGGCCTGCTCGGCCACCACCTGGATCTTGGCGTTTTCCTTCACCCCGTCCTTGAAGCCGTTGAGGCGTTCGACCGCCGGCGTCGAGCTCGGCAGGCCTTCCAGCACCGCCGCCTCGCCCCCATCGGGCAGCAGGGTCTTAGCGGTGTATTTGCCGGCTTCCATGGCGATCTTGTAATTGTCGCCGCCGATGAAGGCGGTGTAGTCCTTGCCGGGGTCGCCGACCGTCTTGCGGTCGAGCTCGATGACCGGGATGCCGGCATCCATGGCGCGCTTCACCGCCGGCGTCAGCGGTGCGGCCTCGAAGGGCGAGATCAAGAGGATGTCGACCTTCTGGGTGATGAAATTGTCGACCTGCGAGGTCTGCGTGTTGACGTTGCCGGCGCCGTCGGCGATCTGCAGCGTGAAACCAGGCACTTCCTTGGCCGCCGCCTCCAGCTCGTCATTGACGTGCTGACGGTAGGGCTCGGCATTGTTGGCCTGCGAAAAGCCGATGATGAACTGGCCGTCCTTGGCGCAGGCTTTCACCATTGGATCGGCGGCGTAGGCCGTTCCCGCTACGCACAGGCACGAGCCTGCCAGAAGCACGGTCGATAAGATCGTTTTCATACTCACTCTCCTCCTCGTCGGGCCGGGGCCAGACCTTGGTTGACGTTCCTGCTTTTTGCCGTCTTCCTCCTTGTTTGTTGATGCATGTCGTTATCGCAAAACCGATGTCACTTTTGCGCGACATGCACTAACGACCCAACCCCTCGCGGCGGCGAACGAGGGATTGAAGCACTGCCGCCAGCACGATGATCGCGGCGGTCGCGAGCAGCTGCATGGCGGGGGTGATGTTGTTGAGCTGCAGGATGTTGGCGAGTGCGCCCAGCATGATGGTGCCGGCAACGGTGCCGACCATGGAGCCGGCGCCGCCGAACAGGCTGGTGCCGCCGATGACCACGGCGGCTATTGCCGTCAGCTCATAACCCATGCCGTCATTGGCGCTGCCGAAATTGAACTGGCCGGCATGCACGATGCCGGCAAGGGCGGCGGCAAAGCCGGTGATGGCATAGACCGAGATCTTCACCATCGACACCGGCACGCCGGAAATGCGCGCGGCGCGCTCATTGCCGCCGACGGCAAAGACATAGCGGCCGAAGCGCGTGGTGTTGAGCACGATGGTGGCGAGCGCGGCGAAGACGATGAAGACAAGCGTGGCCACCGGCACGGTGTTGTTGAACAGCCGCTCGCCCAGCACGGCAAACACCGGCGGCGCCAGGCCCGGCCCGTCGCCATAGGAAATGTTGATGTACTGGTTGCCCGAGACGACCAGCGCCAGGCCGCGTGCGGCCTGCAGGCCGGCCAGCGTGACGATGAAAGGTTCCAGCCTGAAGCGGGTGGAAATGGTGCCCTGGATGGCGCCGAAGACGATGCCCATGACCAGCACGGCGAGGATGGTGGGGATCAGCCCGAAGCCGCCGGAGATCATCATCGATGCGGTGACGACGCTGGACAGGCCCAGCACCGCGCCGACCGACAGGTCGATGCCGGCGGTGATGATGACGAAGGTCATGCCGATGGCGATGATGCCGGTCTCCGACACGGCGCGCACGATGTTGGCGATGTTGTCGGGGTTGAGGAACAGGATTTCGCCATGGCGGCGCGGCGAGAAGATGATGCCGCCGATCGCCACCAGCACCAGGCCGATCAGGCTCTGGAAGCGCACGATGAGCGCCAGCGGGTCGCGATGTTTTTGAGGCGCCGCCATCACGGGCGCGCTTGCCGCCGAAATCTTGTCGTCAGACATCAGGCCTCCCTGCCATTTGCCGCGGCCAGCACCGTGTGCTCGTCGACGCCGCCCATGAATTCCGCCACATTGCGCCCCTGGCGCAGCACCACGATGCGGTCGCACAGGCCGATCAGTTCCGGCATTTCGCTGGAGGCGACCAGTATGCCGAGCCCTTGCGCCGCGAGTGCCCTGAGCCGCGCGTAAATCTCGCCCTTGGCGCCGACATCGACGCCACGCGTCGGCTCGTCGAGCAGCAGCAGGCGCGGGTTGCCGAGGATCTCCTTGGCCAGAACCACCTTCTGCTGGTTGCCGCCCGACAGCGCGCCGACGGCGATGTCGGGGTTCTTCGGGCGAATATCGAACTGGCCGAAGGATTGTTTCACCGCTTCCGCCTGACGGCTTGGCGACATTAGGCCGGCCGGCGAGATGCGACGGATGACCGACATCACCAGATTGAGGCCGACCGCCATGCGCAGCATCAAGCCTGAGCCCCTGCGGTCGTCGGTGACGAAGGCGATGCCCGCGTGGCGGGCGGCCTTGATGGAATCGAGTCTCACCGCCTGGCCCGATATAGCGACCTCGCCTTCCCAGCGGCCCGACAGGCCGGTACCGTAGAGCGCGGATAAGAGTTCGGTGCGCCCTGCCCCCATAATGCCGGCGAGACCGACGATCTCGCCTTCATGGACATCGAGCGAAACGCCTTGCGGCGCCTGCCAGCCGGCGCTGTCGCGGGCGAGCTTGAAGCTGGCGTTCCTCAGGCTGAGCAGCGGCTTGCCCGCCCCTTTGGCGCGTTGCGGATAGAGCTCGTCCAAGGGACGCCCGACCAGCAGCCGCACCAACTCGGCCTGCGGCGCGTGCGGCTCGGTGATGCCGGCGACACGGCCGTCGCGCATCACCGTCACCCGGTCGGCAATGCCTGGCACTTCCTCCAGCCGGTGCGAGATATAGACGATGCCGACGCCGGTGGCGGCGAGCTTGCGCATGATGTCGAACAGACGCTCGACTTCGCCGACGGTAAGGGCCGCCGTCGGCTCGTCCATGATCAGCACGCGCGAGGCGTAAGACAGCGCCTTGACGATCGCCACCACCTGGCGCTGGCCGATCGACAGGTCGGCCACCATCGCCCCTGGATCGATGGCGATCTCGATCGCTTCCAGCCGCTTCTTCGCCTCGCGGCGCATCGCCGGCACGTCGAGGAAGCCGCCGGGACGCATCAGCTCACGGCCGAGGAACAGGTTGGCCGCGACGTCGAGCGACGGCACCAGGTCGAGTTCCTGGAAGATGGTGGCGATGCCCGCGGCCTGCGCCTCGCGCGGGTTGTTGAAGCGCACCGGTTTTCCGTCGATCTCGATCGTGCCTTCGTCCGGCGTGTAGACGCCCGACAGAAGATTCATCAGCGTCGACTTGCCGGCGCCGTTTTCGCCGAGCAGTGCGTGGATCTCGCCCGCCTTCAGGTCGAAGTCGACGCCGCGCAGCGCCTGCACGCCGCCGAAGCGTTTGACGGCGCCGGTCATGACCAGAAGCGGCGCGGTCATGTTGACCTCGTATCGGCTAGCCTCGCGCAGGATTGCCGCGCGTGCAAGGTCGCCTGCAGCCGCACCGAGCGCGGCGCGGATCCGATCGCCGCGATGCGGGCGCTGAGCAGAGCCGCCGCCTGCCTGCCGATCTCGGTGCAGGGCTGCTCGATCAGTGTCAGCCTTGGCTCGAAACAGTCGGCCCATTCGAAATCGTCGAAGCCGACCAGCGACAGATCGCGCGGGATGATGAGACCCTTTTCGCGTATGGCGCGGACTGCCCCGATCGTCGTCATGTTGTTGCCGGTAACCAATGCGGTGGGCGGCGTGGGCAGCGACAGAATCGCATGCGTCGATGCGGTCGCTGCCGCCGTGTCGACATTCTCTGGCGAGACATAGTGCGGCAGGGTCTCAAGTCCATTGGCCGCCAGCGAGGCCTGGAACGCCTCGATGCGCTCGCGCGTCGTCGCCAGCCCCGGCTGGCCGGCGATGTAGCCGATGCGCTTGTGGCCGAAGGAAGCGACATGGTCGATCAGCGCGCGCATCGCCGTGTCGTTCTCGACGCCGATCTGGTCGAAGCGATCATCGGCGAAACGGTCGATCAGAACGCATGGCACCTTCTTGTCGGCGAGATAGTCGATGGCGCGTTGCGGCGAACCCGACGGCGCCAGGATGACTCCGTCGACGCGGCGCTGGTGGAAGGCGCGCACGACCTGCAATTCGCGGTCCGGGTCTTCCTGCGTGTCGGAGAGAAACACCATCAGGCCAAGCCGCGCGCACTCGGCCTCGACCGCGCAGATGATGTCGGTGAAATAGGGATTGGAAATCGCCGAGATGGCCAGGCCGACGCTGTTGGTGGTCGACGCTTTCAGCGACCGTGCCAACTCGTTGGGCTGATAGCCCATAGCGGCAATGGCATCGTTGATCAGCTTCGCCTTCTCCAGCGAAACGAAGCGGGTGTTGTTGACGACATGAGAGACGGTCGACACCGACACGCCGGCGCGCCGCGCCACTTCAGCCATTGTCGGCAATAAAACTCAGCGCTTGCAAGCGCTCCTCCCTATGCCTTTCCCGTCCGCTCTGTCGGCGGATTTCGGGGAAGCTTAGGGTGATCGAAACGTTTGCGCAATCGATTCGATGGATTTTTTCCTTCTCCCCTGTGGGAGAAGGTGGATCGGCGCGCAGCGCCGAGACGGATGAGGGGTGTTCCAGCGGAATGAGACGCTGGCGTTCCTGTTGCCAAGCAGCGGATGCGGATGAACGTGTGCGCCAAGCTGGAGCACCCCTCATCCGACCTCGCTTCGCGAGGCCACCGCCCTGGGGCGAGCCACGGGTCTCGCCCCGTCCTTCGGACCCCCCAGGGGGAGAAGGTAGGCGCTCAGTCTTCAGCTTCCGCAAACTCCGCCACCAGCCCCTCATACGCCTCGAAGGCCGGCAGCGCTTCGTAGCTATGCACGGCCGGCGTCGTCGCCCAGGGCAGTTTCTCGCTGGTCCAGGTTTCGATGAATGGCGTGAACCAGCCGTGTTCGTCGAGCATGGTCGGGCGCAGATTGACGAACCAGTCGAGCCCTTCCGGACGGGTGAACATCCAGCTCATGCAATGCGGGCAGAAATAGTGGTGCGAGGCGCCGTGCAAGCCGCCGATCACCGGCTCGCCCTGCGTGATTTCGAAGCCGTCCGAGGGAATGGCGGCGCTTAGCGAATAGGCGCTGGCCGACATGGTCTGGCAGCCGGTGCAATGGCAGGCCATGGTGAGCAAGGGGGCTGAAGAAATCCAGAGCCGCACGCGTCCGCAGCGGCAGCCGCCTTCGGCCGGCAAGGTCAGGCTTGGCAAATTGGTCTCCTGTCTCTGGTCGCTCAGCCCGTCAACACCTTCGTCGTCACCAGCGTGACGCCATCTTCGGCGAAGGCCGCATTATAGCGCGCGACGATGTCCGGGGCGGTTTCGCCCTCGGCATCCAGCGTAGAGTGGGCGTCGGACACGATGGTTACGGCGAGGCCTTCAGCCAGCGCGCCCTTGACGGTGCCGGCGATGCAGAAATCGGTTTGCGCGCCGGCGAGCACGACTTCGCCAGCACCCTGCCCGGCCACCCATGCGCCAAGCTCGGGATTGGAGAAGGCGTTGCGGACGTTCTTGGAGAATGTCGGCTCGTCCTTGGCCTGGCCGAGTTCCGGCCATACCGGCCAACCCGGCTCGCCCGGCGCCAGCGGATCGCCGGCCGGCCCGTCATGCCTGACGAAGGCAACCTTGCGGCCCTCGCGCCGCGCCCAGTCGAGCAGCGAACGGGTGCGCGCGGCAATGCCCGGCGCATCATGGATCGGCGGCTCGACGCGCCCGTCGAACATGTTGGTCTGGAGATCGATGACGATGAGGGGAGCGAGATTTGACATGGCGCGAAGATAGCGCGGGAGGTGGATGGGTCAAGCGGCGAAGCTGCTGATCTCCCCCCTCGTGGGGGAGATTAGCTCAACCTCACCCGATCCCACCAGTTACCACATACGCACCGGCAGTGCGTCCATCCGGCAGACGCACTATTGCCGTGACAATTGATCCATAGGGGCCGCGCCAGATGCTGTGGGTTCGCGCATGCTCGACGGCCGGCACCAGGATGCTGCCGTGAAAGCTTCTGCCGCTTTGCTGCATGGCGACGGGTTCGCCGTTGACATGGACCTTGATGCCTTCCGTGTCGATGGCGGCATCGAGTTCAACCATCACGGCGATCTCCGCCTGGTCTCCTTGATGTCTCGTTTCGGCAGTTAGCGTGAGCACCGGCAGCGGCACATCGCTGGCCCGCGATCCACCGCGCGCTGCAAACACATCGCCCGGCAATTCGGGCGTGCGCGACGGACTGGTGCGGCGCTTCGCCGAGCGCTCGAAATCGCCGGCGAATTGCAGCAGCCGCACATCGTCATAGGCCTTGCCGGCAAATGTCAGTCCGACCGGCATACCGATATCGGCCATCGTGCCCATCGGCACGGTGACGGTCGGGATGCCGAGATGGCGCCAGACCAGATTGCCGTTGGCGACCCAGGTGCCATTGCGCCAGGCAAGGGCTGCCGAGGCGTCATTGACATCGGCATCGGCCAGCCCGACGTCGGCGACAGCCGGCAGCACCACGGCGTCGAGCCTGTTGGCATCCAGCCAATCCTCGAAGTCGATCCGGCGCGTTGCCTCCAATCCCTTGAGCCCTTCCGCCAGCGTGGGGATGTCCTGGAATGGCGTCACGCCCTGCCTGGCGCGGGTGACATAGTCGGCCAGATCGAACCCGTCATCGCCATAGCGGTCGGGCAGCGTGCCCGGCGGTTGCGGGAAAATCTTTGCGCCGTCTACCGCGGTCAGATCGGGGATGGCGGGATCGGCATTGGCGCGCAGAAAATCGTCCCAGGCCCAGATGCAGAGGTCCCAGATTTCGTGCTCCGCAAAACCTTCAGGCACCAGCCCGCGCTCGACCATGGTTTTCGCGCCCGGACGATCGCGCTCGTAATTGGAGACGACAGGGAAATCGACCTCGATCACCTCAGCGCCGAGCCGTTCGAGATCGCGCGCCGCCTGCTGCCAGAGGTCGAGCACCGAGGCGCGGGTCTCGATCGGCCGCGTGGCATCGGCATCCTTGCCGATATACATTTTCGGCACGCCGAGGCACTTGCCTTTAAGCGATCCTTCCAGCTTCAGCGCCGTGTACCTTGGCGGCCTGACATCCCCGCCGTTCGGGATCGTCACCCAAGGCTGCATACGCCAGAAATCGCCACGCGTCTCGTCATCGTCGGCGACGATCACATCGAGCAGTTCGAGCATGTCGGCCATGCTGCGCGTATGCGGCACCACCACATCCATGGTCGGCACCAGCGGCCAGTTGCCCCGAACCGAAATGACGCCGCGCGACGGCGTGTAGGCGACCAGCGAGTTGTTGGAGGCCGGCGCCCGCCCCGACGACCATGTCTCTTCACCCAGCCCGAAGGCAGCGAAGCTCGCGGCCGTCGCCGTGCCCGAACCGTTGGAGGAGCCGGAGGCAAAGGCGGCGGTCAGGTACTCGGCATTGTAAGGGCTTTCGGCGCGGCCATAGACGCCGCGCTGCATGCCGCCATTGGCCATTGGCGGTATGTTGGTCAGCCCGATCAGCACAGCCCCGCCGGCCCGCAGCTGGGCGATGGTGAAAGCGTCCTCATTGGCAACGAGATGCTCGAAGGCCGGCGATCCGGCAGCCACCGTCATGCCCCTCACCTTGTAGCTGTCCTTGGCGGTGTAGGGGATGCCGTCGAGCGGCCCGAGCGTGGTGCCCTTCGCGCGGCGCAGGTCGGAGGCGGCAGCCTCGTCGAACATTTGCGGATTGAGCACCGGCACGGCGTTGAGCGCGATGCCATGGCGGTCGTAACGCGCGATGCGCCTGAGATAGGCACCGACCAGTTCGACGCTGGTGACGGTGTCGGACTCCAGCGCGCTGCGCAGGTCGGCGATGGAGGCTTCGACGAGGTGGAGAGTGGGCATGGCAGGTTTGCTCGGCTGGCGTTCCTTCACACCCCCCTCTGCCCTGCCGGGCATCTCCCCCGCAAGGGGGGAGATTGGCTGTCATCCATGCTTTCGCCATTTAGCGGTATTCAAGATGGGCAGAGGCGCCCGAACTGCTGATCTCCCCCCTTGCGGGGGAGATGGCCGGCAGGCCAGAGGGGGGTGTTCAAGCGCCCAACCTCGGGCTCAGTTCCTCAGCGCCTGCGCCGGCGATTGCCGATAGGCCAGCACCGACGGCACCACCGCGGCCAAGCCAGCCACGACAAGCAGGATCAGCGCCGAGCTCATATCCTCGATGCGGAACATCACCGGCATCGAAAAGCCGCTCATTTCGCCCATCGTATGGGCGATGGTTCGAGCCGCGATATAGCCGAAGAGAAAACCGAGCAAAACCCCGGCGCCGACGATGACGAAGGTTTCCACCCAGACGATCCCGAACACCACCGAACGCGGCGCGCCGAAGGCGCGCAAGGCGCCGATCTGGTGCCGTCGCTGCAGAATATGGACGATGACGACCAGAAGGGTTGCCGCCGCGACGAGGAATTGCGCGCCGGCCGCCACCATGGACAGGATGCGCCTTGCATCACCGAGGGTTCCGTAAAGCCGGGTCAGCACTTCGCCGGGAAAGACCGCCAGCGTGCGGTCGCTGCGATACTGTTGGCGCAGCTTGTAGGCGTCGGCGACGGTGTGCGGTTTCACCACGATTGCCGGCAGGCCGGGCGCCGAAGGATCGAGAACGGCATCGGGGTTGATCGGCGCATCGAAACCGTGCGGTGCGGCACCGTCTTGTGCGTCAACCTGCTCGACAAGTGCTGCAATTCCGGCGCGTCCATTCTCGTGTTCATGGATATGCCAGACCGCCTCGATCGGCACGATGATCGCCCGGTCCCAGGCCGTACCCGTAGGGCTGAGGCGGCCGACAATCGCATAGGTGAAATCATTGTGGATCTCGGTCGCCGCATGGAGCTGTCCATGCGCGGGATGGAAGCGGGCGCCGACGCTTTTGGGAACCGAGGCGCCGACCAGCGCATCGCCAAGCAGCGCAAATGTGCGGCCTTCGGAGACGCCGCCCAGTCCGTCGACCAGCGCCTGCGTGGTGCCGACGATCGGGAAGTTTTCGACAAAGTCACCGAAACCGACCGGCGCTGCCCAGGCCACCCGCTTGTCCTTCACGAGACCGGCCAGCACATCGCCCGGCATCAGCGACAGCGGCGCCGCCTGCAGAAACACGGAGGACAGCACCAGCTGGGTTTCGCTGCCCGGCACCCCGATCACCAGGTCGAAAGCATCCGCCGCTTGCGCGCTGCCCAATCGCAGCGCCCGCTCACTGAGCGTGACGGCAACGCCGAGCGCGGTCGCCAGCGCAATCAGCAACGCCACGGCCGTCACGCCGATCCAGTGTCGCCTCAGATCCGCGGCGATGAAGCGGAGCATCGGCTATTCCTTTCTCCCACGGGCTTTTCCATCTGCGAGGTCAGAAAGCTTCATCGCGCTCGGCCATCTCCTGCGACGCGCCGGTATCGCGCGTCACCTGACCGGCTTCCAGGCGGATGATCCGGTCCAGCCTTTCGATCAGCCGTTTCTCGTGACTGGCGACGATGAGGGTGGTTCCCGCCTCTACCGCCAATTGCAGCAACAGGTTCGCCACCGCAATTCCGGAATCGGAATCGAGGCTGGCGGTCGGCTCGTCGGCGACGACAATGGCCGGTCTTGTCACCAACGCTCTGGCAACAGCGACCCGCTGCATCTGTCCCCGCGACATGGTTTCGACCGGCTGGCCGGGACGCTCAATTTCGACCCGTTCGAGCAGCCGCAGTCCTTCCGCCTTCAGTTCGGACACGGGGCGGACCCTTGACAACCTGCCGGGCAGCAGGACGTTTTCCAGCGCCGACAGGCCGGGGCACAGATAAAACTCCTGCATGACCAGGCCGACATTCGCGGAACGCCAGCGGTCACGCCTGGCTTCGGAGAGGCTGGAAAGTTCGGTGTCGCGCCAGCGCACCGAGCCATGGCGTATCCTTTCCAGCCCGGTCACGATGTTGATGAACGTCGTCTTGCCCGATCCCGAGGGCCCGGTGACGGCGACTTTTTCACCAGGTCGGATGTCCAGCGCGGGCACAGTGAGCGCAGGCTTCTCAAGGTCGCGGAAGGAAACCCGCAAATCGCGGACGGACAGGCCAAGCATGATCGCTACGCCCGGCGGAAATGCGCGTCGACGATGCGCAAAAGGCTGACGAAGCCGGTTTCTGGGTCGGTCCAGGAGCCGGTTTCCAGCCTGCCTGCCACTTCAATGAGGGCGTTTGCCTGTTCGAAGGTTTGCGCCTGGTCGAGATAGATGACGACGATGTTGTCGGGCCAGTCGGCGTCGGACGAGCAGAACGGACACAGCGCCATCGGTATCTCGGTCAGGACGAAGAATTTCGCCTCGGCTTTCAGCGGCGGCGCCATGAAACCCTGCATTGTGACGTCCTGGCCGGCAAGGCTTTTGACTTTGTCGGAGAAGGTCATGCCGAGCACGCCGATCTTGCCGTAGAGGTCATCGAAGGTGAGCGGCGCGGCGGCTGCGGACGCGGCGCGCAAAGCCCAGGAAAAACAGACCGCAGCCGAACCGAGCAGCGTGCCGCGGCGGGTAATCGGTCTGCACGCCATGATCCGCAGTCCTCCTTGTCAGGCCCGGGCGCCGTCAGCGCCCGAACCGCCGTCCCGGCCCGCTTCATCCGCAGCCCTGCGAAAGCGAATGGAGCGGCCGGAATCAATCATAGCCCGCGCGGCTCAGTTCGTCGCCGGCGCAAGTCCCAAGGCATCGGCCAGCACGCGGTAAACGTCGCTCTCTTCCATGTAGCCCTTGAAGCCTTCGGCGCCTGGGCCGGTGGCCTGCAGCACGACGTCATCGACGGCATGAACGGCGCTTTCGGCGTTCTTCGGCAAATTGCCTTTGCGCAGCACGGCGCCGGGTACGTCCTTGTACTTCTCGTTGGCGACGTATTCCTTGGCCTCGTTCTGCACCGTCGGCACGAACGGGCCGTCGAGCTTCGGACGGAAGGTCTCGTAATAGTCGGGGAAGTTGGCGCCGAAGATCGCCAGACGGCGCGAGACATCGACGCTGTCGGGATAGCCGTCGCCATTCTTGTCCTCGTAATTCGGGAAGCCCGCGTCGGCATAGACCCCGACCTTGTCGCGCATCTCCGGACCCGGCTTGTTGTCGTCGATGGTGCCAAAGATGGAGACGCTGTGGGTGTGGTCGCCGGTGACGACGATCATGGTGTCGGGGTGGGTCTTGGCGAATTCCATGGCAACGCCGACCGCCTTGTCGAACTCGATGACCTCGACCATGGAGCGCTCCCAGTCCATCGGATGCGACATCTTGTCGATCAAGGCGCCTTCGACCATCAGGAAGAAGCCGTCCGGGTTTTTCGACAGTTCACCGAGCGCGACATTGGTCATTTCGACCAGGCCCGGCTGATTGGGGAAGGTTTCCACAGTGCCCTTCTTGAGGAAATCGCGGTCGAGCGTGACGTCCATGTTGCCGGTGTGGAACAGGCCGAGGATCTTGCCGGTGTTGGTCTTGGACGCGGCCTCGAGTTCGGTTTTGTCGGTGGCAAGGGCGTATCCGGCATCCCGGAATTTTGCGACGTAGTCGGTGTCGTCCTTGCGCTTGGAGCCGGCCGTGCTCTGCGGCAGGAAATAGGCGGAGCCGCCGCCGAGGATGACGTCAGGCTGCGTCTGATAAAACATGCCGACGATGTCGGCCTTGTCGCTGCGGCTGCGCGTATGGGAGACGACGGCTGCGGGGGTGGCGTCCTCGACCTCGGCCGTCGAGACGACGCCGATCGACTTCTTGCCGGTGCGCCGCAGAGCCTCGGCGATGGTCTCGACCTTCGGGTCATCCTGGCTCGGCTTGGTGCGGTCGGCATAGACGCCGAGCGCGTTCACCGCCGTCTTGTGGCCGGTCATGTAGGCCGACATCGTGTTGGCGCTGTCGGTGGCGATGGCGTTCGTCGATGACGTGCCGATGAAGGCCATATGGTCGAGATCGTCCATGTTGAGCCGGCCGTTCGCCTTGCCTTCGGTCATGCCCTTGGACATGATCCGCGCGCCGGTGCGATGCGCGACGGAGAGGCCGTCGCCGAGCAGGAAGATGACGTTCTTGGCACGAGGCGTCGCGGACGTTCCGAACACATCCCATTTGACGGACTTGGTCTCGTCGCCGGCCTTGGCTTCGATCTCATAGGTGCCGGGCTGGCTGATGCTGGCGGCCCGGATCAGGATGGCGGAGGCATCGACCCCCTCTTCCTTGTTCACGAACTCGACCTTTTTGCCGAGGACCTCTTCGGCCGGCTTGCCGTTGATCGTCACCATGACCTGGTCGGGGGTGACGACCTTGTCGAATTCGACCTTCAGGTCGAAGGGAGACTGGGCGAGGATGGTGGCGCGGTCGAGAGGATAGATCGTGGCTGCGCCAGCAGCGCTGACAAGACTTGTCGTAACGGCGAGCGCGATGAGGGGGCGAAGCATATGTGACCTCCAAAATTGACTGGTAAAAGACAGTTTTTGGTATTCGCTGCCGATGTCTGTTGTATGACAGAATCTTGCTAGGACCGCTCACATTCTCGCGTAGTCCAAAGCCGGTTGAAACAGGATTGAACGAAGCTGGCTGCCGGCCTTCTCCCAGGTGTGGGGGATCAGCCGTTATGCACGCCTGCTCCAACCGACCAACACGCCCCCCGCTACTGCGGCGCTCCGGCGAACAGGATTTCGCTGTCGCCTGTTGCCGGCCAATCCCTGATGGTGCGGTCGTCGCCGCCGGTGAGCAGCGTGCCGTCGGGGGCGAAGGCGACGGCGTAGATCGGACCGGTGCGGCTGTCGAACATGGCGATCTGGCTGCCGGTGTCGACATCCCATAGCCGCGCCGTGCCGTCGAGCGAGCCGGATGCCAGGCGCTTGCCGTCGGCCGACAGCGCCAGCGTATAGACGGTGCCTTCGTGGCCCTCGAAGCGGCGCACCTCCTTGAAGGTGTCGAGGTCCCAGAGCTTGATCGTGTAATCGCCGCTGCCGGTGATGACGTGATGGCCGTCGGCGGTGAAGACGGCGCCGTAGGTGCCCTGCTCGTGGCCGTGCCAGCTGCGCAATTGCTTGCCGCTTTCGACGTCCCAGAATTTCAGCGTGCCGTCGATGGAGCCGCTCAGCGCGCGCGTGCCGTCGGGCGAGATGGCGACCGTGCTGATCGGCCAGTCGTGCCCGGTCATCACATGCAGCGCGGATTTGTTGACGAGGTCCCAGACGATGACGTTGCCGGTGTCGTGACCGCTGACAGCGCGCTTGCCGTCCGGGCTGATGGCCAGCTTGCGCACGCCGCCATTGTCGCCCGACGAGAAGACATGCAGCACCATGCCGTCGGCGAGTTTTCGCAGCACGATCTCGCCGTCGTCGCCGGCGGTCAGCGCGGTGGCGCGGTCGGGCATGAACAGCGCCGTGCGCGCCATGTCCTTGTGCTCACCGAGGTTGCGGATCAGCCGCTTGCGGCGATGTCCCAGAGCTTGATCATGTGGTCGGTGCTGGCGCTCATGATATCGCGGCCGTCAGCCGACACGGCGAGCCAGACGACGGCATCGCGGTGGCCGTCGGGCTCGGTCGGCAGCGGCAGTTCGGCCGGCGGCAAGGGCGCCACGGTTTCCGGTGGCGAAGGAAGTGCGGCTTGTGGCGGCGAGGCCGGAGCCGGCGGCGGTGCTGCCTCCGGCGGCGGTGTCGCCGGAGCAAGAGCGACCTCGGGCGGCGGCTCCGGCGCCGAAGGCGGTTGGACCGGAGGCTCTGGCGGGTTGGTTGCCTGTACGGGTGGCGGAGCGGCTTGCGCGGGTGGTGTCGGCGCAGCGGGCGGCGTCGCCGGCGCGCCGGCTATGTCCTTCGGTTCGTTGCTCTTGGGTTCGGCGGGCTCTTTCGGCGCGGCCACCTCACCGCCCGGGCCAGCACCACGCCAAGGGCCGAACCGATCGGCCAGCAACGCCAGGACGACAATCGCCGGTAGAACCAGGAAGGTTCGCCGCAGCTTTGGCCTGCCGGGGTTTTGCACCTCCGCCACCCGACCGAACAGCGGCGTGCCCGACAGGTGGTTCGGAGGTGCCGGCAACGCACCGGCAAAAAACAAGATCGCCCCGACCACGCAGGCCGCGCCCGCAACGAACAAGGCAACTGGGCGAATGGATGCGAAGGAAGCAGCAATACTTGCATCGCCTTGCGCCAGACGCTGCATGGCGAAACAGACCACGCCAATCGCCAGCAAGAGCAATGCAAGCGCCCTGTCCCTGTTCATTGGCTCTCCCCTCGGGCCGCGCACTTCGCGGCCCACCCGTTCATGAGACTAGCGACGAAATGCGTATGGCAAAATGCTTGGTATGAAAGTGGTTGAGATCACGCAGCCTCGGCCAAGCTCACTTCAACTCCACCCATACCGGCGCGTGGTCGCTGGCGCCGTCCTCACCCCTGATATCGCGGTCGATACCGGCAGCTTTGAGGCGGCGCGCCAGTGTCTTGGACAGCAAGATGTGGTCGAGCCTCAAGCCAGCGTCGCGCGGCCAGCGGTTACGGCGGTAGTCCCAGAAAGTGTAGAGCGTTTCCTTCGGGTATTTCTTGCGCAGCGCATCGGTCCAGCCCTGCTCGAGCAGCCGCCGGAACGATGCGCGGCTCTCCGGCTGCACCAACGCATTGTCGTCATAGGAGCGGGTGGCGTAGATGTCGCGTGGCTCGGGCACGATGTTGTAGTCGCCGACCAGCGCCACCGGCAGGTCGGTGTCAAACAGCTCACCGGCATGCGCCTCCAGCCTTTCATGCCAGGCCAGTTTGTACTGGAATTTCGGCCCCGGCTGCGGGTTGCCATTGGGCGCATAGAGGCAGGCGATGACGACACCGTTCACGGCCGCCTCGATGTAGCGGCTCTGCCTGTCGGCCTCATCGCCCGGCAGGGCGTCACGGGTCAGCACCGGTTCGGATCCTCGCGCGAGTATGGCGACGCCATTCCAGGTCGGCTCGCCCTTCCACACGGCGCCGTAGCCGGCATCGGCCAAGGCGGTGCGCGGAAACTGCGTGTCGCGCGCCTTCAACTCCTGCAGGCAGACCACATCGGGTTTGGCCTTTGCCAGCCATGCCAGCAGGTTTTGCAGCCGGTTGTTGATGTTGTTGATGTTGAAAGAGGCGAGTTTCATCGGTCAGGAGGCGATCCTGTCCGCCCATGCCTTCACAGTTTCCGCCAGCGTCTTCAGATGATCCGCCGTCGAGAAGCCGGAGATTGCCTTGCGCGGCTTCAGATCGTGGTCGCCGTCCTCCAGCCAGATGACCTCGATAGCATCGGAAAGACCGTAGGTCGCGACCTCTTCCCTGGCGCCGAACTCGTCGCGTGTGCCCTGGAAGATCAGCGTCGGCGTCTTCAAGCCGACAAGATGCTTCGTCCGCAGTTGCTCCGGCTTGGCCGGCGGATGGAAGGGATAGCCGAGGCAGATGAGGCCGGCGATCTCGCCCTTGGCGAACATCTCGTCGGCGACCATCGAGGCGACGCGGCCGCCCATCGACTTGCCGCCGATGATGAGCTTTCCGGTGACGCCCCTGGCGCGCAGGTCGGCGATCGCCTTGATGTATTCGGGGTTGACGGTCTCGGCGCGCGGTGGCGGCTTGCGCTGGCCATAGCGGCGCGCCGCCATATAGTGGAATTCGAAGCGTGCGACCTGGAAGCCGGCAGTGGCAAGCGCCTTGGCGGTAGCGGTCATCGAGGGGGAATCCATCGACGCGCCGGCGCCATGGGCAAGCAGGACGGTGACGGGGGCGGTGTCGTGGCCGTCGAAGAGGAAGCTGGTCATGGGGTGGCCTTCCTACTGAGGCCGAGTTCCGTCACACCCCCCTCTGCCCTGCCGGGCATCTCCCCCGCAAGGGGGGAGATTGGCGGGTCAGGCGCCTTGCCCAACCGCGCAACGATGGAGATAGGCGAAGGCCGCGAAGCGCTTGATCTCCCCCCTTGCGGGGGAGATGGCCGACAGGCCAGAGGGGAGTGCTCAAGCGCGAACATCTCTCTCCCCCGCCAGCTGCAAATCCACGAACTGTATTCCCTTCTGCGCAGTCCGCGCCCATTCGCTGTCCGCGTCGAGTTCGAGATAGCGCACCCAGTTCTTGCGAGCCTCCGCCAGATTGCCGGCGTCGAATTCCAGACGGGCAAGGTTGAAGACCGGATCGGCATAGGTCTTGTCGAGCGCGATCGCCTTTTGCAGGTGCCGGCGCGCCGACGCGATCTTGCCCTCGTCGCTCATCAGGCCGGCGAGGTTGAACCACGCCTCGACGAAGGCCGGGTCGAGCTTTATCGCCCTTGCATAGTCGTGCGCGGCCTCGCTGACACGGCCGGCGCCGCGCAGGCAGTTGGCGCGGTTGAAGGCGGCGATGGCGTCGCTCGGATCGATGCTAAGGCAGCGCTGGTAAAGGAACGCGGCCTGCTCGTGGTCGCCCTGCTCTTCCGCGCTTTCAGCCTCTGCGAACAAGTCCTCCAGCGTATCGTCGCCGGCAGCACTTGCGCTGCCGAGATCGAACAGCAACTGGCCGTCGAGTTCGCTCTGGCCGCCTTCGAGATAGATCGCATCGGGCCGGCCATGCTGCGAGCCGACATTGAGGGACTTGGCGGTGAGCGAGGCGACCGGACCGGAGCGGTGCACCGAGCGGGCAATCGCGCCCCATGAGGCGCCGCCGGCCACCAGCCCGGCATATTTGCGGGCGAGGATGAGGTCGCGGAAGGAGTAGGGTTCGCCATCATGCTCGAAAGCGTCGAAAAGGCTGAGCAGGTCGAGGTCGGCGCCCGACAGTTTTGACTGGTCGATGAGTGACTGCCTGGACAGCGAGGACGCCTCCGGCGTCTTCATCAGGCTGAGCAGGCGTAGGAAGCCATTTTCGCTAAGGAGCGTTCGCCCGGCGGCGCGCTCGGCCGAGACGCGGCGCTCTATCTCGGCATCACCGGCCTTCGCCATGCCAGCCTTGGCAAGCAGCGTGCGTCCGAAGACGACGTGGGTGGTGCGCCGGGTGATGCCGCGCCGCAATTGGCCGTGCCGCCGTTCGACCTCGCGCGCGGCGAGCCGCAGCGGAAATGCCGCCAGCGCGCCGATGGTGCCGAAGTCGGCGCCGGAGGTTATACCGGTGGGCGCCGTCACCCCTTGCTCTTGCCGACGGCCTTGAGCAGGTTGGCCTTCAACGGGTTTTCCTTGGCGGCACCTGCTCCACTCTTTGCAGCGCTTGCCTTGGCGGCCGGCTTCTCAGTCTCATCGGCTTTGCTCTTCGACTTGGCAGGCGGCTTGGCCGATTGGGAGAGGCTGGCCTTCAGCGCATCCATCAGGTTGATGACATTGCCGCGTTCGGGGGCGGCCGCAATGATCGGCTTGTGGCCCTTGAGCTTCTCGCGGATCATCGACATCAGTGCGATCTCGTAGCGGTCCTCATAGTTCTTCGGGTCGAAGGTGGTTTCCTTCTGCTTGATCAGCGCTTCGGCGAGCTGCAGCATTTCGGCGTCGGGTTTTCCCGCCGGGATATTGCCGAAATATTCAGCCGTGCCGCGTACTTCGTTCGGGTTCCTCAAGGTACACACGAACATGCCGTTTTCGCGGGCACCGATCGTCACCACGCGCTCGCGGCTGGACAGGACAAGGCGGGCGATGGCGAGCTTGCCGGACTTGCGCATGGCTTCGCGCAGCACGGCGAAGGTTTCCTCGGCCATGGCGCCATCCGGAGCCATATAGTACGGCGCATCCTGGTAGATGACGTCGACCTCGTCTTCATCGACGAAGGCCTCTATGTTCATCGTGTGGTTGGATTCGATCCTGACCGTATCGAGGTCGGCATCATCGATGATGATGTACTGCTTGTCCTCGTACTCGTAGCCCTTGACCAGATCCGAACGCTCGACCAGCCCCAGCTCAGGGTCGACCGGCTTCATGTTGATGCGATTGTGGGTCTTCTTGTGCAGCTGATTGAACGAGATCCGCTCGCTGGTCGTCGTTGCCGGATAGAGCCGGACCGGACAGCTGACGAGGCTGAGCTTGAGGTAACCTTTCCAACTTGCCCTGGGCGCCATGAACTCTCTCCTACGCGGCCATGCACTGACACACCGATGCAGCGCTTCGTCCGGAGGACGAATGGCGCTGCCAAAATCCTACATCGATCCCTGACGCTACATCAAATTCCTGACTAAATGTTTCAAGGGCTCAGGCGAGAGGATAATTCAAATTGTCTGGAGCGTCGATGGCGCAGCACCGGTTCCTCGCCCCCGCGGAGCGGGGGAGAGGTGGCTCGGCGAAGCCGAGACGGAGAGGGGGATGGCGCAAGCCTGAGTGTTTCCAAGGGGCGTCTGAACCTTGGAGCGTCGGCGCAAGCCCCCTCTCCGTCCGCTACGCGGACACCTCTCCCCCACGTTGTGGGGGCGAGGAACCTAGATTTTGAAGGCTGGCAAGTCCCGGGCAAAATCATCGATGTCCGCCCAGGGATCGCCCGAAGTCGCCAGGAGGCCCGGCAGCGAGGAATAGTTCAGATCCTGCGGCGCATCGATGGTCTCCAGGTCGCTCCAACTCACCGGCGTCGAGGCCGGCAGGTTGGTGCGGGCGCGCAGCGAATAGGGGGCGGCGGAGGTGTGGCCGCGCGCGTTGCGGTGATAGTCGATAAAAATGCGCCGCTTGCGGTTTTCCTTGCCCATGGTGGTGGTGAAGGTGTGGGGCGCGCTGGCCGCCAGATGGGTGGATATGGCGCTGGTCGCCTGGTGCAGCTTCTTCCAGTTCTGCTTGCCGGTCACCGGCACCGTGATGTGGATACCGCTGCCGCCCGATGTTTTTGCAAAAGGCACCAGCCCCAGCCCCTCCAGCTCGCCCTTGATGTGGACGGCGGCTTCGACCACTTCGCGCCACGAAATTCCCTCGCCCGGATCGAGGTCCAGCACGATCTGGTCGGGCTTGTCGAGATGGGTGCGATGCGTGCCCCAGGTGTGGAACTCGACGACGCCGAACTGCGCCAGCGCCAGATAGCCTTTGGCGCCTTCGACCGACAGATAGGACTTGACCTCGCCTTCGGAATTGGCGGTCTCGAAAGTGACGACGGAAGGCGGCATGCCGGTGAAGGCGTGGCGCTGAAAGAAACAGTCCTTCGGCAGGCCGGTCGGGCAGCGCACCAGCGACACCGGGCGGCCCATAATGTGCGGCAGCATGAAGTCGCCGACCAGCGCGTAATAGACGGCGATGTCGAGTTTGGTCGGCCCTGTCTTGCCAAACAGCCGCCGCTCCGGATTGGTCACCCAGATTGTGGCGAGGTCTGCCTCGGCGATCAGCCGTCTGCGCTTCGGCGACACCGGCGTCGACAGGCCGACATCGCGCAACCCACGGAACACGCCATGGCGCAACGCATTGTCGGCCGTGCGGTTGGCATAGTGGATGCGCGCCGACAGCAGCGGCCGCACCCATTTCATCTCGCGCATGATCTCGCGCGGCACGCCGTCGGGCGCCGTCGCGCCATCGCGCAGCGGTTCCAGCCTTGCGAGCAATTCCGCTGCCGTCGCGGCATCGAAGCCAGTGCCGACCTTGCCGCGATAGTGCAGTTCGCCATCCTCGAATTCGGCCATACCGAGCGCGGCCAGCCCTTCGGCCGCGTCGGAGACGGTGTAGCCGGCAATGATGAAATCGCCATTCTGCAGCGCCTTGACCTTGGTCCAGCTCTTGGTGCGGCCACTCTGGTAGATGGCGTCGGCGCGCTTGGACACGACGCCTTCCAGCCCAAGATTCGAGGCCTGCTCGTAGAGCCCTTGCCCGTCGCCCTCGACATGATCGCTCAACTGGATGGCGGAGTTGGCGCCGAGGCCGGCAAGCAGTTCGGCAAGCAGCGCCTTGCGCTTTGCGAGCGGCGCCCTGCGCAGATCCCAGCCGTCGAGATGCAAGAGATCGAAGGCGTAGAAATGCAATTTGGAGCCGGCACCCGCCGACAGCGCATCCTGCAGTAGGGCGAAACGGGAAATGCCCTTGCCGTCCAGCACCATGATCTCGCCGTCGATGATCGCCTGGTCGAGAGGCAGCTTTGCAAAGGCCTGCGGCAGGTCGCCGTAGCGCTTCGTCCAGTCGATACCACCGCGGGTGATCAGCCGGACCTCACCACCCGCAATATGCGCCATGGTGCGATAGCCGTCGAATTTTATCTCATGCAGCCAGAGCTCGCCCGTATCCTCCACTGGCCCGCCTGGTGGCTTCGGCACCTGGGTTGCGAGTTGCGGCTCGATGCGCGACGGCGGATCGCCTCTGACAGCGCCGGGCAGCGCGCCGGGTTTCAGCGCGCCGGGTTTGGGCGGCAGGCGGGCCGGCTTCTTCGGCGGCGCCACCAGCTCCTCGATGCGCTTGCCCGATTTCACGCTTTCCGGCCGCGCTTCCAGGATATCGAGGCTGGTATCAGCGGCGAGGTCGCGCTCCTTGAACAGCAGCCAGTTCTTCTTGTTCTCGTCTTCGCCGGGCTTGGGCTTCAGCCGGGTCAGCATCCAGCCGCCATTGAGTTTTTCGCCCGCCAGCCGGAACTTGAACGCGCCGGTGCGCAAACTCTTGTCGACATCGTCCATCGGCGCCCAGGTGCCGGTGTCCCAGACGATCATCGGCCCGCCGCCATATTCGCCTTCGGGAATGACACCTTCGAAGTCGATATATTCGAGCGGATGGTCCTCGGTCTCGACGGCGAGCCGCTTGTTGGCCGGGTTGAGCGAAGGCCCGCGCGGCACCGCCCAGCTTTTCAGCACGCCGCCGACCTGCAGGCGCAGATCGTAATGGTCGGCGGTGGCGTGATGCTTGTGCACGACGAAGCGGTTGCCGTCGCCGGAAATGAGCCCGCCAGCCGGTTCCGGGGTGCGGCTGAATTCGCGCTTGGCGCGGTAGGATTTGAGCTTGGAGGGAGGCATGAGTTAGACGGGAGCGGCGGCATGGCCGGCTTGCAGGCGTCGCGTTCCTTCACACCCCCCTCTGGCCTGCCGGCCATCTCCCCCGCAAGGGGGGAGATCGGATGACGCGTATGCCTTCGTCAATTTCCAGCGATGCAAAAAGGGAGCCGGCGGCAAAACGGCTAATCTCCCTCCTTGTGGAGGAGATGTCCGGCAGGACAGAGGGGGGTGCTGTCCCGCCAACCTTGCCCTCTTCATCCTGGAATGCTCAATCGTCGGCGGCTGGCATCAAGTCCAGCTCGGCCGGAGTCAGCCCCTGTTGCAGCTGGCTCAGCCGGAATTCATCGACCCAGTAGGCCTCGCCATCGACCAGCACGCGGGCCGAGTAGACCCCACCGGAAAAGCTTTGCGCGGTGATGTACACCTTGTGGCGGTCAAGCGCCTTGCGCACCGCGGCGCGTTTGGACTTCTGGCTGGCGACGGGACTGACCATGAACCGCTCACACACAACAACCGCAAGACATGGCGGCCCCTCAAGGATGCTGGAGATCGGCTGTTCTGTCAATTTTGGACTGCCAACCAGTCTGGCGGCAGCACGATCCGGCGGCAGCAAAAAAGCCCGCTGCGGGCCCCACATGCCCGGGGACGCTGGGCGTGATGCCCTATGCTATCGATCCTGAATCGGCCGAGCGTCTCTGGAAATTGAGCGAGCGGCTTCTATAGTTTCTCCGTGCTCTCAAGGAGAACAGCAATGACCCTCAGAACCCGCAAACTCGGCAGCCAAGGGCTGCAAGTGTCGGCGATCGGCCTCGGCTGCATGGGCATGAGCCAGTCTTACGGTCCGGCCGACGAGGCAGAATCGATCGCCACATTGCACCGCGCCATCGAACTGGGCTGTACCTTCCTCGACACGGCGGAAGTCTACGGCGCCTATGCCAATGAAGAATTGCTCGGGCGAGCGCTGAAGGGCCGGCGCGATGAGGTGACCATTGCCACCAAATTCGGCTTCCGCATCGAAAACGGCAGACAGGTCGGCACGGAGCGGGACAGCCGGCCCGACCATATTCGCGAGGCGCTCGAAGGCTCGCTGAAGCGGCTCGGCACCGACCATGTCGACCTCTACTACCAGCACCGCGTCGACCCTGCGGTACCGATGGAAGACGTCGCCGGTACGATCGGCCGCCTGGTTGCCGAAGGCAAGGTGCGCTTCTTCGGCCTGTCGGAGGCAGGCGCGGCCAACATCAGCCGCGCGCATGCGGTGCACCCGGTGTCGGCGCTGCAGAGCGAATATTCGCTTTGGGAGCGCAACCTGGAGCCGGAGATCATCCCGTTGCTCGAAAAGCTCGGCATCGGCCTGGTGCCGTTCGCGCCGCTCGGCCGCGGCTTCCTCGCCGGCGAGGTCAAGCGCGCCGAGGAGTACCCCGAAGGCGATTTCCGCCGCGGCGACCCGCGCTACCAGGGCGCCAATTTCGACACCAACGTCGCCGCAGCCGCCGCGGTGCAAGAGGTCGCAGCTGCGAAGGGAGTGAAACCCGCACAGATCGCGCTGGCCTGGGTGCTCGCCAAGGGCGACAGGTTCGGCATCGACATCGTGCCGATTCCCGGCACCAAGCGGCGCAAGTATCTGGAGGAGAATGTCGCGGCGGCGGCGATCAAGCTCGAACCCACCGAAATGGCTGCGCTTAGCGCGGCGCTTGCGCCGGGCAAGGTCGCAGGCCCGCGCTACAATGAGCGGGTGATGACGACGATCGATCGGTAGGACGATCCTTTTTTCGCACCCTGCGCGGCTCTTGATTGCCGGCGCGATCTCGGCATGATCGCAGGCGATGACCCAGATCAGAGCCATGACCGCAAAAGACGTGCCGTCGGTGTCGCGCCTGTTGGGCGAATCCTGGCGGCGCACCTATTCACCGATCATGGGATCCGAGACCACCGCGCGGCTCTCCGACGGCAGGCACGCGCCTGAGCGGCTGGCTGAGGAACTCAGCGATGACAACAAGATGTCGTTCGTGGCCGAGCGGCCGGACGGGTCGATCGCCGGTTATGCGATGGCGGCGATGGACGATCGTGGCGATGTCATGCTCGACCGGCTGCATATCGACAAGACCGAGTTCGGCAGCGGGCTCGCCACCGACCTGCTGCACGCCGTGCTCGCCGCCCATGCCGGCATTCCCTCGATTGCGCTGGAAGTGATCGAAGGCAATGACCGGGCGATCGCCTTCTACCGCAAGCACGGCTTCGAGGCGGTCGAGCGCCGGCCGGCCGCGCACGGCGTCGCCGGCCACGCCTCGCTGATCATGCGCAGGCTGCTGTCGAGGGCGTAGAAGTGAGGCCCTACTGAAACCCCATCGCCGGCGCCACCGGGCCATCCTCGTCCTCGGGCATGTCGAGGATCTCGATCAGCCGCGCCACCTTCGTTCCAGGCAAGGGGCGGCCTTCGTTGACCAGCGCCTCGTCGGCGCCAAGCCAGGCGAAGGCCTCGCGCAGTTCTTCAAGGCTAGCGCCGGTCAGCGCGATGTCGGCAATGACCGCCTCGTCTACCGGGCCTAACACCGAAATGATGTCGTCGCGTGTCATGGTCACCTCCATGCAAGGTGCCGGCCTGTCGTCGAGATGACGCCGGGATGCGGCATCCAGCCGGCGGATTGCGAGCTCGAACCCCGCCGACAGACAGAATCTGGGTCTTGTTTTCGGTGAGACAAGGTGAACGCGCGGCTTTTGCCGTCAGGCATTGGAATGCGGATCGATGCCGTAGGCATGCACGGGATAGCCGGGACCGATGGCAGCCGCCACTCGATCCATCCAGGCGAGGACAGCCGGATAGTCCGCCAGCGCGAAGGCGCAATCTTCGGCCAGGTGGCCGTAGGCATAGACGGCGATGTCGGCGACGGTGAGCGTGTCGCCGACAAGGAACGGCGTATCGTTCAGGCTGCGCTCCAGCGCGGCGAGCGTGCGGGCGCTGGCTTCGCGCTTGGCCGCGACCATCGCCTGGTTGCGCTCCAGCCTTCCGGTCAGCGTCCAGAAACGCAGCGACCCGATAACCGGCTCGACATGGTACTGTTCGAAGAACAGCCATTGCATGATCTTGGCGTTGACATAGCGGTCGGCCGGCAGAAACGGCGTGCCCTCGGCGAGGTAAATGAGGATCGCATTCGATTCAGCGATCGCGCGGCCATCCTCCAACTCAAGCACCGGGACGGCACCGGCCGGGTTGAGCTTCAGGAAGGCGTCGGTGTGGCTCTCACCCTCGAAGATCGACACCAGGCGGCTGTCATAAGGAATGTCGAGCAGCCCCAGTACAACTCTTGCCTTCCAGCCGTTTTGCGATGGCAGGTAATCATGAAGCGTGAGCATGGCTGTCCTTCGCTGCGGTCGCCGCCAGCCATGCATGGGATCCGCGACAGTTGCCACCCGAATCCTGCGATATGAACGCAGGAGATCGGCTACTTACGCCGAACTGCGCAGCATCAGCTCGGCGTTGAGCAGTATGCGCGCGCCTGCCCGCTTTGCGGCGGACGCGTCCTCATCCAGCCGCTCGAGCAGCAGGCCGATGGCGAGGCGGCCGATCTCGTTGTAATTCTGCGCTACTGTGGTGATCGGCGGGCAGGCATAGCGCGACAGCGGATGGTCGTCATGGCCGGCGACCCTGAAGTCGCAATCCGCCCCGTGGCCGACCTTCAGTCCGAGCTGGAAGGCGGCGCCGAGCACGCCGAAGGCGACGCGATCGTTGGCGCACAGCACGGTTTTGGTCGGAAAGCCGCTACTTTTCAGGATGCGCATCGCCTCGTCATAGCCGAACTTTTCGAAATCCCACGAGCGCACGTCCTCGACCGGCACGATCGACGGCGTCATCTTGAACTGCCGCATGGCCTCGACATAGGCGTCCTGGCGCGCCGAGGCATTGTTGTTGACCAGAGGCATGGCGAAGTAGCAGGGCGGCTCGCCGGAGCGGCAGAGATAATCGACGATCAGCCTGAAACTCTGCCGGTTGTCGGTGCCGACGAAGGAGGATGTCTCGTCGAGCGGCGAGTCGACATAGATCAGCGGGATGCTCGATCCGAGCTCGGCCAGGATGCGGTGGTGTGACTGCACGCCGAGCGGCGCGATAATGGCGCCGGCAATGTTCATCGAGCGAAACGTCTGGATCGCCTGGTCCTCCATTTCGGCGCGGCCGTCGGAGGACAGCACGAAGGCCAGGAAGCCGGCCTCGTTGGCGATCAGCTCGATGCGGCGGGTCAGCGCCATGTAGAACGGGTCGGTCGAGTTCGGGATGATGACGCCGAGGATGTTGCTGCGGCGGCGGTTGAGGTTGACCGCGAACATGCTCGGCCGGAAATCGGATTTCTTCAGCGCCGCCTCGATGGCGCTGCGGGTGTTCTTGCGGACGGAACTAGGGTCGTTGAAATATTTGGAGACGGTAGTGCGAGACAAGCCGACGAAGTCCGAGAAATCCTCCATCGTCCTTATCGTCTTTGCCATCTGCCGCCCCTGTTCGACCTTCCCGTCCCTGTCTACGTGAGTCACCCTGCCGCGCAAAGCAGCAAGGTTTCACCGGTGGTAGAGCCAGTTTGCCGGTTCATGACGTGCCGTGCATCCTCATTCAAATATCAGCCGCAAACTGGACTTTCATCGTCGCTGGATCGCCGCTCGTCTTGGCGAAGAAGGGCAGCATTTCGGCAAGCGGTAAGCGGTGGCTGACCAGCCTCGCCATGGTGCCGTCGTCGCGCTTGAGGATGTCGAGCGCCTGCGGGATGTTGCGGTTCAGCGAATGCGAGCCGGCCAGCCTGATCTGCCGGCGGAAGATCTCGAACGGCGCCACCGAGATCCTGGCATCGGGGGGGCAGACGCCGAAGACGAGTGCCGTGCCGCCATCCGCGGTGAAGCCGATCATGCCTTCGACCACTTTGGCGACGCCGGTGGCGTCGGCGACGAAATCGAAGCACCGCGCCTTTGCCGAAAGCACCTGCGATCCAGACATTAGCGGCTCTAGTCCGAGCGCCTCGGCGAAGGCAAGGCGCGGCTCGCTGAGGTCGGCGACAGCCACCTTTGCCACCCCCGTCGCCTTCAGCGACAGCGCCAGCAGCAGACCGATCGGCCCGGCGCCGAAGACCAGTGCGGTGGCTGGCATGCGCTGCTCGATGCCGGCGGCGCCGAGGCCGTTGAGCACGCAGGCAAGCGGCTCGGCCAATGCGGCGGTGGCGAAGCCGAGTTCGCCGATATCATACAGATGATCGACGGCGACGAGGCTGAACTCGGCGAAGCCGCCGTCCTCGGTCACGCCATAGGCTTTGAGCGAAGCGCACAGATTGGCGAGACCCTTCCTGCAGCTGGCGCAATGGCCGCAAGGTATGTTGGGGTCGACGGCGACCCGGTCGCCGGGCCGCACGGCGGTGACGTCTCCCGCGACGGCTTCGACGACACCGGCATATTCATGGCCGGGAACGAGGGGGAACGCTCCCTCGCCATAGCGGCCATGCAGCACCTCGATGTCGGTGTGGCAGAGGCCGGCGGCACGGACCCGCACCAGCGCATGCCCGGGCGCGATGTCTGGCAAATCCAGCTCCGCCATGCCGGCAATACCAGCGCCGGAAAATCGGATGGCTTTCATTGTGTCCTCTCGTCTTGACGTTCCGAGTGGGCGCCGGCGTCTCAACTCATCCAGTTGCCGCCGTCGACATTGTAGGTCTGGGCCAGGATGTAGTCGCTGTCGGAAGAGGCGAGAAAGACGGCGAGGCCGGCAACGTCCTCGGGCCGCGCGAAACGGCCGATGGGCACGGATTTCGCCACCGCCGCTTTCTTCTCGCCGGGCTTCAATCCCTCCCAGCGGGCGAAGTGGGCATCGACGACTTCCCAATGTTCGCCGTCGACGACGCCGGGGGCGATGGCATTGACGTTGATGCCATGCTTGACCAGCGCCAGTGCCGCTGATTGCGTCGCCGAAATGATCGCCGCCTTGGAGGCGCAGTAAAGCGTCACGAGAGCTTCACCGCGGCGGCCGGCCTGGCTCGCCATGTTGATGATCTTGCCGCCGCGGCCGCGCGCGATCATGACATTGGCCACCGCCTTCATCACGAACAGCGGGGCCTTGAGATTGATGTCGAAGACACGGTCATAGCTTGCTTCGGTGATATCGGTGATCGGCGCCATGTCGAAGATGGCCGCGTTGTTGACGAGTATATCGATGCCGCCGAATTTCTTATCGATCTCGGCCACGACAGTCTCGATCGCATCGAGGTCGGTGACGTCGAGCCAGACGGCGCTTGCCGCCGGACCGATTGCGGCGGCCGCCTTGGTCGCGCGATCGATGTCGATGTCGGCGATCACAACTTTGGCGCCTTCGCGGACAAAGGCTTGCGCGAAGCCCAGCCCGATGCCGCGCGCGCCGCCTGTGATCAGGGCAATCTTGTCGGTCAGCTTCATTGCGATTTTTTCCCGAGTTTCAAGAAACGATATCCGGGCCGCCAGGCGGCGGCCAGTGCGTGGCCTTTTGGAGAACGCACGGACCCTAAAATGCTCTGGCGGGGTCCGTGCATCCTCCCGGCCTGCTGCAACGGGAGGTCTGGACAGGCCGGGATCGCCAGGAGCGGCACACGCTCCGCTCCTGGCGTTGCTATTGCCTATTTGATGTAGCCGGCCTCGGTCATGGTCCGCTCCACTTCGGTCTGAGCGCCGGCCAGCACGTCGTCGACCGACTTCTGGCCGGTGACGGCGGCGGCGACCGCCTGGCCGACCTCGGTGCCAATGCCTTGGAACTCAGGGATGGCAACGAACTGGATGCCGGTATAAGGCACCGGATCCTTGGTCTGCTTGGTTGGGTCGGCGGATTCGATCGCCGAAAGCACCGTCGCGGCGAAGGGCGCGGCCTTCTGGTAGTCCGCGCTGGCATAGGTGGATTTGCGCGTTCCCGGAGGTGCCGCGACCCAGCCCTCGGTCTCGCCGACGCGCTGGACATAGGCTTTCGAGGTCGCCCACTTGACGAAGGACTTCGCGGCGTCCGCCTTCTTGGACGAGGCCGGGATGGCGAGGCTCCATGCCCAGCCCCAGGCCGAGCCGTTGGGCGTGACCGCCACCGGCGCCTTGGCGAAGGCCACCTTGTCGGCGACCTTGCTCTGCTTCGGATCGTAGACGCGGCCCGCCGCCGAGGTGGCGTCGATCCACATGGCGCAATGGCCCGACGCGAACAGCGTCTGGTTCTCGTTGAAGCCGTTGGAGCTGACGCCCGGAGGACCGTCCTTCTTCATCGTGTCGACATACCAGCCGATCGCCTTCTTCCACTCGGGCGAATTGATCTGCGGCTTCCAGTCCATGTCGAACCAGCGGCCACCGAATGTGTTCACCAGCGTGCCGACGAAGGCCATGTTCTCGCCCCAGCCCGGCTTGCCGCGCAGGCAGAGCCCATATTGTTCCTTCGACTTGTCAGTGAGCTTGTCGGCGAATTCCGTGATCTGGTCGTAGGTCGGCTGCTCCGGCATCTTCAGGCCGGCGGCGTCGAAAAGGTCCTTGCGGTAGAGCGTGAACGAGCTTTCGGCATAGAATGGCACGGCATAGAGATTGCCGTCGACTGTCAGGCCGCTGCGCACCGGCGTGATCAGATCGTCATAGTCATAATCGTCGCCGAGATCGTTGAGGGACGTCAGCCAGCCTGCCTTGCCCCAGATCGGCGTCTCATAGCCGCCGATAGTGAGAACATCGAACTGGCCGGCCTTGGTGGCGATGTCGGTTGTGACGCGTTCGCGCAGAACGTTCTCCTCCAGCACCACCCAGTTGACCTTGTTTCCGGTCGCCTTCTCCCATTCCGGCGACAGCTTCTGCATGATGATCATGTCGCCATTGTTGACCGTGGCAACCGTGATTTCCGTGGCGAGCGCCGCGCCCGTCGCGAGCGCCGAAGCAGCGGCCGACACGGCGAGAATTCCGATAAGCTTACACGTTGGCATTTGCGATTCCTCCCTTACGAATGCGCATGAATAACTGAACATGCGTGTATATTTCATTGCGCTACAAAACATCCACTGTCAAGGCATAAATGGCGGGAATTTTGTCACGACGGCCACGCTTCATGCATGGCTGTGCGCAGACAGGCGCGTTGATAAAGTCACCGACCCGCCACATAAAATGTACATGCGTATAGTTTTGCCTTGACTTTGCTTTCGCCGCGATTTACCTCGACCCACAGCCAGGCGCTATCGTGCGGTCCACCGCGGACCGCATCGCGTGCGGCTCTGGGAGGGAAGGCTTTGGGGGAGACGAAATTGCAGGCAATGAGCCGCCGCAGGGAGATCGCCGCCGAGGCCGTGGGACCAACGATTGTCGCCGGCGAAATCCTGGTCGAGATCATGGCGATAGAACGGGGTTTTGGCTTCGTTGAGCCGCAGACCCTGGTCGGGCCATTCCCTAGCGGCGCACCGGCAATCTTCATTGACCAAGTGGCAAGGCTGGGCGGCAGCGCCGGGCTGATCGGCTGCGTCGGCCGCGACGATTTCGGAACGACCAATCTGGAGAGACTGAAGCGCGACGGCGTCGACGTTTCGGCCGTTGATGTCAGCGACCGCTACCCCACCGGAAGCGCGTTCGTACGCTACCGACCCGATGGCGGCCGCGACTTTGTCTACAACATCGCCGAATCCGCCGCCGGGCAGATCCGCCTTACCGCCGCTGCACGCCTGCTGGCGGATAGAGCCGGCCATTTGCACATCATGGGATCGACGCTGTCGGTTGCCGGGCTGAGGGAAATCGTCACCTACGCCGTGCAAGCAGTGCGCGCCCGCGGCGGCTCGACTTCTTTCGATCCGAATATGCGCAAGGAGCTGATCGCCGGCGCCGATGGCACGCTGTTTTCAGCACTGGTCGACGATGCCGACCTGCTGCTGCCGTCCGGCGACGAGCTCTCCGCCGCGGCCGGCGTCGATGACGAACGCCAGGCGGTGGCGGCGCTGATCGCCAGGGGGGTCGGCGAGATCGTACTGAAGCGCGGCGCTGCCGGCTCTTCCTATTTCGGGGCCGACGGCACCAGGATCGATTGCGCGGGCTTCGTGGTCGAGGAAGTGGACCCGACCGGCGCCGGCGACTGTTTCGGCGCGACCTACCTGACCTGCCGGCGCGGCGGGATGGAGCCGGCCAAGGCGCTGTTTTATGCCAATGCGGCCGGCGCCCGCAACGTCACGCGGCAAGGCCCGATGGAGGGCGTTGCCGGCTTCGACGGGCTTGACGACTTCATCGCCGGTACAGCGAGGCAGACATGACGATCAATTCGCTTGCAGGGCTCGCCAGCGCGCGGGCAAACGGATCGCCTTACGGCGTAACCTCGATCTGCTCGGCGCATCCGCTGGTGATCCAGACGGCGATACGGCGTGCGGTCTCCGACGAACAGGCCAGCCTGCTGATCGAGGCGACCTGCAACCAGGTCAACCAGTTCGGTGGCTACACAGGGATGACGCCCGACCTGTTCGTCGCCTTTGTGCTGGAGATCGCCGGCAAGGAGGGGCTGGAGGCCTCGCGCATCATCTTCGGCGGTGATCACCTGGGACCCAACCCTTGGCGCACCGAGCCGGCGGCGCAGGCGATGGCCAAGGCCGAAGCCATGGTCACGGCTTACGTCTGGGCGGGCTTCAGCAAGATCCACCTCGACGCCTCGATGGGCTGCGCGGGCGAGCCCGCCGCGCTCGACGACGAAACCATCGCCACGCGGGCGGCGCGGCTCGCCAGGGCGGCCGAAAAGGCAGCGCGCGAATCCGGCGGCGTGCCACCCGTCTACATCATCGGCACCGAGGTTCCCGCGCCCGGGGGCGTTGACCACGCGATCAGTGACCTGAAACCCACCGAAGCGGCGGCGGCGCGCCGCACGATAGAGGTTCATCGCGAAATCTTCGCCCGGGAGGGCGTCGCCGAAGCATTCGGCCGCGTCATCGCCGTGGTGGTGCAGCCAGGCGTGGAGTTCGGCAGCCGGAATGTCATCGCCTACAGGTCCGAGGCGTCGAAGGCGCTGACCGGACTGCTCGACGAGGAACCGACGCTGGTCTACGAGGCGCATTCCACCGACTACCAGAGCCGCGCGGCGCTGACGGCGCTCGTCCAAAGCGGCTTTCCCATCCTCAAGGTAGGCCCAGGCCTGACATTTGCCTTGCGCGAGGCGCTCTACGGGCTCGACCTGATCGCCTCCGAAATCGTCGCGGACTATGGCGAGAGATCGCTAGCACGCACAATGGAGCGGGTGATGCTGGCGTCGCCCGGCAATTGGCACAGTCACTATCATGGCGATGAGAAGAGCCTTCGTCTGCAGCGCCACTACAGCTACAGCGACCGGATCCGCTATTATTGGAGCAACCCCACTGCTGTCGCCGCCGTTGGCCGCCTGCGCGCGGCTTTGAATGGCATCGCCATTCCGGAAACGCTGATGCGGCAGTTCCTGCCGACGCTGCCGGCCGGACTTGGACCGGCTGGCAATCCCGAGGCGATTTTTCACGCGGCGATCGGTCAGGTGCTCGCCGACTACGACGCCGCCTGCCGCGGCGGTTGAATCCTGCAACGGCTTTGTCAGCTGCCGCGCCCAATGCTAGAGCGAAGTGCATAACCCATGGCAGCCCTTTGACATCAGCATGAAACCAGTCGTTTTGTTCGTCCAGCTCGCGGCCTTGTCCCTCGCCTCGCCTGCACGCGCGGACTGGAAGCCGCTCGAGAAGGTCGAGACCTACGCCATATCGGGCCAAAGCGGCCCCGAACTCTATGCATCGATCGGCGAAGCGGGCCCGTTGCTCGGCAAAGGGCGGGTCATTGCGCACACCAATTTCAAGCTGACCTGGACCAGGGACTACAAGCCGCAAGGCGGCGCCTGCATGCTGCGATCGGCGCGACCGAAACTCATCATCACCTACACCTTGCCCAAACCCGCCGCGTCGCTGTCGCCTGCCGTGCAAAAGAGCTGGGAGACTTTCGCCGCCGGGCTCGCCGCCCATGAAAAGGTGCATGGCGCAGCCATCGTCGAGATGGTGCACAAGATCGAAGCCGTGAGCGTCGGCCTGACGATCGCCGATGACCCCGGCTGCAGCAAGATCCGGGCCGAGCTGACCCGGCAGCTTGCCAAAATCTCGCTGGCGCAGCGGCAGGCCAGCCGGGACTTCGACAAGGTCGAATTCGGTCCCGGCGGCAATCTGCGGCAGCTGGTTTTCAATCTGATGACCGGGAAATAGCGCCCATCGCGAACAGAGTCAGAATGCCGCTCTATCTCCTTGTTTGATCGCGATCTTTTGCGATCTGGTGATTACGTCTTGACCTGCTTTGATCAGATGGCGCGGATGATGCCGCCGTCGACGCGGATGTTCTGGCCAGTGATGTAGCCGGCGCCTTCCGAAGCGAGGAAGGCAATGGTGGCGGCAATTTCCTCAGAGGTGCCATAGCGCTGCATCGGCACCGAGTCGCGGCGCTCCTCGGTGGCCGGCAGGCTGTCGATCCAGCCGGGCAGCACATTGTTCATGCGCACGTTGTCGGCGGCATAGGTGTTGGCGAAGATCTTGGTATAAGCGGCGAGACCGGCGCGGAACACAGCGGATGTCGGGAACATCGGGCTCGGCTCAACCACCCAGGCCGTCGAGATGTTGATGATGGCGCCGGCCTTCTGCTTGACCATTTGCGGCGCCACGATGCGCACCGGGCGGATGACGTTGAGCAGATAGACGTCCATGCCGGTGTGCCACTGCTCGTCCGTGATCTCCAGGATCGGCGCGCGCGGCCCGTGGCCACCGCTGTTGACCAGCACGTCGATGCGTCCGTAGCGCTGGAGCGTCAGGTCGACAAGCTCCTGCAGATCGTCATTTGACTGGTTGGAGCCGGTGACGCCGAAGCCGCCAAGTTCCTTGGCCAAGGCCTCGCCCTTGCCGGAGGAAGACAGGATCGCAACCTTGAAGCCATCCGCCGCCAGGCGCTTGGCCGCTGCCGCGCCCATGCCGCTGCCACCGGCCACGATCACTGCCACTTTTTCTACACTCATCTGATTTTCCTTCATGGGTTGGCGAGACGTGATGTTTCCGGGCTTTGACCAATGCTATAATCGGTTTTGTTAGCTGGTGCGAACCAGAAAGCCTGAAATCAAGCTGTAGAAAAACTCCTGCATGCCCGAAGCATTCTTGAGCCTGCCGCCGTTGAATGCGCTGCGCGCCTTCGAAGCCGCCGCGCGTCACCTCAACTTCCGCATCGCCGCGGAGGAATTGAACGTGACGCAAGGCGCGGTGGCGCAGCACATACGCGGGCTGGAAGCCGATCTCGGCGCAAAACTGTTCGAGCGGCTGCCGCGCGGGCTGGCACTGACCGATCAAGGCCGCGCGTATGTGCCCAACATACGCCGCGCCTTCGACCTGATCTCGGAGGCGACCTTGCTGCTGCGGCCCGAACCGGCGCGGCTGACGATCAGCGTCACGCCGAGTTTTGCGACCAAATGGCTGATCCCGAAACTGCCGGAGTTCGTCGCGCACAATCCGCTTGTCGACCTCAGGATTCTTGCCAGCGAAAGCCTGTCGAGTTTCCAGGCTGATGGCGTCGACATTGCCGTCAGGCAAGGCCGTCCGCCCTTCGGCGCCGGGCTGATGGTCGACCTTTTGTTTCCACAGCAGATCGTCGCCATCTGCAGCCCTTCGCTGCTGCCGACCGGCGCGAACGAGATCGCGCCGACCGATATCCAACATCACGTCCTGCTGCACGATGGGCACAATCTGTGGCCGGAGTTCATGGAAAAAGCGCTCGGCTTGAAGATGGCCACTGAAGCGAAACGCATGCGCTTCAACCAAACCGGCCTGGCGATCGACGCGGCCATAGCCGGCCAAGGCATCGCACTGGCCAGCCGTTTTCTGGTCGCAGCCGACATTGCCGCCGGCCGACTGGTGCAACCAATCAAAGCGGAGATGCGCGGCACGCAGGATTTCCATGTCGTGGTGCCACGCAAGCAGCGCCACCCCGAGCCGACGCAAGCGGTGCGGCAATGGCTGCTGGATGAGGGGGATCAGTTAGCGCCCTCGTTGTGAATGCTGCCTCTCGTTCATCCCCGCCGCGCAATGTCAGCCGCCACCGCCTTCGCCTCCCTGCCAATCTCCCGCAACAGGCCGGTGACCGGGTTGTAGAAGCCAACGAGATAGAGGCCGAGTTCGGACGACCTTGCATTGACGCCGCTGCGCTCCGGCCGCAGTTCCGCCGGCAGGAACTTTTCGTAGCCCGGACGGTAGCCGGTGGCGAGGATGACGGCGTCGAAATTCTGCTGCCTCCCGTCGGCGAACTCCGCGCCACGCTCGGTGAAATGCGCTACATCAGGCGCGATCTTGATGGCGCCTTTGGTGATCGCGTCGACCGTGCCGACATCGATGACCGGGATGCGGCCGACCTCGTCGATCTGCTGCAGGATGCCTTGCTTGGGTCGCACGATGCCGTATTTTTCGAGCTTGCCCAGCGCGAAATCGAGAATGATCGGGAACATCCAGTCGTTCAGCGCCTGCGGCATTGGCCGGCTGGCGATGCCGACCATCTGGATCGGCACGCCGAACAGCTGGCGCGGCACGATGTGGACGCCCTTGCGCACCGAAATGGTCGGCCTGGCGCCATTCTCGGCAAGGTCCAGCGCGATCTCGGCGCCGGTGTTGCCCATGCCGACAATCAGCACCGAGCGGCCGGCAAAGGGCGCGGCCTCTGTGTACTCGGCGCTGTGCAGCACCTCGCCCTTGAAAGCCTCGATGCCGGCGAGCCGGGGCACGATCGGCTCGGCATTGTTGCCACTGGCGACGACGACATGGCGCGCGCTCAGACTGTCCGATTGTGTCTCGATCCGAAACCGGCTGTCCTCGCGGCGGATGGTTTTCACCGTCTCGCCGAAGCGCGGCTCGAGATCGAATTTTTGCGCATAGTCGTCGAGATAGCGGACCACCTGCTCGCGCGGCACGTAGCGCGGATAATCGCGCGGGAATGGCAGGAACGGCAGTGAGGAGAAAGAGTTAACCGTATGCAGATGCAGCCGCCGATAGTGCCGTCGCCAGGCGGGCGCCACCTGCCCGGCTTTTTCGAGGATGACGAAATCCACCCCTGCCCGCTTCAGGCAGGCGCCGACCGCCAGGCCGGCGGGGCCGGCGCCGACAATGACCACAGGCGTGTCCAAGCGATTCTCCTCCCGCAAGCCTGGCTGAGGCTATGCGCAGAGGCGCAGGCGGGACAAGTCACCCGTTCCGCAATATCCCGGCCTTGGCCAGCGTTTCCATGCCATCGCGGAGATGTTTCTTCAGCACGCGCACGGCTTCCGCCGCGTCGCGCTTGCGGCAGGCGGCGAGCAGTTCGCGGTGTTCAGCCTGCGAGACGCCGCGATAGTCGAGGCTGGACAGGAGCATACGGACATAACGGTCGGCGGCATTGTGGTGCGCTTCGATCAGGCCGAGCAGCCGGGCGTTGCCGCAGGCGCTGTAGAGCGCCAGATGGAAGGTCCGGTTCAGCACGCCCCAACGGGTGACATCGGGCTCAGCGTCGATGCGGGCGAGCACCTGCGCTGCCTCGTCGAGCTTTTCACTGCCAAGCACTGGGACAGACAGGTTGAGCGCCTGGCTTTCGAGCAGGTCGCGCAAGGCAAAGATCTCCCTGATCTCGGTGGCGTCCATGCAGGCAACATGCGCACCTTTGGTCGGGTGGATCTGGACGATGCCTTCGGCCTCGAGCTGGCGCAGCGCGTCGCGGATCGGCATCCGGCTGAAGCCGAAGCGCAGCGCAAGCTCGTCCTGGCGCAGCGCCGTGCCGTCCGCCAGGCTACCGTCGACGATCGCCTCGCGCAGCACATTGGCGACCTGTTCGGCCACCGTCTGCGGCCGCTGCATTTCGGCAAATCCAACCATGCGATCCCTCCCAGCTGCTTCAGCGGCTCCTGCCGCCAACGTCCTGGGCGCTGCCCTTCATCCGCCTGCCGCCGCCAGACGTTCGAAAGCCAGGCCATTGGCTCTTCATCCGTACGCGTACACTCCGAGATTGTGACGGAGAGAAGGCCAAAGCTGCTGCCCCGGCACTCGCTCCCCAGTTCCTCAAAGGAAGGCAAACGCCGCCGACGGCGGCCACCTTACATAACAAACATGAGCTTGCGCGAATATATCCAGACTCGGCGCCAGCCTACCTTTCGCGATCTGGTGCGCAACACCGATATGGCTGCCTGCATCGCGGCACGCACGCTGCGCATGCTGCCCGGTCTCGGCTTACCCCGGATGACGAATGTCTATCCCGGCAACCGCCCGATGCTGTCAGACGGGCTGCCAGTCGACGGCCGCACCGCTATCGAGGGGCTCTATGTGCATTGCGGCATGGGCTCGATCGGCAGGCATGCCGCCCCCGCCACAGCGCGCTGGGTGGCAGACGCCGTGCTTTCGGGCGACGACAATCCGAAGCAGATATGGCTCAGGCCACAGCGATTTGCGGGATGGGAAGGATGAGGCTGGGCGACATCGTGTCGATGTAGCCCGGGCCGTCACCGCGAAGAGGAAGCCAGCGTTGCGCCCTGGCCGATATGCTCGGCGCGCAGCTTCTTCTTCATCTGCTCGAGCGCCGCCTCGCCGCCCGCCGCCAGCTCCTCGGCGATCCTGGCCAGTTCGTTATCGGCGTTGCGGTATTTGCTGCCCCAGGCGCCGAGGGTCGCCAGCACCGGCAACAGATCGATGCCGGCCTCGGTCAGCCGATAGATCGCCTTGAGCTTGTGGGTGGGGTCGTCGCTTTTGGTGACAATGCCCTCATCCTGCAAGGTCTGCAGCCGCTCGGCCAGCGTGCGCGACGAGATGCCCTCGTCGGACAGCAAAAACTCCCGGAAGTGAGTCTTCCCCGCGAAAATCAGGTCGCGGACAATCAGCAGCGTCCAGCGGTCGCCAAGCAATTCGAGTGACAGGCTGATGGGGCAACCGGATCTTTCCCTTGTCGACATATCTGTGGTTCCATTTTTAAATCACTTTACTATTGACATCATTTTTTCCTTGCGTCAATGATTTCAGAAGTAAACCATATCCACCGAGGCGTCGCGCCGATCGAATGAGGAGAGAGACGATGGGAAAGCTGATCCTGCAAATGCAGATGTCGGTCGACGGTTTTGTCGGCGCTGCCGGCGACGAGCACTGGCAGCTCTGGGAATGGGGCGACAACTGCCCCTGGGACGACGAATTGAAGCAGGATTTCAACGCCGTATTCGCCGGCATCGACACCATCCTGCTCAGCCGCAAGATGGCCGAAGAGGGTTACCTCACCCATTGGGGCAATGCGGCGAAGAACTATCCGCGCGACGGCTTCTACGCCTTTGCGCAGCGCATCGTCGAGGCGCGCAAGGTGGTGCTGAGCGACAAGCTCACGGCGTCGCGGTGGGAGCGAACCACGCTTGCCAGCGGCGACCTGCCGCGCGAGGTCAAGGCGCTGAAATCCGAGGGCGGCCGCGATATGGCGGTGTTCGGCGGTGCGGGCTTTGCCTCGGCGCTGATTGCGGCGGGACTGGTCGACGAATTCCAGCTGTTCATCAATCCGGCAGCGCTCGGCGACGGCGAGCGGATTTTCGACCAGGGCGGGTTCAGGAAACTGCGCCTCGTCGGCTCGAAAGCCTATGCCTGCGGCATGGTGGTCAACCGCTACGCCCCGGCTTGATCTGGTTCAATGTCTGAATCGGTAAACCGCTGCAACTCCTTGTTTTCAAGAGAATTCTGGTGGAGACCGCCGGGAAATTTCTTGGAACTGCCCTAGAAATTGATCTCGACCGAAGCAGCGCTCCGCTTGGCCTGACCGTGAAACACCGCCTCGATGTTGTTGCCGTCGGGGTCGAGCAGAAAGGCTGCGTAGTAGCCGGGATGGTAGGGCCGCTCGCCTGGCGCACCATTGTCGGCGCCGCCGGCATCCAGGCCCACTTTGTAGAAGGCATCGACCATGGCGCTGTCCCTGGCCTGGAAGGCCAGGTGATGGCGCCCGGTCAGTTGTCCCCTCGCTGCCCGGCTGTCGAGACTGGAGATGAACAATTCGTCGGCCCAGAAATAGTCCTCGGCCTCGCCACCGATCGGAACACCAAGCACCTTGAACACCGCTTCATAGAAGCGCCGGCTGGCTTTGAGATCTCTGACCACCAGCTGGATGTGGTCGATGAGGCGGCCGCGATGCAGCTCCATGAGCGATATCTCCCGTTCACGAGACCCACAAAGCTAGCGCCGCAGATCGGCTCGTCAATTCGGAAGGGAATTTTTGGCGCTTGCGCCGCCTGCCTTCGCCATTCCGGATGGACTTCCGCGCAGACTGGATAAAAAATGCAACCGGATTGTCGGATTCGATGTCGGACCAACGTCCTTCGGACGCAAGCGGCGCAACGGAGCTGGAAAAAGTCGCGCCGCATCGAACCGATTTCGGGAGAAGACCATGAACAATTCCTACCGTTGGGTGATCGTCGCCGCCGGCGCGCTGATGACCTGTGTGGCGCTCGGCGCGATGTTTTCGCTGGCAATCTTTCTCGAGCCGATGGCGCTCGACACCAACTGGTCGCGCACCGGCATTTCCACTGCCATGACGCTGAACTTCCTGGTGATGGGCGTTGGCGGTTTCGCCTGGGGCGCGGTCTATGACCGCGTCGGTGCCCGTCCCGTCGTCCTCGCCGGCGCGGTGCTGCTCGGCCTGTCGCTGGTGGTGGCGAGCCGCGCCCAATCGCTGCTGGTCTTCCAGCTGAGCTACGGCGTGATCGTCGGGCTGGCGGCCAGCGCTTTCTTCGCGCCGATGATCGCGCTGACCACCGCCTGGTTCGACACCCATCGCAGCCTTGCCGTGTCGCTGGTCTCGGCTGGCATGGGCGTGGCGCCGATGACCATCTCGCCCTTCGCGCGCTGGCTGATCACCGCCTATGACTGGCGTACCGCCATGTTCGACATCGGCATCATGGCCTGGGTGCTGTTGCTGCCCGCCGTCTTGCTGGTGCGCCAGCCGCAGGTGGCGGCCGCGGCAGCGGATGGCGGCGCGCCCGCGCCTGTCGCGGACGATCCCGGCTTTAGCGTCGGCCAGGCGCTGCGCTCGCCGCAGTTCCTGGTGCTGGGGATGACCTTCTTCGCCTGCTGCGCGGCGCATTCGGGGCCGATCTTCCACATGGTGAGCTATGCCATGTCCTGCGGCGTGGCGCCGATGGCCGCGGTGTCGATCTACAGCGTCGAGGGCCTTGCCGGCCTTGGCGGCCGCGTGCTCTACGGCGTGCTCGGCGACAGGCTGGGCGCCAAGCCGGTGCTGATCGTGGGCCTCGTCATCCAGGCGGTGGTGATCGCCGCCTACCTCGCCGTCGGCAATCTCGAGCAGTTCTATCTCTTGGCCATCATCTTCGGCGCCACCTATGGCGGCGTCATGCCGCTCTATGCGGTGCTGGCGCGCGACTATTTCGGGCCGCGCATCATCGGGACGGTGCTTGGCGCCGCGACCCTGTTGTCCAGCCTCGGCATGTCGTTCGGGCCGCTCGCCGGCGGCATGATCTTCGACGCCTATGCCAGCTATTCCTGGCTGTTCATCGGCTCGGCACTGATCGGCCTGGGCGCGGCCGGCATCGCCATTGCCTTCCCGCCGCAGCCCAGCCGGGAACGGCTGCAGGCGGCTTGAAATCCCTGGTTCCCGCGCTGGCAGCGCGGAAATCTGTTTGCCCCACGCATGCGATTGTGAAAGGCTTCCGGCAGAAATACCGCACGCCGGCCATGTCGGCGTGCGAGCCTAGCCAAGTCTGTTCACGGAGGCAGTTGCAGTGGGCCTGGAAGCCGAGGACGCGAGAGGCTGGTCGACCCTGTTGGGTGCGGCGGAGAAAGGCGACATCGAGACCCTCCGCGCCGAGTTGGTGGCCGGGGCTGACATCAATCAGACCGATGAGGGCGGCTGGTCGGCGTTGCATCTGGCGGCCCACAACGCCCGCGGCCCGGTGCTCGAAGCGCTGATTTCGCATCCGCAGATCGACGTGAATTCCAGGAACAAGTGGAAGAGCACGCCGCTCAGCCTCGCCGCGGCCAAGGGACACCACGCAGCCGTAACGGCACTGGTCAAGCATCCCGACATCGATATCGACGCACGCGCCGACTATTATGGCCGGACGGCGCTGATCGAGGCGGCAAGGACCGGGCATCTGGATATCGTCAAGCTGCTCGTCGAACACGGCGCCGACGTCAATGCGGCCGACAAGACCGGCCGCAACAGCGCGCTCATCGAGGCGATCAAGGGCCGACATTACGACGTGGCGCAATATCTGCTGGAAACGAGGAAGGTGAACTTCCTCAACAAGGACATGCGGCTCAATGCCTTGATCTGGGCCGGAAGCACCCGCAACGCCGAGCTTATCGAGAAGCTGGAAGCCGCGATCCACGCTTTCTTCGAAGGCAAGTAAGCGCGGCTGATCGCTCCGCCACATTTCTCCCAGCGCGACAGATCATGGCCTAGAGCTTTTCACCGTTTCACGGAAACGGTGAACCGCTCTATCTCTTTTTTTACGCAATTCCGGGCGGAAAACCACACACATTTTTCCTGGAATTGCTCTAGGTCGGCGACAAAGCGATCCCTTCGACAGCCAGGATGCGTGTCCTGGCGCTGCGAAAGCGGATCTCCTTCAAACGCTCGTATTCCGGTGAATCATACCAGGCCGAAAGCGATGCCATGTCGGGAAATTCGATGATGACGAGGCGGTGCGGGTGCCAGTCGCCCTCGAACACCTTGGTCGCGCCGCCGCGCGCAAGATAGCGGCCGCCGTAGCGCTCCTCGGTGGCCGGAACCTCACGCCGGTATTGATCGAATACGGCCGCGTCGGTGATATCGACATCGGCAATCAGATAGGCCGCCATCGGCGTTCTCCCCTCTCAAATCGTCTTCCACATTTTCAGGATCGGAACCGGCGCGCCGCCGCTGCCGTCGAAGAACTTTTCGCCCGGCTGATAGCCGCAGGCCCGATAGAGCGGCTCCCCGGCCATGGTCGCCCCGAGCTCGACGCGGCGAAAGCCTTCCTCCCTTGCCGCGCTCTCGCAAATGGCGAGGATCAGTCGGCCAACGCCACGCCGAACGAAATCGGGATGCGTATACATCGCCCTGACACGCGCCGTGTCCTTGGCGGGATCGAGCAATGCCGCATTGCGTCCGTGCGACTGATCGCCACCATATAGCGTCGCGCGCCGGCTCCAGCCGCCGCAACCAGCAAGAGCCCCACTGCAGGTCACGACAAAATAGGTTCCATCATCGATGAGCTGCGTGTCCAGGCCCATGATCGTACGGCTGGATTCGATCTGGGCGTCGTCGAGGAAGGGTTTCTGCAGCTCGGCAATCGCCAGCGCCATCAGCGCCGAAATTCCCGCGATGTCGTCGCGTGTCGCTCTCCGGTACTGCAACTCCTGGCCAACCATCAGGGCAATCCCAAGGCCCGTAGACAATGGCGATACTATATTAGAATTGCTTATACTGAAGCTGAATTCGGAAGACGGACTGCCAGAATATGGATTCCCGCCCTATGGAAGTGGGGTAGGATCCCGGCCTCCAACGCCGGCCTCCACCGTCCTTGCGACCACCCAGCGGTGCTTGCCGATCTTGCGGACGCGCTGAAAACCTTGGCGTTCAAACATCGCCAGCGTGCCATTGTGCAGGAAGGCTCCAGCGACCGAGCGGCCTTCCGCATCCTCGGGATAGCTTTCCACCGTGCCGCCGCCGAGGCGGGCGATCTCGGCGAGCGCGCCGGCCAGCGCCGCTGCTGCGATGCCCTTGCCGCGATAGGCCTTGTCGGAGAAGAAGCAGGTGATGCGCCAGTCCGGCAGGCGCGTCAGCCCTTCCTCATAGGCGCGCCGGTGCTTTATGCGCGGCAACTCCTGCGTCGGGCCGAACTGGCACCAGCCGACACAGGCCGCGCCGTCGAAAACGAGGGCCGCATGTGCATGGCCCTCGCGGACCCGGGCCTCCTTCTCGGCGCGGTTCCCGGCAGCGCCGACGCCTTTGGCGTGGAAGGCCATGCACCAGCAGCCGCCCCAGACGCCATTGTGCCGCTCGACCAGCGTGGCGAATTGCGACCATGTGGTCTCGTCGAGGGGTTTTGCGCTGAAGCTCATCGTGACCTCGTGAGCGACGAAGAATAACCGATCTGAAAAAACTTTGAAGCAAGGCGTCGAAAGCTCCGACATCTTCCTGCCGGAACAACGGCTGCGGCCGACATAGGTTGTAGTACAGGTTTCTCGCCATCCAGCACGTCCGGTGAGGTCAGGACAATTCGATTCAAATGCGGCTGTGGATGTTTGCTTTCGGGTAAAGCGAGTCGCACATGTTCGGCGCACGGCGGGCAACAAGGAGAAGCTCATGAAAAGCGACTTTGCCGCCGCCCGGCTGCATCTGGAGCGGGCCTGCCACTATCTGCGCGGCGACGGCGAAACCAGCAGAGAGGCCCTTGCGGCGCTCGACCTGTTGATCGAGAGGATCGTTGCGGCCCAGTACACACCGCCGGTCGCGGAGGTGTTGGATTTTCCACGGTCGGCAAGGCTGCGGTAGTCCCACGAAGAGGCCGCTTCGGATAGGAGCGGCCTCGGCATGCCATCGGCTGACGAGGCGCTCAAGCAATTCATGGAGCACCAGCATCGCCGCATCCGTCGGGATTTCCTGGTCCTCGAGCGCAACAAGAACGTCGTAGCCAATGCCGCCGACGAAGAGCACAAGATCGGCGAAAAATTCGAACACGATCCCCGCAATGAAATCGGCCAGACGCTGGAGCAGCTGGTATCGGCCGCGAAAGCGAGTGTGGACATCAAGGGCTGAATGCTGCCCTGGCTGTCCGAATTGCAATCAGCTCGGCCGATGTACCTCTCTCGCCGTCACGCGTGGCCATCAGGGCCATTGGAGCCGTGCCAGGCTCGCGGATGACGTCCGGCAATTCGGAAATCGCCTTCCTCGAAATATCCGACCTTCAGCCATGTGGTCGACGGTCCGCTCCGGTAGCGGCTGTCGGCGCGCTTCGAGATGATGCCCTCAAGCCCGATCTTGTCGATAGTGCGGAGGATCGCCAGTGCATCGCCGTCGAAATGCTCGCTGTACCGGATCTTGCCGGCGCCAGGCTCAACCAGTTGCCACAGCGCCTGCTTGCGCTGCAGTAGGCGCAAGGGAGCAAGATTGTGCCCATCGAGATGGAGGATGTCGAACGCCACGAACACCAGCCGGCTCGGCTCATTCCAGATCGCGGCTTCCAGCGCAGGGCAATCGGGAGCGCCCTGCTCGCCGGCTACAATGACCTCGCCGTCGAGAATGGCAGCCCTGCATGGCAGCTCGACTGCCAGCGCGATGGGCCAGTATTTTGCCGTCCAGTCATGGCCGTTCTTGCTGAAAAGACGCACGCCGCCTTGATCGATGATGAGCTGCGTCCGATAGCCGTCGAACTTGACCTCGTGAACCCATCCCTCATCATCGGGCGGTTTCTCGACCAGAGTCGGGATCTGCGGCGGAATGAACTCCAGCCGGCCGCCGGTGACCTTGCCACGCTTACTCAATAACGGACACCTTTGATAGCGTAGCGGGAGGCGTTGTCGGCACAGGCAGCGACACCCCAGCTATCTGGACGCCTGCCGCCTGTGCCGAGCCCCCGCCAGACCCATATTGGGAGCATCTACGGACGAGGCCGGAATGTCGTTAGCTTCGCATCCTAATACTTGTCCTGGCGTACATATCTCGCTCGGCGCGGCGCTGTTGCGCCGTCCCCACCTTGGCCTGTGCTATCCAGAATTGTCGCAGCCTACGCAGTCCTTTGACTTCGGACGACTAGGTCAGTCCATCAAAAGCACCACAGCGGGATGCAGCTTTTTCAGATTCGGCAATGATTTCGACTGCCAGGGTATGTCGGGCGTCCCACGCACGACAAGTCGAACATCAGGATGCTTGCGCACCTCGATGGTGAATTTCGCCAGCAGGTTGATGCCGGAAGAGTTGAGAAAGTGAAGGTCCTTCAGATTGAGTGTAATGGAAGCGGGATTTGAGGCAAGAACACTGGTCGCCAAGGCCGTGATGGGCGCACCGGCCTCGGAGCTGGCAAGCCGCATTGCGCCGTCGAAGAAAATATCGCTTCCTTCGTTCCACACGCGGTAGTCGTCTGTCTTGATTTCCATGGCCTGGCTTCGCTTCTTCTAGTTGCGCGTTTGCGAGATCGGAATGGAGGCATAGGTTTCCAGGCAAATCCGATCGCCTTCGTCGGCGGAGCTGAATATCCAGGCCAGGCGTGCGCCATAGTCGCTCATCAACGTCAGCAATCCGAGTCCGGAGCGTGACACGTCGGGGCTCGCTGCATTCTCTTCAATTCGCTGTATCAGCAGGTCTCTGGGGTCGCCAACCGTGATGTCCGCCAGGAGGTTCTTGAACTCGGATGCGTTTTCACCATCGACGTCATTCGAGACCTTGAGCTTGAAGCACTCCGAATCCATCGACGCCTCGATCACGATCTCACCTGGTGCGCGAAATTTGACGGCGTTCTCGATGAGCTCGTTGACCAGATATCCTATGCTGTGCCGCACTTCGAGGTAGTCATTGCGGGACGACCGGAAGCGCAACGCGAAAAGATCGGCGATGAAGTCCGAGGTCGTGGCACAATGACGCCAACTCAAGTCGAGAGGTCCGTCGAACAGCCGCACGCGACTGACGCTCTCCTTCATCCCGATTGCGATGTCAGGGGTCCCGAACAACGTTGTCATTGCTATGTGTGCCTTATGATCACGAGGGTGATGTCGTCATGGATCTTCTGGACTCCGATATGGGCCATCAGATCGTCGATGATCCCGGTCTTGATGTCCTCGGCGCTGCCGCCTTGACGTTTTCTTGCGCTCTGGCAGAGGCGCTCGAACCCGAATAGCCTTTTGTCCTGATCCTCCGCCTCGGTCACACCGTCGGTGTGCAGAACGATCACGTCGCCACTCTCGAACAGGATGTCACGCGTGTCGATGAACTTCGAGATGTCATTCTCCAGGCCAACCGGCATACCCAGGTCAAGCGTATCGATGCGTTCGACTTCCCCGTCCGCACGCACGACGAGAACGTCCTCATGCTGGCCGGATAGCGTTACCCGCTCATCCTCGAAGTCAAGGAAGGCCAGCGAGAGATGCTTGTCGGTGTTCGTCCGCTCGATGTTCTTGTAGATCGCCCTGTTCAGCCGATCCAGAAACTGATGCGGATTCTCTTCGTTGGTCTCCTGCAGCGCGCGTGCGACAGATTGGACCATCAGCATCAGCACGCCACTCTCGAGACCATGACCGGTCACGTCGCCAATGCCGATCTTGACCCGTGACCCGTTCTGCAGGACGTCGTAGTAATCACCGCCGACCTCGTCGGCCGGCCGCATGTAGGCGGCGATCTCCAGCCCCGGAATCGCTTGGAGTTCGATTGGTTTCGGCAGGACCATCATCTGGATCTGCCTGGCAACCGCGAGTTCGGCACCGAGGCGGACGTTCTCGTCCCGCAACTTTTCGTTGAGCGCGGATATTTCCTGGTTTGCGTCCCCGAGTTCCCTGGTTCGATCGTCGACGAGCTGCTCGAGGTTTTCGGTGTGAAAGCTGATTTCCTCAGCCATCCGGTTGAAGGCGATCCCTGCCGCTCCAACCTCGTCGCGCGTCGGAATGCTCACCCGGACGGAATAGTCCTTGGACTGGAGCCGCTGGGCGGCGCCGGCAAGCGCCCTGAGGCCCGCAGTGATCCGCTTCGAAATTCCGAGCACGGCCGCGAAAACAATCAGAAGCGAAACGATGATCGCCCCGATCTGAAACGCCAGGATACGATTGGTTGCGCGAGAAATACTCTCCTGCGCGGCGAACAGGGATGCATAGATCTCCCGTTCGGGCACGACGATCCCGACCGACATCGTTTCGGACTTGATCGGTCCCGAACTCCAAAGATTGGTCGGCTTCAATCTCTTGAGGACAACAATGTAGGGAACGTGCTCGCCCTTGTTGTCGAGCATGATATGCTGGATGACACCGTCATTGTTCTGGTCGAGCGGCAGCGACGCGATAGCCGGCTGCGTACTTCCCCGCAGCGACCTTTCCAGACCGGTGACGCCCTGCGTGCCCGCATCGCTCGAGGAAATCAGGCCGATGATCGCCTGGCCCGACGGATTGATCGCCACCACGTTGCCAGTCGACATCGTGAGGAAGCCGAACCCGGTTTCAGCGATCTTCACCTTTTCGACGACTTCCGCGAGCTGATCGAGAGTGATGTCCGCCCCTGCCGTACCGGCGATACCGGTGCGATCGCGCGTCCACAACGGGTGGAAAAAGCTGACGATCAGCTTTCCCGTGATTGCATCGGTGTAAGGCGCTGTCTGGGTGATATCGTCGGCGACCGGACGCGAGGCTGGATCCCTGGCCCATTGCTGCCATGAACCATAGATTCCCGGAAAGAAGAACTCCCAGAACTCCGCCTTGTTGTGGCCCGGATAGAGCTTGTCGAAGGTCTGTGCCTGGTCCGTATACGGCACTGTCCTGAAGATCGGCCGTTCTTTTGGACCAATATAGTACATTTGCAGTTTGGACGACCCGCTGGCCATGAGAGTCGGCGCGACGAGATCGATGACGGTACTGTCTTCTATCTCCTTCTGAACGCCCGGCAGCGGTGTGTGGTCGGCGCCCAGCAGGTAGCCCCAGACACTGACCACGGAAGGCGCGCCTGGCAGATTCTGCGCCCAATCGCCCTGCGCGTCGTAGACGATTTTCACGGAGTCGGGCGCCTCATGCGACAGCGTCGCGCCGACCTGTTGCTGCCGCGCCGGATCGTCGATCTGGGCCTGCAGCACGCCGGCCAGCGCCTTGACGTCGCCATGAACCCGATCGAGCAACAGGTCGACGCTCAACGCCGTCGATTGGGCATAGGAACGAATGTATTCCTGGTTCGCGGTCGTCAGGCCCTCACCGACTTCCGATGTGGCGTCGCGCGACAGCTTTTGAACGTTCCAAAGCGCCAGACCACCGCTCAGCAGGAGGTCGAACAGGACGGCGCCGCCAACGACCAATACGAATTTCGCTCGAAAGGAGCGCAGGCCGAAGCGCGGTGTAGGCTCAGCGTCGGCTTTCATTGCGGTCGTCGCCCCGATGCGACCCAGATCGGCCAGCCCGCATAACCCTTGGGGTGGAGCGCGGCGAAAATGTGGTCCTGGAAGCCCTGCCGGAACCGTGCGACGAACTCCGGTCCGTCACCACGTCTGGTCGCCATCTCGCCCGCATAGACATCCGCCCAGGCTACAATGACATCGGCGAAGTCCTGCGGATCGCCGTCCAGGTTGGTGACCATGAAGGTCTCGACACGTATATCCTCGAATCCGGATTCGATCAGGTATCGCCGACTCTTCGGCCCAAGCTCGACGTCCATCTCGAAATGTCCGAACAGTTTCGCCACCTCGTTGTAGGTCCAGCGAATGCTTTCAGAGCGCGGCTCGCCAAGGCAATGCGAGTTCTTCTCGTTGGTGATGTAGACCCGCCCGCCCGGCTTGCATATGCGGTAGAGTTCCTTGAGGATGAGTTCAGGCCGGTTGAAGATCTGAAGGGAATGCCGGCAGGTGACCAGGTCGAACTGGGCCTCGTCGAGCAGCATCTCCGACGCATCGCCATAGGTATATTCGATGCCCCGGATATCGAATTCCCGCATCACGCGTCGAGCATAGCTGAGGCTTGACATGGAGTGGTCGAGGGCGACGATCCGCGATGGCTGGAACTCCTTCTGCACAAGCACGGCGAAATCGCCGATCCCGCAACAGATGTCGGCCATGACGATGCCGGGCCTCATGCCGTGTCGCGGCAAGATTGCGCGCTCGTGGCGCCAGGTCATCTTTGTCTGCGTGCGGAGGATCGGAACGAACCCGCCCTCCTCGAGGAAGCCCTGCCCCGGATAGAATTCGCTGTCATACTCCTCGACCGTGATATTCGGTTCGATTCCGCCCAGGCGACCGAATTTTCGCGAGGTCCATCCGACGACGCTTGACGTGATGACGACGAATTTGAGATCGGGCCGAGCGCGGCAGGCGTCGATGATGATCCTCGAAAAAGCGTGAAACGCGGCGTTGTTCATCTGCGTCAGTCGTCTGACATTGACGTAAAGGACGCCGCGCACACGGCCGATCGCATCGCGGAGCAATGCTATGCTGGGCCCAAGCTCATCGATCGCCTGAGGTCGGACCACCCCGGATATGGAGAACTCCTGGTTGTTGGCGTCGTATTGCGCCTTGAAGCGTGGGAGGAGGTCGTAGGGGTTCAATGTTGCAGCCCCTCAAGCGGAAGATCCACGACAAGCTTGATTGCATCACCATCGGCTTCCTCGACCCTGAGTGTGGCGTTGTACTCGACGGCCAGTTCCAGGAGCACGACCTCCCGGCTGGCCGAGAGGTCGCCAGACACCGAATTGAGGTATCGCTCCCTGGCCTCCGTTCCTGCGACGTGTGACACGGCTTCTTCGTAGAATTGGCGCTCCTCTGGCACGCATGGGAGTGTCAGCTCGATCCTGTCCGTCGCGCCGTGGCGGGACACCCTGCATGCCAGTTCACCACCGGCATGGCGCGTACGAAAGGCGACTTCCAGCAATTCATTGAGGGCAGAGGAAAAGAGATTTGAATGCCGAACCGAGTCTGATCTGTTTTGACTGATCATCCGGGCCAGGTATGTCGAGACATAATCGCAGTGTCTCCAGGCGGAGACGAAAGCTTTGATGTCCATGTCGATCTGGATCATGGGCGCAAAAGTCGGCTCGCCAGCCAGCTCATGATGAACAGGTCCCATCGGCATCCTCCCCTTGTTCCATCAGCATTGAATCCTCGGGGGGGATGGCCTCCGCGAGGACAAGGTTCAGCGCGCACCTGATGAGTCAGTCTCGCACCGACTCGAAGAATTGCGCGGTATCTGCCTTGATCGTTCTATGAATCTCCACTTCACCGTTAACAAAAGGTGCAAGGCGCTAGAGCGCCCGATTTGATCCCTCCATGGCCCGTACCACTCTCAGCGGGGACCGCCTGATGAAATCGCTGATCGCGTCGACGCCAAGTGGTCGCCCCAGGAAATTACCTTGCAGACAATCGCAATTTTCCTTGATCAGCCACCTTACCTGTGCCGACGTCTCGACCCCCTCGGCAGTGACATTTATTCCCAGGCCGTGTGCCAGATTCATGATTGATCGCACGATCGTTTGGCTTTTGAGATCGGTCTCCAGGTCCGCAATAAAGTACTGATCGATCTTCAAGGTATCGAAGGGAAAGTTCTTAAGGTAGCTTAACGATGAGTAGTATGTTCCGAAATCGTCCAGAGAAATTCGTATTCCCAAGACGTTCAGAGTATTCAAGGTGTCGATATTGTCGATCGTCTTCTCAAGCAGGACCGTCTCGGTTATCTCAAATTCAAGTCTGTCGGCTTCGATTCCGACTGCGTCGATGATCTGAGCGACGGTGTCCGTCAGCGAACCGCTAAGGAACTGAGCTGGTGACAGGTTCACTGCGACGGTCAGCGAGGAAGGCCACGTCAATGCCTGGCGACAAGCTTCCTCGAGCACCCATCGTCCAATGTCGTCCATTAGCCCGTCGGCTTCGGCGATCGGTATGAACACGTTGGGCGGAATGATTCCGACCTCCGGGTGCCGCCACCGCAGCAGCGCTTCGAAACCGATCACTGAGGAGGGAGGCCGAATGAGCGGCTGATACTCCAGATAAAGCTCGCCTCGCTCCAGCGCGGTTCGAAGGCTGCGTCTCAGATTCTCGCGTTGCTCGAGCAAGAGCAGCATCGAGCGGTTGAATGTTCGAGCGCAGCCGCGTCCGTCTGTCTTGGCCGCGTAAAGAGCAATGTCTGCGGCTTTCATCAACTGTTCGCCATCGGTCCCGTGCTCCGGCCCGAAAGCAATCCCGATACTCGAGCCGACGAAGACAGGAATGCCGTTGATGACGAACGGGTTCTTGAAAGCGTCGACCAGCGATCCAGCGAGGCGCTCAGCCTCTGCGGGCTGCTCCTTTCCCAATTGAATGACAGCGAACTCATCCCCGGCATACCGGTATGCGGATTCGCCGTCCTGTAGCGCGTCGCGGATACGACCCGCCGCGAGTTGAAGAAGAGTGTCGCCTGCGCCATGGCCAAGCGTGTCGTTGACCGCTTTGAAATCGTCAAGGTCGATTTGCAGAAGGGCGGCTTTCGGCTCTGATCCGCCGAGGGCGGCCATTGCGAGCTGCAGCCGATCGCCGAATCGCCGGCGATTCTGCAGTCCGGTCAGCACGTCGTGTGTCGCTTGATGGAGCAGAGTTACATGCTCTTGCTCCTCTACCACGCTCCGCCCTTCGCGCCCCCTTGATTCGATGATTCCCACGCCATTTGCAGTGGCGAAGACGAAAGCGGACCGTGGCGATTCATCCGATGATCGCGGCAAATCAATGCTTGCCGGTGAGCCGCCATGGAACACACGAAGAAATTCGTCACGATACTTCGCATCGAGGAAGCTCGGGTAAATCTCCCAAACGGCGGCACCCGGCACCACCGCGCCTCCGTACACGCCTTTGAGTTTGGCTGCGTAGTGCGTCAGACAGAAGTCGCGATCATAAAACGACAAAAATTCGGTCGTGTACGCCAAAAGATCAGCGAGCAGCGCTTCGGCGGGACGTGATGCATCGCCTGCGGAAGGCCTCTCACTCTCCGTGCCGACCCCTGTTGCCTCCGGATGCAATAGCCACCTCCATAGGCGGTTAGAATCTAGGCCCCCAGTTCAGAAATAGCATAACTGTCAAGCTTCGCAAGCATTCAACTCGCAATCTCAACAACAATCGCGTGCTGCGTAGTTGCAATGCATGCTTCCTGTGATTGGTAGCGATAACGATGAACAGTTGGTTAATAAACCGGAATTGGCTATATGACTGATAGCGCGGTGGACGGGCCACGGATATTCTGGTTCATGTGGCGGCGTGATCTTTCCCGCCCCTGTGTGACTCCGCCCGCATCAACCCATTCCAATCGGTAATCAGCTTCCGAGCGCCTTTAGCCAACCTTCAAAGGAAGGGGCCTCGTCGTGCCCAGCAGGCGAAACGAAGTGGGCAGGGCGCGGCAACACCACAGTAGTGCGGCCTTCGCGCGGGCTGTAACCGAATTCCTTGCTGAATGCCCGGCTGAAATTGGCGGCTGAACTAAACCCGAAGGCTTCGGCAATTTCAACAATGCGCCGGCTGTCCGCCGGATCGCTAAGGGCAATATGGGCTGCCAGAAGCCGGCGGCTTTGTATGTAATGGAGAACACCACCGCTTGGTTCGAACAACTGATAGAGACGAGAGCGCGATACGCCGAGCGCCCGGCACATTGAATCCGGTGTCAGATGAGGCGTATCCAGATTGTTTTGGACGTATCGGCGCGCTCGCTCCATCAGCGCGACACCCGCCAATTGTTCAGCGGCGGCAGCATGTTCCGCCGGTGGCGCGAGGCAGGCAATGATCATGCTGCGTGTTGCGTGAACGATGCGGGGCAGATCTTCGGCCGTGAGACTGCGCAGTCTTGCTTCGACGCTGTTGACGTAGTCAACCAAGAGGCTGGCAAAGTTGCCGAGCAGAATTGAATTGTTCTTCGCGTCGAGGGTTGCTGCCACATCAGAGAACAAATCACGCGGCAGATAGAGAAAGAGACTTTCGGAGTCCGTTGTCCTCCCGCGAAACGGATAGCCAAGCGACCTGATCTCCAATCTGCCCGGCTGGCCTTCTGCAACGCGGCGATCGACCTCCGTCCAAGACCGGCCCGTACGTGGCAAGGCGATATACCAGTGATCGATCGAACTGGAGCGAAGCTTGGCGGCAGAACGGATGTAACTATGTGCCGGAGCGTGCTGTTGGACGATGAGCATGCCACCGAGGTTCCAAGCCGTGTGGTCGGCGGGAAAGCCATCGTCCGGCGACTTGTCATCCGGCAACTTCACCTCGACAAGCGGAGCCAAGTGCGCTTGCCAGGTGGCGAATTGATCCTCTGGCGCCAGTTCGAGCGTTGAAAAGGACAAAGGCTGGAGCGCCGGTCCGAGTGGCGAAGTTGACTCGTTATGAGATTGAGCTTCGCGCGGCCAACGACGTCGATCACGCTCCGGAGGCTGCTTCGCAGGAGTCTTGCCTTGCCTTTTTGCGTCCATCGCGTGGTGCCATATCCGAATCGGGTATGCCCATGCCCCTCGTAATCATGTGGTGTATCCGGGGCATCTGGCAAGACTTTGAGGCCTATATCGACAACCAGCCGGATCAGGCCGTTCGGTGACCACAGCCGAAACGACCGCCAACGGCAGCGGAACTCGCTTCGACAGAGCAGGCGATCACGCTGAGTTACAGCAAGAAATGCATTCCGAGATAAGTTTCTGGATGCGTCGCTAACGACACTCTTCAGCCCGCTGCATATACATTTGACCATTGTGGAAGCGTATTTGGGGAGACCGTCGAAATGAACGCAAAGCTCAACAGCGAAGCTCGTCGCAAGATAATTCTTGACGGATACATCAACAACGAGCCGTTGAAGGATATTGCGGCCAGGATCGGATGCTCACTGGCAAGTTTGAAAGTCACAGCCAGTAAAATCGGCTGCACTCGAACTCCGAAGGAGGCGGCCGATTTTAGGCGCGGCTTTCGTATCCCCGAAAACAAGCGACATGATTACTACCAGTTGATGAACATTGGTCAATATAAAGCTCGTGAGTGCGCGCAAATTTTGGGACTGCTAACCGTTCAATCGTCAGGAAATGAGTAAACTCACCGCAATACACTGTCGACGATATTATCGCTGGAGCATTCCATCGCCTCAGCGGCTCGTCGGACAGCGGGCCCTGAAAGGTTCGCACAAATGCCGCATGGGCGCTTCAACCGCACCTGCCTCAGCCCCCACGATCTGGCTATTTGCGAACACGTGTTCAATCAGGTCTGCGCGGACGAGAATCTAGACCCTTTGGACCCGGACGCCGAAATCCTGGCGATGATGGTTGTGGCCATTTTTCGAAATGCTCACACCAACGAGCACGAATTGCTGGAAGCGGTCAGGTCTCGTCGGCGAAGAGTTGCGGGAGGCGGGCGCTAGCGCACCGCATTCGATCGCGTAGCCGGGCGGGCCGGGCTGAGCATAAACCCCTCCAAGGAAAGAGGCTGGAACGTTTCGGACCGCCGCGCGTTGCGTTTATTGGGGTGAAGGCCGGCTTGTTTCGGCCGGCCACGGCGTTAGGGAGGCGCGTGGCGGGGAATGTCGCAGGTCAAGACCTTTAAGCCCGACGAAGCAGCGGCCGCGCCGCGGGTCTCCGATGCGTTCGCGCTGAAGCTCACCTCATCGGAACTCGCGACCACCATGTCACATTTCCACCGCGCTGAAATCGCCCGCATGGCCGGCTGGCGCGACAGGCTCGACCGGACCAGCAACTGGGCGATCACCGTCGTCGCCGCAATGCTCTCAGTCTCGTTGTCGACACCCAGCGCCCATCACGGGGTGCTGCTGTTCGCCATGCTCTTGATCACGCTGCTTCTGTGGATCGAGGCGAGGCGCTATCGCTTCTTCGACGTCTACCGGGCCAGGGTGCGCCAGTTCGAGCGCTATTATTTTGCGCAGATCTTCTCGCCGCAACCCGACTACGCCTCTAACTGGCTGGCCATCGTCGGCGAAGGCCTGCGTGCGCCGCGCTTCCTGATCTCGCAGCGCGCGGCTTTGGTACGCCGGCTGCGCCGCAACTACGTTTTCATGTACACGATCCTGATGCTGGCCTGGGTGCTGAAAATCACCACGCCCAGCCTGCAGCGCGAAGGATCGCCGATCGGCTTCGGCGCGTCATTCCTCGACGCCGCGCGCGTGGCGCAGCTCGGCCCTGTTCCGGGCATCTATGTCGTGTGCATGGTCGGGTTGCTCTACGTCGGCATGCTTGCCGCCGCTTTCCTTATCTCGAGCGACGAGGGCGAGCTGTCGCATGGCACCGTGCACGTCTGAATCATAGTCCCGAAGGCGCAATCCGGTTTCTGCTGCGCTGATCTTCAGCAGATATTGTCGACCATCATTGCGGTCGGTTGCGGCGGGGTTGAAGACCCATCTCAACCCAAGCGCGTGCGCGACCTTGCTCAGGGTTGCCGGTTCAGCCCAAATTGCGCCCGAAACTCCCTGGTGTCGTTGCGATTGGGATAGGGCTGGTCGGGCACTGGAACGCGCAGATGCGCGCACAGCGTGTCCCAGCCGTCGCCCAGTTTGTGGACCAGCAGCCGCTCCGGCGGCACCGTCGCCATGACCGCGGCGACGTTGGCTTCGTAGATGGCAATCGCGGTCGCGCGATCCTGCGCCCTGCCGCCGAAGACCTGCTTGGCGATCAAGGAAATGCCCAGCGCCTCCTGATCCTGGAGCTGGCTGATGCCGGCCAGGATGGTCTTCTCGAAACTCTGCCACCAGCTTTCCGGCGAGCGCCAGGTGAGGATGACCGGGGCGTCCGGATAGACCTCGACCAGCTCGCGCCAATAATGCGCCGATGGCCAGTCCATGCAGGAGGCATAGCCGGCAAACAGCTCGCTCCAATCAGACGCAGCACCCTTCGCCAGCGCGCGCCAAAGCCGCTTCTGCTCCTCGTTGGCGATGACTTCGGACATGTGATGACAGGGGCCAAGGCCCAGGATGGTCAGCGCTTCGCGCATCGAATCTGTTCCGGTGCGGCCAAAGCCCGCTCCAATCACCTTGATCGACATGCCCATTTCCCTGGTTCGAACCGCCGAGGTCGGCTGATCGGCCTCGGCCACGAAGGCACTGTCTTGCCTGGGCAGCTAGAATGCAGGCCGCCGGAGGACATGGCAATCGACAAAGCCGAGCGATGCGGGCACGGCGTCCGCCCACTGCCATACTCATATCGGGGCCAATTCGATCGGCGGCGGCGCGGTGGTCAAAGTCAGCGAGCGTCTGCGGCTACGGACCGAATATCTCTTCGACCGGTACAAGTCGATCGACATCGCCGTCGACGGCGCCGTCTCGCCGCGTAGCGGACGAAGTGCCAGCGCCGGACGCTTGTCCGGCGTGCGTTCGCCAACGATATCTCATCTTGCACAAAGTTCGGGTTGACCGCTGCCGGGCACGCGGCGACTATCGTTGCAACGTGCAGGAGGATACGCAATGGACGAACCCGATCGCTGGCGGCACATGGCGAGCGCGCCCAAGGACGGCAGCCGCATCCTGGTTACGGTGCGACCGTCCGAGCAGGGACCTGCGGAGGTTGACCTCGCTTACTGGTCGCGCGCCGACCAGTTCGGCACAGAAGGCTGGCGCTCCTCCGATTCGTCGCCGGGACGCGTGATCGAATATCCCGAACCGGAGCTGAAATGCTGGATGCCGCTGCCGACGGCCAATCTGAGCCGGGCTTCGATGCCGGCGCCATGGGCGGGCGAAGACGCCCAGCAACTCGACGGCTCAGGGATTTGATGCCGGCAGACAGTTACACGGCCTAAACGCCGCCGCAGCAGCCTATTTCGGGCGACGTACCGCGCGCACCATGCCGCCGGGACCGCTGCCGCAGAAGAAACGGTCGCCGCCGTCGGATTCGAGCCCCGACACGCCTTTCCCCGCCGGCATGTCGAGCCGCTCCAGCACCTTTCCGGTCTGCGGGTCGACGCGCCGGACATCGCTATGGTCACCCTCCCAGGTGCCGTGCCACAGCTCACCATCCACCCAGGTCACTCCGGTGACGAAGCGGTTGGACTCGATGGTGCGCAGGATTTTCCCGGTTTCGGGATCGATCTGGTGGATCTTGCGCTCACGGTTCTGGCCAACCCACAGCGTGCCCTCGGCCCAGGTCATGCCGGAATCGCGGCCGCCGCCGGGCGCCGGAATGGTGGCCAGCACCTGCCCCGTGTCGGGGTCGATCTTGTGGATGCGATCCCTGGCCAGTTGAAACAGATGCCGACCATCATAGGCGGTGCCGGCATGGGCGGCGACATCGATCGAGCGCAGCGTCTCACCGCTTGCCGGATCGAAGGCGGTCAGCCGGTCGCCGGCGGCAAACCAGACATTTTGTCCGTCGAAGCTCACGCCATGCACGGTGTCGACATCAGGAAAAGGTCCGTATTCGCGCAGGATTTCAGCTGCTGAATGTTTCATGTCTTGATCCTCGACCATGGCCACAGAACCCTATCTAGCCGTTCGGCAGGGGTGCCGGGAGTAACAAGGTGGTCGTGAAGCCGGCCACGGGCGGCGTCATCCAGCGGCGCGCGGGACCATGGCCGAACGACTGCACCTTGCCGGCCTCGGCGAGCTGATCGAGCGCTCGCTGCACGCTGCGCTGGCCGGCGCCGAGTGCCAGCGCCAATGCCGAACTTGCCCAGGCTTCGCCATCAGCCAGGAGGGCCAGCACCGCCGCGTGCCGCTCCTCGATCGGCCGCGCCAGCACCGCCACTTCGCCTGCCTGGCGCGGCGCCAGCGCAAAGCCCTGGCTGGTCGCCCCGATGGCGGCCAGCGGCCGCAATTCGGCGCGCAGGCGGCCGATCTCGACCCGCAGCCTGGCGCGGTGCGATTCATCCGCGTGCCTGCCGCCAAAGGCGCGGGCAATCAGCGTCGCCCTCGACACATCCGCCGGCCACGCTTCGGCAAGCGCGCGCGCCAGCGCAAACAGCACCGGGCGCGTCGCCAGCGAGACCGTGGTTTCCTGCTTGCGCACGACATAGCGGAACGTATCGACGACCAGCGCCGACGACGCCACCAGCGCCTCGACATCCTCGAGCAGCAGCAGGCGTTCCTCGCCACCAGCGATCAGCCGGGCCGCCGGCGTGTCCAGCGCCAGGAAGGCGCGGTCGACCTCGGCCATAAGGCCCGGAATGCCGGCCCGGCGTGCGGCATGGCGCGCCCACTCCAATGCCTGGCGAGCGGCTTTCGTCTTCAGACGTCGCATGGCGATGCCGGCAACAGCCAGTTCGTGCGCGGCGCGTGACGCCGGCGGAAGCGGCGCCGGATCGAGGCCGGCCAGCACGTCTTCAGCCTCGTCGAGCCGACCGATGAGCAGCAGGCGCCGCACCTTGAGATGCCCGGCATGCGCGGCGTTCAGCCGGTCGCCATGCTTTTCCAATGTCGCCCGCGCCGCATCGAGAGCCTTCGCCGGCCAGCCGAGGTCGCGCGAGACCAGCGCGATCTCGGCTTCGGCGACGACGCATCTGGCGCGCGCCACCGCCTCCTTCGTACCGAAGGCACGGGCGGCCCGCCGCAGCAGTGCTTTGGCGCGATCGAGATCGCCGAGCTGCGCCATCGCAATGCCGCGCAGCGCCAGCGCCGGCGCATCCTCGCGCAAGGCGACGCGGTCGAGTGCGGCCAGCGGATCACCCGCGGCCAGCGCCAGCCCTGCCGCGGTGATCAGCGAGTCCATTCAAATCCCGTCACACTTGTAACTCCCACCCCGGCGTTGCTCGGCCCTAACTTAAGTCACCGTCGCCAAGCAGCAAGTCGGGACGAGACCCTAGCCATCTGGACTGGCAGGAGACACCCCGGGCGACGTTGACGGAAATATGGGCATTCGTTAGCCTGAGCATCTCAGATAAACGTATTAAGCTTCTCAATGAGGAAAACCGACTATGCCTACTTTCGAGGATCTTGAGCACACTGCGCGCCCCCGCCACCCTTGCTGCGGTGGCCCGCCTGCAAATCCCGTCACATTTGTAACTCCGCTCTCGCCGCCCCGCGGCCCTACGCTACCTCACGATCAGCAGACAACGACGCGCCGCAACGGCAAAGGAGACGAGCAATGACCAAGCACGTGGCAATGAAGACCCCGCCAATCGTTTCAAGGCAGGAATGGGAAGCCGAGCGCGAAAAGATGCTGGTGAAGGAGAAGGCGACGATGCGCGCCAGGGATGCGCTGTCGGCCGAGCGCCGGCGCATGCCTTGGATGGAAGTCGACAAGGCCTATGTATTCGAAGGCCCCAACGGCAAGGCAAGCCTGCTCGATCTGTTCGAAGGCCGCCGTCAGTTGATCGTCTACCGGGCTTTCTACGAACCCGGCGTCCATGGCTGGCCCGAACATGCCTGCCGCGGCTGTTCGCTCGGCGCCGACCAGGTCGGCCATCTCGCCCATCTCAACGCCCGCAACACTACGCTTGCCTATGCCTCGCGCGCGCCGCAGGCTGATATTGTAACGCTGAAGAAGCGGATGGGCTGGGGGATGCCCTGGTACACCATCACCGACAGCTTCGACAAAGACTTCGGCGTCGACGAATGGCACGGCCACAACGTGTTCATCCAGGATGGCAAGAAGGTGTTCCGCACCTACTTCATCAACAGCCGCGGCGACGAGCAGATGGGAACCGTCTGGAGCTATCTCGACGCCACGCCGCTCGGCCGCCAGGAAGTGTGGGAAGATTCGCCCGAAGGCTATCCGCAGACCGAGCTCTACAGCTGGTGGAACTGGCATGACAATTATGACGCCGGGCCCGACAAGAGATGGGAAGAAGTGTCCGCAGCCGGCGAGGCCGCGTTCCGGGACAAAGACGGCAAGTAAGGACTTATAGCGACGCCCATCCAGCGTCGTTTCCTCTCCCCGCCTATGGCGAGGGAGAGGAAACCAGGTCCACAAGGCACTGACCATCAAGGGAACTATGGCCATGAGCGACATCGGCACTGGAATCAGCAGCGAGATTCCTCAAACCACTGGCGCGGCTCATCTTGGCATCGCCGACTGGCTATGCCTCGCCGCGGCGCCGACATTCGCTGTAATGGCGCTGCTCACCTGCATGCACACTGGCGACGGCGTCATATCGTGCCTGGGCGCCAATGCCTCCATGCTGACCGGCATGCCGCTGATGTATCTGCTGATGAGCGCCTTCCATCTGGCGCCATGGCTGCGCGTGATTTCCGGCCGGCCGGTCCGGCAATAGCACCGCATTCTGCCCCCCGGCACGTCGGAGAAAGGCAATGAAGCTGGTCAGGCTGAGAGCGCCGGGCGGGTTGGACAGGCTCGACCTGGTCGAGGAGGATCATCCGCAGCCCGGGCCTGGCGAAATGCTGGTCAGGATCCGCGCCTGCTCGCTCAACATGCGCGACGATTTCGCCGTACAAGGCAAGGTGCCGCTTGCCGACCGCCGCGTGCCGCTGTCGGACGGCGCCGGCGAGGTGATTGCTGTCGGCGACGGCGTCGACACGTTCAAGTCCGGCGACTGCGTCGTCAGCACCTTCTATCCCGGTTGGCTGGGCGGCGACATGGCATCAGAGACAAGGCGCGACATTCCGGGCGACAGTTTCGACGGCTTTGCCAGCGAGTATGTGTGCATGCCGGCGCAGGCCTTCACCAGGGCGCCGGCTGGCTATACGCATGCCGAGGCGGCAACCCTCACCTGCACCGGCGTCACCGCCTGGCGAGGCCTGGTGACATGCGGCAAGGTCAAGCCCGGCGATACCGTGCTGATCCTCGGCACCGGCAGCGTGTCGCTGTTTGCGCTGCAATTTTCCAAAGCCGCCGGCGCCCGGGTCATCGCCACGTCGTCCGACGGAGAAAAGCTGGAGAAGCTGAGACGTCTCGGGGCCGACAGTGTCATCAACTACAAGGTGGTTCCGGACTGGGGCGGCAAGGCCAGGGAACTGACGGACGGACGCGGCGTCGATCACGTGATCGAGGTCGGCGGACCCGCGACACTGACGCAGTCGATAGCCGCCTGTCGGACAGGCGGACACATCGCCCTCATCGGTGTCCTGACCGGCTTTGCGGCCGAGGTTTCAATCCCGGCGCTCTTCTCGAACCAGATCCGCATCAGCGGGATTTCCATCGGCAGCAAAGCCGACCAGGAAAACATGATCCGGGCGATCGAGGTCAACCATCTGAAGCCTGTCATCGACAGCAGCTTTCCACTGCAGGACATCGCCGCAGCGTTCAGGCACTACGAAGCGCAGAAGCATTTCGGCAAGATCTGCCTCGACGTTTGACCCTCGCTCCCTGGCCGCAGCCCGACAGTCCCTGGCGTCGGACGGCGCATTCGGCACGTCGATGCGAACTGTGAGACTTGTCACATACTCGCTCCTGAAGCGCGTGCTAATGCCACCATGATCGGCGCCGAAAGAAATCGCCTGCCATGGTCTGGCGGTGACGGGCCTTTCACTTTATCCTGTGGCAGGTTGCATACTGTCAACGGACCCTGATGCCGCAAGCGGTGTTCTCGTCGGCGTCAGGCAGCGGCCAGGGGTTTTGCCATGCTCCGACTTTGCGGATTCATCGCTGCCTTCATCCTCGTCAGCCTCACAACCTTTGAGGCCTGCGCCGATCGAAGGGTCGCTCTCGTCATCGGCAATTCCGAATACCGTGACATCCCGGCACTCAAGAATCCGGCCAAGGATGCCGAGGATGTGTCGGCCACGTTCCGGCTGGCGGGCTTCGAGGTTTTCGTCGCTGAGAACCTCACCAAGCAGCAGTTCGAAGGCCAGTTCCGGGACTATCTGGCCGCCGTCGATGGCGCAGATCTCGCCGTCGTCTACTATTCCGGGCACGGCTTTCAGATCGGCGGCGAGAATTTCCTGATACCGGTCGATGCCTCGCTGAAGAAAGCGGCCGATATCGAGGTCCAGGCTATCAAGCTCAACGATGTGCTGGAGCAGTTGCGCTCGAAGTCGAAAATCCAGGTGATCATCCTCGACGCCTGCCGCAACAATCCCTTCCCGCGCAACAATTACTGGCTGCGTGACCAGCTTGTCACCGCCGGCAACACCGGGCTGGCGCAGGTGCGCAGCTCGCTCAACACGCTGATCGCCTTTGCCACCGAACCGGGCGCCGTCGCCTATGACGGCAGCGGTGACCTCAGCCCGTTTTCATCGGCCTTTTCGCGGCGCGCGCTGGCACCGAACCAGGAAATCCGCACGGTCATGTCGGCGGTGCGCCGCGATGTCGTGCAAGCCACCAACGGCATGCAGGTGCCTTGGGAAAACTCCTCGCTGATCGACGACGTGGTGCTGGTGCGCCGCAGCAACCGGCCTTCGCTGCCGCCAGTGCTGGAGAAGGTGGTGCTGTCGGGGGTCGGTCCTGTCGCCCTCGGCCTGCCGGAGCCAGTCGATGTCGATGGCGGCGCCATCACCGTCAGCATCGAAAGGCCACCCGCAATGGGCCGCCTGATCCTGGACGGCAAGGAGGTCGCGGTGGGCGAACCGATCGCGGGCAAGGACCTGCCGCGCCTGCAAATGGATGTCCCCAAGGGAGCCGCTACGCAGGACGAGGTGGATATGCTGGCCTATGCCACGCATGACAATTGGGGCGGCGGAAGCCAGGGCATATTGGTGTTCCGCGTCAAGAGCGGCGAAGGTGCCGCAGGCCAACAGATCATGGCCTCGCTCGAGGCCGAGCAGCAGCAACAGGTGCTGGAGCGCGGCATCCACATCACGGGTGCTGCCGAAGCGATCGAGAACCGCAAACTTGATGTTCCCGTCGGTGTCGGACCGGTTGCGCTCAATCTGGATTTCCCGACCGACGATCCGGCGGTCAGCCTGAAGGTCTCGGGATATCCGGCAACGGGAACGCTGTCGCTGCCGGATCGGACGCTCTCGCCACAATCGAGCTTGTTGGCCGGTGAAGTCGACCATCTTCGTTACGAGCCGCAGATCGGCGCCAACGCGCCGATCGTGGTTGGTTTCGAAATCCGCGCCGATAACAGTTCGTCCAAACCGGCGACGATGAAGATCTCGCCTGCGGTCGATGCCTGCGATACCGCGGCCGGCGAACCGCTCGACCTGCAAGGCGTGGTGCCCGGCCTGCTGCCGAACGAGATCGGCACCGGTGCCGTGGCGGCCTGCGAGGCCGCGGTGAAGACCTATCCCGATGTCGCCCGCTTCCGCTACGAACTCGGCCGCGCACTGCTTGCAGCCGGCAGGGTCGGCGAGGCCAAGGCAGCCATCGAGGACGCCGCCAAGAAAGGGCATGTTCGCGCCGTCTTCGAACTCGGCTACCTCAACGCGACGGGAACCGGAACGGCCATCGACCGCACCCAGGCCAACGCCCTCTACAAGGCTGCCGCCGACAAGGGCGATCCCTACGGTATGACGTCGTGGGGCCGCGCTTTGTTCAACGGCTATGGCGTCAACCGCGATACGGCCAAGGGCCTGGACCTGCTGCTCAAGGCGGCGGCCATGGGGCACACTTATGCCATGAACGATCTTGCCGCGATCTTCACCGAGGGCCGCAACGGCGTGCCTGCCGATCCGGCCCGCGCCGTCGCCTTCCTGCAGGCCGGCGTCCAGCGCCAAGACATGTATTCGATGAACCTGCTCGGCCGCAATTACCTCGCCGGCCAGGGCATCGACAAGGATCCGAAGACAGCGCAGGCGCTATTCCAGCAGGCCACCGATCTTGGCCAGCCCTACGCTCCCGGCAGTCTCGCCCGCATGTACAGGGACGGCGTCGGCGTGCGCCAGGACCCGGCGGAAGCGCAACGACTGTTCGAACTGGCGACCGCGCGCGGCGATCCGTCCAGTGCCTATGATCGCGCGGCGCTTGAAATGGCGAAAGGCGACACGGCCGATCAGGCTGTCGCGGTGCGTTTCCTGGCGTTCGCGGTCGCGCTCGACCTGCGCAAGGAACTTCCGGACGCCAAAAAGGGCCTGGCGCAGTTCGGGACGAAGCCGAAAACGGTAGCCTTGGACGCGCTGCGTCAAGAGCTCAAGTCGAAGATCCCCCCGTCCGGTTCGCTGGACACGCAACTGGTCAATGCGGCCCGGGGGGTCTGGGAAGAAGCCAATCCGCGTCGGGACTTGTTCTGAACAATGGAGGCCATGGTGGGCAAGGCATTGAAGCAGATTTTCATCGGAACAATTTTCTCCGGTATCCTCGCCGGGCTCATGGGCTGCACGTCGGTGTCGCCGATGTTTGAGCCGGCGCCGCCGGTGAAGCATCCCAAGGTGGTCCGCGTAGCGCCTCAGCCGAAGGTGATCCGATACAAGAAAGCGGCCACCGGCAAGGTGATCAAGCCGACGGAAGAGACTCCGCCAAAGCCGCCTGTCATTCCGGCTCTCGGCGGTGGCGGTGGCGGTGGCGGTGGCGGTGGCTGGGGTTAACGTCAACCAAAGCAGGCGCCCTGCTCACCGGCCCCAAAGGGTCTTGCTGAATTCCGCATGGGCCTTGGACAACGTCAAGCCGACGTCCTCCATCCAGGCCACGGCATTGGCCGGGCCGCGGACATTTGGGCGCAGTGCTGCACGGAAAGCGCAGCGGACGAACGCTGCCAATGCGGAGGCTGTGACCGCCGCCGGATCGAGCCTGCGAGCCATCGATGCCCGATGGGCCTGTTGCGTTTCGAGATAGCGGGCCAGCGCAATGTCGTGCCGCGACGGCGCGCCAACCTCCTGCCGGTCGCGCTCGGGGTGGTCATGCCAGATGGGCCATTCCGTCGAGCCGGGGTGTTGCACGGTGTCCTCCTGCGAAAAGAGATCCAGTGCGGACAATCTCCTCAACCGTCGTGAGAAACGCGTGCGAACCGGCGTGATGGAATCGTGAAAAGCGCTTCGGCGGCGGAAATAAGTGTTGAAATGGCGTAAGCTTGAGCGGATCGTCGGCGGCAGTGACCGTGGCGGATCCGATGACCGGGCCTTATCTTCACCTGCTGGGTGGTTTCGACTTTACGGGCGTGGGGGACGCGGTTCCGGCCATCAGCCGCAAGGCACGTGCGATGGTCGCCTATCTCGCACTCCAGTCGGGGCATTCGCAGTCGCGCGAGAAGCTGGCGACCCTGCTCTGGGGCATCAACAGCGAGGCGCAGGCGCGAATGAGCCTGCGGCAAGCGGTATCGTCCGTCAGGAAGGCCATGCAGGCGTGCGGCGGCGGCCGCTTCCTCACCGAGGGCGACAGCGTCGCTCTGCATCTCGACGGCCTTGATTTCGATGTCGCGCGGTTCGAGGCGCTGGTCGCGAGCCCGGCACCCGAAGACCTCGAACTGGCGCTCAATGTCTACCGCGGCGACCTGCTCGACGGTTTCGGTCTGAAGGAGGAGCCATTCGAGGACTGGCTGAGGATCGAACGCGAGAGGCTGCGGGCTTTGGCCGTCGCAGCGCTGGACAGGCTCGTCGCGCATTATGCCGCAACGAACGATCCCGCCGCATGCGTGCGCGTGGCGACACGCCTGCTGGCCATGGAGCCGCTGAGGGAGGACGTCCACCGCGCCCTGATGCGCGCCTATGCGGCGCAAGGCCGGACCAATCTCGCGCTGAAGCAATATGAGCAATGCCGCACTGCGCTTCTACGCGATCTCAAGCTGCACCCCGAGCCGGAGACGCGGCAATTGTTCGAGACGCTGCGGACACGCCGCACGATAGAGCCGGCACGCCCAGGCACGGCCGATATGGATGATGCTACCGGCTTCGCCGACCAACTCACGCGGCCGCAGACCCGCTACGTCAAATCGGCCGGGATCAACATCGCTTATCAGGTGACCGGCGACGGGCCGATCGACCTGATCTATGTGCCGGGATGGGTCTCCAACCTCGACCATGCCTGGGCTTCGCCGCGGCTTTCGCATGTACTCCGGCGGCTCGGCACTTTCTCGCGCCTGATACGCATGGACAAGCGCGGCACGGGGCTGTCCGACCGCAATGTCGGTTTACCGACGCTGGAAGAACGGATGGAAGACGTGCGGGCGGTGCTGGATGCGGTCGGCTCGAAGCGCACGGTGCTGTTCGGCAGTTCCGAGGGCGGCCCGATGTGCATGCTGTTCGCGGCGACCTATCCCGAGCGCACCGCGGCACTCGTGCTCAATGGAGCCTACGCCAGCGGCAGATGGTCGAAAGACTATCCCTGGGCGAAGACAAGCGCGCAGGTGGAAGGAGATCTGGCGCTCGTCGAGAGAGAGTGGGGAGCGGCGGCGGATATGAGCAACGCAGCGCCCAGTCTGATGAGCGACACGTTCGAGACAGAATGGTTCGCGACCTATCTCAGGAATTCAGCCTCGCCCGCCGACGCGATCGCGCTGTGGCGCTGGGGAACCGAAATCGATGTTCGCGACATTCTGCCTGCCATCCATGTTCCCACGCTGATCGCGCAGGCGACAGGCGACCGCTGGGTAAAGCGGGAAGAAGGACGCTACCTGGCGACACATATCGAATGCGCCAGATACGTCGAGTTCGCCGGTCGCGACCACGTGATCTGGGGAGAGAATTCCGATCGCCTTGTCGACGAAATCCAGGCTTTCGTCACCAGCGCCTTGCCGGCGGCTCCAGGCGAACGGCTGCTGGTGTCGGTGCTGTCCCTCGATATGACGGGCTCGCCTTTCGGCATCGAGCCGGCCGAGCGCCACGCCGAGGCGCTCCATGGTGAAATCCTCGCGGCCGAAGGCAGAGAGATCAGCCGATCGAACGGCAAGGTGCTCGCGGTGTTCCAGCGGCCAACGCGGTCGATCCAGTGCGCGATCTCCATTCGCGATCGCTTCCGGCGATCCGGTGTCGAAGTCCGCTCGGCGGTGCATATCGGCGAGTGCGAGCAGCGCGGCCACCAATTTTCCGGCGCGGCGATCGAGCTGTCGTTGCGGCTGCTCGATCATGCGCAGCCAGGCGAAATCATCGCGTCACGCACGGTGCGCGATCTCGTGGTCGGCTCCGGCCTTCGGTTCGAAGAGCGTGGCGAAATGGCAGCAAGTGGGCTGCCCGGCGCGTTTCTGGTCTATTCGGTCGATGGAGCGGCTTGAGCCGACAAGTCACCTCTTCCTCGCCCCAAATCGCAGCCCGTCCATCAGCAGCTTGACCAGCCGGCGCGAGCGGTCGCGCCAGTCCTTGGTGTCGGGGGCCGAGTAGATGCCGCCGAGCGCATGCAGCACGTCGGAAGCGTCGACATCGCTGCGGATCGAACCTTCGGCCGCCGCCGCCTCGACCAGTTGCCGCAACGCCAGCGACACCCGGCCCGACAAGTCGGAAAACACGGCGGAATTGGTGTTGAACAGGATGCGCAGGCTGGCCGCCAGGCCGCGCTTGGTGGCGATGTAATCGACGAAGCGCTGCATCCACTGTTCCAGCGCCATGTCGGCCGGATGGTGGCTGGCGAGGTCGTCGGCGGCCGCGCAGAGTGCTTCGACTTCCCGCCGATAGACCACTTCGACCAGATGCTCGCGGGTTGGGAAATGCCGGTAGAGCGTGCCGATGCCGACACCCGCCTGGCGCGCGATCTCCTCCAGCGAGGCATCGACGCCCTGCTCGGCAAAAGCCTTCGCTGCCACTTCGACCAGCCGATCGCGGTTGCGCTGGGCGTCGGCACGCAGCGGCTTTGGCGCTGCGGCTTCGCGCTTCTCGTCGGCGGTTTTGTGCAGGTCGTCCAATTTTTTCTCCACTCAACGCACATATGGGGCTTGAACCATGACAGTTCAGCCCCCACGTTAAATAAACGGAGGCGCCTCCGCTTTAGTGGAGTGCCTTTATCATATAACCAGGGGATGCGGTATGTCACGTGCTGAAGGACCGAAAGCTTCCCCTGCCCGCTGGAGAACCGGCGCGGCGAAGCTGGCGCGCTCTTGCCGCCCTTGCCGTCGCCCACCCAACCCATTTCAAACCCCTAGCGTCAAGCAACTGGAGCCAGACGCCTCATGACCGACCAAACCACCTCCACCACCATCCCGATCCATCTCACCGTCAACGGCCACGACCATAAACTGCAGGTCGAGCCGCGGGTCACCCTGCTCGACGCGCTGCGTGACCGCCTCGACCTGACCGGCACCAAGAAGGGTTGCGACCAGGGCCAGTGCGGCGCCTGCACAGTGCATGTCGACGGTGAACGTGTGCTCGCCTGCCTGACGCTTGCCGCACAAGTCGAAGGCCGCGAGATCACCACCATCGAAGGGCTGGCCGGTAAAGATGGCACGCTCAACGCCGTGCAAGCCGCCTTCCTCGACCGGGACGCCTTCCAATGCGGTTACTGCACGCCGGGACAGATCATGTCGGCGGTCGCCTGCATCCGCGAAGGCCATGCCGGCTCGGATGACGAAATCCGCGAATACATGGCCGGCAATCTGTGCCGCTGCGGCGCCTATCCGCACATCGTCGCCGCCGTGCGCCAGGCGGCACTGGAGGTCGCGTCATGAGGGATTTTTCGTACGTTCGCGCTGCTACACTCGATGCCGCACGGCAGGCAGCCGCCCTGCCTGGCGCCATACTGCTTGCCGGCGGCACGACGCTGGTCGATCTCGCCAAATGCGGCGTCGCCGAACCCGACAACCTGGTCGACATCACCCATCTCAAAGGGCTCGACGCCATCAAGGTCGACGCTGACGGTGCCCTGATCGGCGCGCTGGCCAAGATGAGCCACGTTGCCGACCACGCCGAGATCAAGAGCAGCTTTCCCGCGGTCTCCGAGGCGCTGTGGCAGGCGGCCTCGGCGCAACTCCGCAACATGGCGACCATTGGCGGCAATCTGATGCAGCGCACGCGCTGCCCCTACTTCCGTGATCCCACGAATTTCTCCGCTTGCAACAAGCGCTCACCCGGCAGTGGTTGCTCGGCGATCGGCGGCGTCACCCGTGGCCATGCCGTGCTCGGCACCAGCGACGCTTGCATCGCCATGTATCCCGGTGACCTCGCCACCGCGCTGGTCGCCTTCGACGCCACCGTGCATCTTGGCGAACGCCAGGTCGCGGTCGACGACTTTTTTCTCCTGCCCGGCGCCACGCCCGACAGGGAACACGCCATCGAGCCGGGCGAGATGATCACCGCCATCAGCATACCGGCTTCCGCCTCCGCCAGGCGTTCGACCTATCTGAAAGTCCGGGACCGGCAGTCCTATGAGTTCGCCGCTGCAAGTGCGGCGGTCGGCATCGACTTCGAAGCCGATGGCCGCACCATCCGCGACCTGCGCGTCGCGCTCGGCGGCATCGCGACAAAGCCGTGGCGGGCGCGTGCCGTCGAGGCGGCGCTTAAAGGCAAGGTGTTGGACGAAGACACGGTGCGCACCGCCAGCCTGCTCGCCGTCGAAGGCGCCGTCGACCACGGCGCCAATCACTACAAGATCGAACTGGCGCCGCGCGTCGTCGCCCGCGCCATCCTCAAGACGGGAGCCATGGCATGACCATTCACGACCCCAGAACCCGGCACGGCGACGCTTCGGACGGCACTGTCGATCAGGTCGGTGGGCGGCTGTCGCGCGTCGACGGCCCGGCCAAGATCACCGGCGCGGCGAAATACGCGGTCGAGCAGCAGCTGGAGGGCCTCGCCTATGGCGTGCTGGTCGAAAGCACGATTGCCTCAGGCAAGGTCCGTTCCATCGACACGTCAGCCGCCGAGGCAGCCCTTGGCGTGCTCAAGGTGCTGACACCGGACACGATCATGAGCCTCAAGACCGCATCCGATTGGTTCGGCACACCGCCGCCGGACAAGCCCTACTGCCCGCTGGGGCGCGACATCACTTTTTCCGGCCAGCATGTGGCGGCCGTTGTGGCAGAGACCTTCGAGCAGGCGGTCGCTGCCGCGGCCCTGGTCAAGGTCAGCTATGACGAGGCACCGGCCATCGTCGACCTCAGCGACGCCAAGGCCGGCGACGGCATCGCGATCGCCGCCATGACCAAGGAATGGGGCGACGCCCAGGCTGCCTTCGCCGCCGCTCCGGTGCACGTCTGCGGCGCCTATAACACGCCACGCGAATACCAGGCGCCGATGGAGCCGCATGGCCTCATCGCCCAATGGGAGGGCGACAAACTCACCGTGTGGGAGCCCAGCCAGTGGCTGGACGGCATGGCGCGAACCTATGCCGAATGGTTCGGTATTCCTTTCGAGAATGTGCGGCTGATCTCGCCGTATATTGGCGGCGGCTTCGGCTCCAAGGCGCTGGCGCTCGGCCATGGCGCGGTGGCTGCGGCTGCGGCCAAGATGCTGGGACGGCCGGTGAGGGTCGTGATGACGCGGCCGCAGACTTTTACCGGCTATGGCGGCCGCGCCGCGACCCGCCAGACGGTGACGATCGGCGCGGACCATGACGGCGTGATACAGTCGATCGTGCATCGCGGCGTCAATGAAACATCCATAGACGGCATGTGGGTCGAGCCGCTGGGCGTGGTCACCTCGATCATGTATGCGACGCCGAACTTCTCCTCGAAGCAGAATGTCGTGCGGGTGAATTCGGTGGTGCCCGGCGCCATGCGCGCACCCGGTGAAAATCCCAGCGCCTTCGGCATCGAGAGCGCCATCGACGAACTTGCCTATGAGGTCGGCATCGATCCGCTGGAGATCCGGCTCAGAAACTATGCCGAGCAGGATCCGGAAGCGAAAAAGGCCTGGTCGACAAGGCAGTTGCGCGAGGCCTTTGCCGCAGGTGCGGAACGCTTCGGCTGGTCGAAGCGCACGCCCGAGCCGCGCTCGATGCGCGACGGCAACCAGCTGATCGGCTGGGGCGTGGCGGCCGGAACCTACCCGGTGCGGCGCGCCTATGGCGAGGCCAAAGTGCGCATCCTGGCCGACGGTTCGGTCGAGGTCGAAAGTTCCTCGATCGACATGGGCCAGGGCACCTACACGATCCTGGCGCAGACGGCGGCCGAGACGGTCGGTGTGGCGGCCGACGATGTCGTGGTGAAGCTCGGGGATTCCCGATATCCCCGCGCCGGCGTCGCCGGCGGCTCGCGGCTCGCCGGCGTCATGACGGGCGCGGTCTACAAGGCGGCGACATCGGCGCTCGACCAATTGGTCGGGCTGGCGATCAGCGATCCGCGCTCACCCTTCCATGCGCTGCAGGCCAACACGCTGGTCGTCGCCGATGGCCGCATCACCGCGCCGCGCGGCGACGGTCCTGATGTCTCCATTGCGGAACTGCTCAGCAGTGTCGGCCGCGACCGGATCGAGGCCGTCGGCGATACCATGCCGGCCAATTCGAGCGCGCAGGATCGCTACAAGAACTACACCACCATCGCAACATCGGTGCCGCACACCGAGGGCGACTATTCGCGTCACTCCTGGTGCGCGCATTTCATCGAGGTGCGGGTTGACGAGGATTTCGGCACGGTGCGCGTGTCGCGCGTGGTGTCGGCGCTGGATTCCGGCCGGCTCTACAACCCGAAATTGGCCGAAAGCCAGTGGAAAGGCGGCATCATCATGGGCATCGGCCAGGCGCTGCTGGAAGAAGGCATCGTCGACCGCAGGCATGGCCGCATCGTCAACAACAACCTCGCCGAATATCTGGTGCCGACCAACGCCGATATCCCCGATATCGAGGTGATCTCGGTCGGCATTCCCGACCTGCATTCCTCGGTGCTCGGCGGCAAGGGCGTGGGCGAACTGGCAATCGTCGGCGTGGCGCCGGCGATCGCCAACGCAGTGTTCCACGCGACAGGCAAGCGCGTGCGGGATCTGCCGATCACGCTGGAGAAGCTGATCTGAGTTGAGCGAGCAATCTCCCCCCTCGAGGGGGAGATGGCCGGCAGGCCAGAGGGGGTCGTCTCGCGTGGAGCGCCGACCTTGATCTGCCGGCGACAAGAGGCCGCTTCCGGTCGAACCGACCCCCTCTGTCGCCTTCGGCGACATCTCCCCCTCGAGGGGGGAGATCGGCAGCTTCACCATTCCAATCCGAACGCCAGCTTGCCGAAATGCAGGCCGCCGGCGGCCATGTGGGCGTAGGCTTCGGTCGCTTGATCAGATGAAAACACCTTGTCGACCACCGGCTCGATCCCGGCCGCGCCGATGGCCCGGGCGGCGTCGCGAAGGTCGGACACCGATCCGGTGTTGTTGCCGATCACCTTCAGCGCCTTGATGATGATCGGCAGCAGATTGATGGTGGCCTCGGCGCCGGTGACGAAGCCGATGGTGAACAGCGTGCCGCCGGGCGCGGTGGCGTTGACCGCACGCGCGAAGGTGGCGGTGCCGCCGGTCTCGACGACGAGGTCGGCGCCGAGGCCATCGGTCAACTCCAGCACCTTGCTGTCCCAGTCCGGCGTCGCGCGGTAGTTGATGAGATGATCGGCGCCGAGCGCCTTGGCCCGCTCCAGCTTCTCGTCCAAAGACGAAGTGATGATGACGGTGGCCCCGGCCGCCTTGGCGAGCTGAAGAGTGAAGATGGAGACGCCGCCGGTGCCAAGCAGCACGACGACCGAGCCCGGCCCGACATCGGCGGCGCGGATGGCGTTCCAGGCGGTGGTGCCGGCGATCGGCAGCGTCGACGCCGCCTCGAATGAGAGATGCGCCGGGACTGGCACCAGCGAGTTAGCCGGCAGCGCGACATATTCGGCCAGCGACCCCGGCAGCGAGATGCCGCGCATCTGCGTCATCTCGTCAGGCCGCGGCCGACCGCCGATCCAGCGCGGCTTGGCATGCGCGACAACGCGGTCGCCCGCGCTGAACCTCGTCACGCCCTCGCCGAGCGCGACGATCTCGCCGGCGCCGTCGGCGACCGGAATGAGCGGGAAGCTCGGCCCGGGATAATTGCCGCTGGCCACGGCGACATCGACGAAATTGAGGCTCGCCGCACGCTGGCGGATCAGCACCTCGCCGCGCTGCGGTTCGGGGGTTGCGACGGTGGTGGCGCGGAAGGCGTCCAGCCTGGGCTGGCTCAGTTCGATGGCTTTCATGGTTTCACTCCAGAGGGACGATTGATGGATTGAGTGAACCTAGTTCCTGCGCTATTGCTGGATAATCCTTGCTTTCCGCAATTGAGAACTGTGAATCATGCAGCAATCCCATGAACCCGTGGCCCTTGCGGAAATGGCGGCCTTCGCCGCCATCGCCGAGGCGCGCTCCTTCACCAGGGCGGCGGCGCGTGTCGGACGCGACGCGACCATCCTGTCGCGGCGCCTGCAGTCGCTGGAGGCGCGGCTGGGCGTAAGGTTGCTCTCCCGCACGACACGCAGCGTGTCGCTGACCGAAGCCGGCGCCGAATTCCTGGTGCGCGTGCGCGCCATTCTCGCTGCCGTCGACGAGGCCGAGGCTGCCGCGTCGGCCCATGCCGGCGGCGGCCCGCGCGGCCTGCTCAGGCTGGCGCTGCCCGGCACGTTCGGACGCATGTGGATAGGGCCGCTGCTGCCTCAATTCCTTGCCGAATTTCCCGATGTCCGCATCGAGGCCGAATTCTCCAACCGCTTCGCCGATCTGGTCGCCGAGAATTTCGACGTCGCTGTGCGGCTCGGCGCGCTGGAGGATTCGCGCCTGGTGGCGCGCAAGGTGGCGACGCGGCGGCGGCTGCTCTGCGCCGCCCCCTCATATCTCGCCCGCAGGGGCAGGCCGGATACACCGCGGGCGCTGCTCGACCATTCCTGCCTTGGCTTCTCGGGCTTCCAGACCTTTCCGGCCTGGGAGATGACCGACCGCGAGGGCCGGCGCGCGCGCGTCGAGGTTTCGGGGCCGTTGGTCACCGACGATGCCGAGGTGCTGGTCGAGGCCGCCGTGCAAGGCGTCGGCCTGATGATGAGCACCGACTGGCTGGTCGGCCGCGAACTCGCCGACGGACGGCTGGTGCCAATCCTGGAAGACTGGACGCTGGCCGACGAAGGCGCGATCTATGTGGTCACGCCCTCAGCCAAGGGACAAGCCGCCAAGACGCGCGCCTTCGCCGACTGGATCGCCAAGCGCTTCGCGCCGGAGCCGCCCTGGCGGCGGTGAGAACTGAGGGCGAACCGCGGAGCTGCGGATCCCCCAGCTCGTGGGGGAGATGTTCGTCATGCCGGCTTTCACTTACCTATCCGGAATGTCCCAGTTCGACCGCTTAAGAACGTCGCTTGGTGGAAGGATCTCCTCGGTCTTGAGGTCCCGGCGCTGGATCTCATCGGCGACAAATTCCTCACGCGCTCCCCACGCCCCACCAATGCCGATTTCCAACGGGATCTTGTCTCGCGTCAGACACTGCGAGAAGTTGATATCAAATGTTCGCGGCGCCATGTCGAACCACTCGCATACCTCGCCGAGAATACTTTCCGTGCGACCGATGCTCTCGGGGACGATCCCATGGCCAGGGACAATCGACATTAGACCTCCGGGCCGGCATTCCCGGCACAGGAAGAGGCGCTCAAACGCGCCTCCCTTGGCGGCACTGAAGGACAGGCCCTGTCCCGTTCGGGCGTTCTGGATGCTTAGTTTTCGTCGGCCATCCGGATAGGATGTTTCATCGTAGATCCACGGATCGTGCCGCCGCATTACCCTGACCGCACCTCTCCATTGCATCTGAATGGCGAAATCCGGTGGCTGCTCGACGGCCGTTGCAGCCGGCTGGTCGTCGAAGTGCAGCCATTGGGCGACGTCGAGCAGGTTGGCAGGCAGAGCGACCTCTTCCGCGGACACAGGTCGGCGTTCGAGTTTGACAAGCGTTGCCTGAAGAAACGGCGAACCGTTCACAAACACCCTGGTGGCAATCTCGATGCCATCGGCTGTCAGGCAACTCAGCCATTGCGGTCCGGGGTTTCGCGTGCCTGGATCGCGGCGCAGGATTTCCCGTACATCGCATCGCTCGCCACCGTGCGTCTCGGTCTGTCCGGTCTCGATCACCCCGCGAATTCTCTCATAGGATGTCGATGTCTCACGACTTATCGAAACAGGCGAATAGCCGGTCTGCGAATCCCCGCCGAAAGTGACTGATATCTGGTTTGCCGGATTTCCATAGGTTGTGGCTTGCATTTCGTCGACACGGACCCAGCCGCCATGATGCGTGACGATCCTCGTATGGACTCCGGTCGATCCTGCCGATGGTTGGACCGTCATAATCGCGACATAGTCGGGGACATCAGCGGAGGGCGAATAGGGAATGTCACCTGCCCTCGCCATGGAACTTGCGAGCACCAAGCCCATCATGAACGATAGTCTCGTCATGGCTCTCCCCCACGCGGCTGCTGGCCACAAGATTTCCGGCAAGAGCGGCGATTTTGCGACGGCCTGCGAAGGGCGCAGCCGGGCCCTGCCCTACTTCCCACCCTGCCCCTTCATGAACTGGCTGAGTAGATCCACCGGCAGCGGGAACACCACCGTGGACGAGCGCTCCCCGGCGATGTCGTGCAAAGCCTCGAAATAGCGCAGCTGCATGGCCTGCGGCTCGGCCGCCAGCATCTTGCCGGCCTCGACGAGTTTTGCCGCCGCCTGCTGCTCGCCATCGGCATTGATCACCTTGGCGCGCCGCAGTCGCTCGGCTTCGGCCTGCTTGGCGATGGCGCGGATCATGCTTTCGTTCAAGTCGACGTGCTTGATCTCGACATTGGACACCTTGATGCCCCAGGCATCGGTGCGCTGATCGAGGATCTCCTGGATGTCGCTGTTGAGCTTGTCGCGCTCGGCCAGCATCTCGTCGAGCTCGTGCTTGCCGAGCACCGAGCGCAGCGTGGTCTGCGCCAGCTGGTTGGTCGCGGCCATGAAGTCCTCGACCTGGATGATCGCCCGCTCGGCGTCGACGATGCGGAAATAAAGCACCGCGTTGACTTTCACCGAGACGTTGTCGCGCGAAATGACGTCCTGCGGCGGCACGTCCTGCACCACCACGCGCAGATCGACCTTCACCATCTGCTGGACGAAGGGGATCAGGATGATGAGGCCCGGTCCCTTGACCCCGGTGAAGCGGCCGAGCGTGAAAACCACGCCGCGCTGATATTCCCTGAGGATGCGGATGGCCGCGGACAGGAACATGATCACGACCAGCGCCAGGATCAGATAGGCGACATAACCAACCATCATTGTCTTGCTCCATTCCTTCCCGCGTCGCGGCGCCGCACCGTCAGCACGAGGTCGCTGATGTCGGTCACCTCGACGCTGTCGCCGGCCGCGATCGGCTCGTCGGCCTTTGCGCGCCAGCGCTCGCCCAAGGCCAGCACATGGCCCTCGCCGCCCTGCCAGTCGAGGATCTCGGCCGGCACGCCGCGCATCGCCTCGCCGCCGACGCGCGCTGGGTTCTTGCGCGCCGCCCAGACATAGGTGCCGGTCAGCAGCGCCAGCCCAAGCGTCAAGGCTGCGGCGGGACCAATGACGGCCCACGACATGGCAAAGCCCGGCCCCTCTACCCTCAACAGCATGGCCGCCCCGAACAGGAAGGCAGCCACGCCGCTGAGCCCAAGCACGACGGTGGGGTTGAAGGCCTCGATGACGAGGAAGGCGATGCCGAGCAGCATCAGGGCAAGGCCGGTATAGTTGATCGGCAGGAGGTCGAGCGCATAGAGCCCGAGTACCAGGCAGAGGGTGCCGATGACGCCCGGCGCCACGGCACCCGGGCTGGTGAACTCGAAGACGATGCCATAGACGCCGACCAGCATCAGGATGACGGCGATGTTGGGATCGGTGATGACGGAAAGCAGCTGGATGAACCAGCCGGGTTCCAGCGCCTCGACCGGCAGCCCTTTGGTCGCCAGGACCACTTTTTTGCCCGCCACATCGACCGTGCGCCCATCGGCCAGTTGCAGCAGCTCGGTGGTGTCGTGGGCGATGAAGTCGATCACATGTTCCTGCAGCGCCGCATTGGCCGACAGGCTCGCCGCTTCGCGCACGGCCTTCTCGCCCCAATCGCCATTGCGGCCGCGCAGTTCGGCGAGCGAACGGATCAAGGCAACCGCGTCATTGGTCACCTTGGTCATCATCGCGTCGCCCGCTGGCCGTCCGGTGGCGTCCTTCTCGTCCTTGGCCGGGCCGTTGTCCTTCTCGCCACCAGGAAGCGCCGGCAGCCCGCCCATCTCGACAGGCGTCGCGGCGCCCAGATTGGTTCCCGGCGCCATCGCCGCGACATGGGTGGCGTAGAGGATGTAGGTGCCAGCGCTCGCCGCATGGCCGCCGGCCGGCGCGACATAGCCGATGACGGGCACCGGCGAGGCGAGGATGTCGGCGATCATCTCGCGCATCGAGGTGACCAGCCCGCCAGGCGTGTCAAGCTGAAGGATGAGGACCGCGACATCGCGCTTGGCGGCGACGTCTAGCGCTTCCTCGAGCTGCCTTGTGCTTGCCGGCCCGATGGCGCCGTCGATGGCGACGCTCAGCGCGACCTTCTCGCTCCCGGCTGATGAGAAGGGAGAAACGACAGCCGCGACAACGAAGGCCGCAGCAAAAAGGGCCACCCGCGCGAAGGTCACGCTCAAAGCTCCATAGATTCAATATGGGTTGTATTTTGGCGAAGTCCATGGGGAGTGGTGCCGATGATTGGCGAACGCGGCTAAGCGCAATCTCAGGGGGAGATTGCGCCCGCGGTCGTTTTCGCCAACTATCGGCGTAACGCCCGGCTTCGGTTATTGTCTGTGATCCGGGCCGCGGATGCCTGGGTGGCCTGGGGGAGATCATGAGAAGCGGATTGGCGAAATTCATCGTGGTCGTCGCGGCCACACTGCAGGCCGCGCAGCCGGTGTTCGCGGCGCCGTGCGGCTGGACCGCGAAGATGGAGGAAGACGAGGGCGGAAGCGTGCTGACGGCCTCGGTGTGCGGCGGACCGAAGGCCGATGCGCATCTGATGCTGGTCTGTTTCGAGAAGCCGGTGCTGAGCTACGATCTTGGCCCCTCCGGCCAGCAGCTGGAGCCTGGCATCAGCGGCTCCTTCACCTTCAAGGCCGGCGACAAGAGCGTCACCAAAACACTCCAACTCGAGGCGATGTACAATTATTTCACGCTCGAATTGTCAGGTGCGACCGATCCGCTGCTCGCTTTGTTGCGAGGCAAGGGCGACGTCACGGTTACAGCCGACAAATACGGCGAGAACAGCTTTCCGTTGACGGGGTCGAGCGCTGCCATCGGCAAGGTGCTGGCGCAGTGCGGCAAAGGTTCAGCCGGCGACGCTGACTGAGGCCATGGCCCTGACCGAATTACTGCATGGAGATGGCGGGCTTTGAGCCCGCCATTTTGTTTGCCGGTGAAGAGGCCCTGCCCTTGCGTCTCGCCCGCCGATTGACCAATCTCGCCGACACTGTCACGAGCCGCGGTCGGGGGGATCGCATATGCCTACGCTCTATGCACTGAAACCGGCCTTTCAGACCAGGCTGCGGCCGCTGGCCGACCGGCTGGCCGGCGCCGGCGTCACCGCCAACCAGATCACGCTTCTTGCCGCCGCGCTGTCCATCGTCACCGGCCTGGTGGTCGCCGCCTTTGCCGGCCATCGCGCGATTTTCTTTTTGATGCCGGTGGTGCTGTTCATCCGCATGGCGCTCAACGCCATCGACGGGATGCTGGCCAGGGAACATGCGCAGGCGTCGAAACTCGGCATGTATCTCAACGAACTCTGTGACGTCGTCTCCGACCTGGCGCTGATCCTGGCCTTTGCAAGCCTGTTCCCAGCCTGGGGTGTCGTGGCTTTCGCCATCGCCGCCATGCTTGTCGAGTTCGCCGGCGTGCTCGGGGTCGCCGCCGGCAGCGGGCGCAACTATGCCGGGCCGTTCGGCAAGAGCGACCGGGCGCTGGCGCTCGGCGTCATTGGCTTCCTCATCGCCTGCGGCCTGTGGGTCGAGGCGATCGCGCCCTTTGTGTTTCCGGTCTTGGCTACACTGTCGGTCGCAACCGCCATCAACCGGATACGCAGCGGCCTTAGAGCGGGCGGCGCCTGATGCCCAAGCGTCAGCAGCCCGACCGCCAGAGGGGAACCATGATCCACCAGACCATCAATGGGGCAGCACCAGCAAGCATCACGCGCGTGGTGCAGGAGCGGACCTTCAAAAGCCATGACGGCACCGAGATATTCTACCGCTACTGGCCGGCCGCCGGATCGACGCCCAAGGGTGCGATCCTGCTCTTCCATCGCGGCCACGAGCATGGCGGCCGCATGGCGCATCTGGTCGACGAACTCGCCATGCCCGATCATGCCTTCTACGCCTGGGACGCGCGCGGCAATGGCCGCTCGGCCGGCGAGCGTGGCTATGCGCCATCCTTCGCCGCCCTGGTGCGCGACATCGACTGCCTGGTGAGCGAAATCAGACGAGATGGCTTTGGCCAGCGCGACATCGCATTGATCGCGCAATCCTTCGGCGCCGTGCTTGCCGCCGCCTGGGTGCATGACTATGCGCCTGACATCCGCGCGCTGGTGGTGGCCTCGCCGGCCTTTTCGGTAAAACTCTATGTGCCCTTCGCCAAGGAGGGCATTGCGCTGTGGCAGAAGCTCAAGGGCCGCTTCTTCGTCAATTCCTACGTCAAGGCGAAGTTCCTGACGCATGACGCCGAGCGCATCGCTTCCTTCGACGCCGATCCGCTGATCACAAGGCCGATCGCCTCCAACATCCTGGTCGAACTCTACGACCATGCCGCCCGCATCGTCGCGGACGCCCGCGCCATCACCGTGCCGACGCAATTGCTGATCTCGGGCAGCGACTGGGTGGTGCGGCATGGGCCGCAGCACGAGTTCTTCGTCAATCTCGGCAGTGCCGCCAAGGAGCGGCATGTGCTGCCCGGCTTCTTCCACGACACGCTGGGCGAGCGCGATCGCAAGCTGGCGCTGGACCTGATCCGGCCGTTCCTCGAAAAGCAGTTTGCCGCGCCGGAAAAGACTATCGACCTGACGTCGGCCGATCGTTCCGGCTATACCCGCGACGAAGCGGACCGGCTGGCCTCGCCGCTGGCGCTGCTGTCGCCCAAGGGCCTCTACTGGGCGATGAGCCGCGCCTCGATCCGCATGGGCGCCTGGCTGTCTTCGGGCATGAAGACGGGCATTGCCACCGGCTTCGATTCCGGCTCGACGCTCGACTATGTCTATGAGAACGAAGCGCGCGGCACCGGCTTAATCGGCCGCATGATCGACCGCACCTTCCTCGACGCCATCGGCTGGCGTGGCATTCGCCAGCGCAAGCTGCATCTGGAAGAACTGATCGGCAACGCCGTCGCCAGCCTGAAGGCAGCCGGCCGTCCCGTCCATATGCTCGATATCGCCGCCGGCCATGGCCGCTACGTGCTCGATGCCGTCGCCAAATGCGCCGAGTTGCCGGCGAGCGTGCGGCTGCAGGATTACTCCGAACTCAATGTCGGCCTCGGCTCGAAACTGATCGCAGAGCGGAATCTGCCAACCAGCGTCAGCTTCCACAAGGCCGACGCCTTCGATGCCGAGATACTGGCCAGGCAAAAGCCCGCGCCGGATCTCGCCATCGTCTCCGGGCTTTACGAATTGTTCGCCGACAATACGATGATTTCCCGCTCGCTCGGTGGACTGGCCAGCGCCATGCAGCCCGGCAGCCTGCTCATCTACACCAACCAGCCATGGCATCCGCAGCTGGAGATGATTGCGCGCAGCCTGACATCGCATCGCGGCGGCCAGGCCTGGGTGATGCGGCGGCGCACGCAAGGCGAGATGGACCAGCTGGTGAAGGCGGCCGGTTTCGAGAAGATCGACCAGCGCATCGACCAGTGGGGAATCTTCACCGTTTCAGTCGCACGGCGCGTCTGAGACCATGGGCCTGCCTGTCACCGACCCTGCCCCCGCCCCGGCGCGGGAACCCTATTCCGGTGTCGTGCTGAGGGCCGCCCTTTGGCTGGCGCTGCTGGCGCCGACCTTCTATTCCACCTATGGCTTTGCCAACTGGCTGGCATCGCGGCGCGACCATGTCGGTAGTGTCGTGTTTGGCTGGGAACACGCCATCCCATTCATCGCCTGGACGATCGTTCCCTACTGGTCGATCAATCTGTTCTATGGCCTGTCGCTGCTGCTCAACACGACCAGGCGCGGCGTCGACCGGCTCGCCGGTCGCTATCTGACGGCGCAGATCATTGCGGTCTCCTGCTTCACCGCGTTTCCGCTGACGGCGACCTTCGTGCGGCCGGCAACCACCGGCCTGCCGGGCTTTCTCTTCGCCGTGCTCGGCGGCTTCGACAAACCCTTCAACCAGGCGCCATCCCTGCACATCGCACTCCTGGTGATCATCTGGGACCACTGGCGTCACGTTCTGGTACGCCACCGTCTCGGCGCCATTCTCGGCCCCATCTGGCATGTCTGGTGTTTTCTCATCGGCGCTTCGGTGCTGACGACCTGGCAGCATCATTTCATCGACATTCCGACCGGCGCATTACTCGGCCTGTTTGCCTTGTGGCTGTTTCCAGGCAAGGGTGAATTGCCTTTCTGGAGCTTCAGAGCGACCCCCGACCCAAAGGCGCGGCGACTGGCGGGTTACTATGCGCTCGGAGCCGCCCTCGCCCTGGCCGCCGCTGCCGGCGGGGCATTTGCCTCCGCCGTCTCGCTCATCTTGTTGTGGCCGGCGCTGGCACTGGCCATCGTTGCCTTTGCCTATGCCGGGGCCGGCGCGAAAGTATTCCAGAAGGCGGCCGATGGCAGCGTCTCGCTGGCCAGCCGGATCCTGCTCCTGCCCTACCGGCTCGGCGCCCGGATCAATGTGTGGGCCTGGACCCGCCAACTGGCGCCACAAGCGGAGATCACCGACGGCGTTTCCTTCGGCCGGTTTCCGAGCCGAGTGGAGGCCAACCGCTTCGGCACCGTGATCGACCTTGCCGGCGAGCTGGAACGGCCGCGCGGCGTGACCTGCCGGTGGATCAGCTATGCCATGCTCGACCTCGTGGAGCCGCCGCATGACAGGCTGGAGCGGGCGGTGGCGGCGATCGAGCTGGCGCGCCGGCGCGGCAGCGTGCTGGTCTGCTGCGCGCTCGGCTTCCAGCGCAGTGCGGCCATCGTCGCCGACTGGCTGGTTGTGACCGGGCGCTCGCAAACGGCCGCTCAGGCGCGCAAAAATCTCGCTGCATCGGGCCGGCCGGTGCATCTTCATGGCGAGGCGGACGAAGCGGCATGACTGGCGAGTATCCCGAGAAAGCCGAGGCGTTTGCCAGCAGGCTGATGGTGCAGGCCGCATGGCCGATCCTGCTGGTGGTGGCCGCCATCATGGCAGCGCCGGTCATCGGTCTGGTCGCCGCTCCGCACACAACAGCGCTGTCGGCGGCGGCTTGGCTGGTAGCGGCGGCGAATGCCGTGGTTACGCTCGCTCTTTCGGCCTTGCTTTTGTTCGACGCGCTGCTCTTCCGACTGATGGCAAGCCACGCCACCGAGGCCGCCGGCGGCGCCGCGGTCGACGATGTGCTGGCGCGCATGCGGCTGAAACCCACAGCTGCCGGCGGCCGTACGCTCGATCATCGCATCGCAGGCACGCGCCGTCTGCTGGTGAAGCAGCGCATCGCCTTCGGCCTGTTTGTGGTGGCGTCATTCGTCGCGGCATACTTTTGAGCCCGGCCATGACAAAGCTTCGCATTCGCGCCAACACCTTCACCTTGCTGCAGACGGTGACCTCCGTCGGCCTATCGGCGATGGCCTGGGTGGTGACGGGCGTCAGGCCTATCTGGAACGGCAGCCAGCCATCGGAGAGGCAGCGCATCTACTTCGCCAACCACGCCAGCCATGGCGATTTCATCCTGCTGTCGGCCTGCCTCAGCGAGAAGGTGCGCGCACGTACGCATGCCGTCGCGGCGGCCGAATATTGGGGCAAGTCGCGGCTGCGTCGCTTCATTGCCGAGGACATGTTGTCGTCCGTTCTCATCCACCGGCAGTGGACCGACGAGACGCAGAACCCGATCTCGATCATGCTGTCGGTGCTCGATGACGGCCATTCGCTGATCCTGTTTCCGGAGGGCACACGCAACACGACGGAGGCGGATCTGCTGCCGTTCCGCTCCGGCCTCTACAATCTGTCGATGGCGCGGCCCGACGTCGAACTCATCCCGTGCTGGATCGAGAACATGTCGCGCGTGTTGCCCAAGGGCCAGTTCCTGCCGGTGCCGCTTCTTTGCCGCGTCGTCTTCGGTCCGCCGGTGGCGATCGAGCCCGGCGAGGAGCGCCGCGCTTTCCTGGAGCGCGCCCGCCAGACACTGCTGTCGCTCGACCCTCGCCCCGATCGGGACGACTAGCCATGACCAGGCATAGAGACTTCGCATGATGCTGCCGCCAATGCATGAAACCGTCATCCTGCTGGTAGGCCTTGTCTGCGTGCTGACCACGGCGAGCGTCGTTGCCGGCATCCTGTCGTGGCGGGCGCCGAAGCCGCTGCCCTCGACACTCGTCAACCTCAACCAGCGCATCAATGCCTGGTGGGTTATGGTGCTGGCGATCACCGTCGCCTTCTTCTTCGGCCGCACCGGCATGACCATCCTGTTCGCGCTGATCTCGTTTGCGGCGCTGCGCGAATTCGTGACGCTGACGCACAGCCGGCGCAGCGATCACTGGGTGCTGCTCGGCATGTTCGGCATCATCATCCCTTTCCAGTACTGGCTCGTGTGGACCGCCTGGTACGGGCTCTTCACTATCTTCATCCCGGTCTACTGCTTCCTGCTGATGCCGGCGATCACGGCGCTCAACGGCGACACCGAACGCTTCCTCGAGCGCGTGTCGGCGCAGCAATGGGCGGTCATGATCTCCGTCTACTGCGTCAGCCACGTGCCGGCATTGCTGACGCTCGACGTGCCAGGGTTCGAGGGCCGCAACCTGTTGCTCATCGCCTTCCTGATCATCACCGTGCAAGGCAGCGACGTGCTGCAATACATTTTCGGCAAGCTGTTCGGCCGGCATCTGCTGTCGCCGTCCGTCTCGCCGTCAAAGACCTGGGAAGGGTTGGTCGGCGGGCTGGTGGCGTCGAGCCTGCTCGGCGCGCTGCTGTCGTTCCTGACGCCGTTCTCGCCGCTGGCGGCGGCCGGCGTCGCCTTCATTGCCTGCCTGATGGGATTTCTCGGCGGGCTGGTCGCGTCGGCCATCAAGCGCGACCAGGGGGTCAAGGATTGGGGCCACCTCATCGAGGGCCATGGCGGCATGATGGACCGCGCCGACAGCCTGGTCTTCGCCGCACCGGTGTTCTTCCACATCGTCCGCTATTTCTGGACGGTGTGAGGGCGGCGCGCTCTGGTCAGCCGCGGATCGCGCGTCCCGCCTGCTGCAGCAGTTCGAAGGCGGCGAAACGCTTGTCGTGCCAAGGCATGAGGTCGCCGCCCGCCGGGCGATAGATGTCGCCGATGCGCGACATGGCGATCATCGCAGCGATTACATCCGGATAGGTTCCGGCCGCCACCGCAGCCAATATGGCCGAGCCGAGCAGCACCGGCTCGGGCGAGGTCGAACCGGCGACGGTCAGGCCCGTTGTGTCGGCCAGCAGCTGGCGGACAAGGTCGCTCTGCGCGGCGCCGCCACTGACGACGATGGTGTCGATGGCGATGTTCTGTTTCGCCATTGCCGCCACGATCTGGCGCACGCCGTAGCCGATCCCAAGAAGGCCGGCGATATAAAGCGCAGCTAGGCTGTCGAGCGACGTGTCCATGCCAAGTCCGGCGATGAGCGCCTTGGCCTCGGGATCGGCGAAGGGCGAGCGGTTGCCGAGGAATTCGGGCACGACATGCAGCCCTTCGGCAAGCTGAGCCACCGAGGACAGGTCAGCTGACTTCGTTGCCGCCTGCCGACTGAGCCAAGTGGTCAGGCCGAGACCTTCCGCCTTGGCTTTGGCGGATGCTTCGGCCGAAGCGGGATGGAAAGCGACGAGATGGTCGATCGCCGCGCCCGCTGCCGACTGGCCGCCTTCGTTGAGCCAGAGGCCCGGCACCATCGAGGAGAAATACGGACCCCAGACACCGGGCACGAAGGCCGGTTCGCTAGTGCTGGCCATGGTGCAGGCAGAGGTGCCGAAGACATAGGCCATGCGCGATTGCAGCGTGCCGACCGAGCCCTGCCCGCCGACGGTTCCGACACCGCCGGCATGGGCATCGATCAGGCCGGCCGCGACCGGCGTTCCCGGCAGCAGGCCGAGATCGGCCGCGGCAGCTTCGGTCAGGCCCTTCGCCAGCGCGGTGCCGCCCTCGACCACTTCGGTGCCGATCCGGGCAAAGCCTTCGTCGGCCAGCGCGCCGAGGCCGACGGCACGGAAATAGGCATCGTCCCAGCGGCGCTCATGGCCGAGATAGGTCCATTTGCAGGTCAGCGTGCAGATCGAGCGTGCCAGGCTGCCGGTCGAGCGCCAGGTCAGATAGTCGGTCAGGTCGAAGAAATGCTCCGCTGCATCAAAGGTGGCAGGCAGGTTCTCGCGCAGCCACAACAGCTTCGGCGTTTCCATTTCCGGCGAGATGGTGCCGCCGACATAGTCGAGCCCGGCGTGCTTACCGGCGTTGATGCGCTGCGCCTGGTCGAGCGCGCGGTGATCCATCCAGACGATAATGTTGCGCTCGCTGTCCCCCGAGCCGCCGACAGCCAGTGGCGCGCCGCCCTTGCCGACCACGACCAGCGAACAGGTGGCGTCGAAGCCGATGCCGCCAATGTCGCGCCCAGCGAGCCCCGACTTCGTTACCGCCTCACGCACGCTGGCACAGACGGCGCGCCAGATGTTCTCGCTCGACTGTTCGGCGATCTCGCCGGGCTCGAGGAACAAAGCGATGTCGCGCTTGGCCGAGGCGAGCATGGCGCCCTTGCTGTCGAACACCCCTGCCCTGGCGCTGCCAGTGCCGACGTCAATGCCGAGGAAGTGGGACATGGGGGAACCTCAGAGGTGGGCAGTAGGGCAGTAGGGCAGTAGGGCAGTAGGGCAGTAGGGCAGTAGGGCAGTAGGGAGATTGTCAGCAGTGAATAGTCCGCCGCAAGGGCAAAGCTCCCTCACCTACTGCCGTACTGCCCTACTGCCCTATTCCCCTCACAAATCATTGCTTTGCGGCAGGATCACCAGATCGCGAATGGTGACGTTCCGCGGCCGCGTCAGCATGAACAGCACGGCTTCGGCCACCTCGACCGGTTGAATCAGGCCGCCCTTGGCCAATTCATCGTCAAGCTTGTCCTTCGGCCAATCGCTGATCAGCGCTGTCACCACTGGCCCCGGCTGCACCGCGCCGACGCGTAGGCCGTGCGGGGCAACCTGCCGGCGGACCGTGTGGACGAAGGCCTGCACGGCATGTTTGGAGGCGGTGTAGATCGGCTCCCAGACCACCGGCACTAGTCCGGCGATCGAAGAGGTGACGATGATGTCGCCGGTCTTGCGTTCGACCATGTGTGGCAGGACGGCGTGCACGGATCGGAACACCGCGTTGATGTTGAGGTTCAGCACGCGGTCCCATGCATCGGGGTCGCCGTCGAGCACAGGCCCGCCGACATAGGCGCCGGCATTGGCGTGGAAGATATCGAGCTGGCCGGCTTTCTCCAGGATCTGCGGCATCATGGTCGCGACGCTGGCCGGCTTCATCAGATCGATCACCAGCGGGATAGCATTCGGGCCGAGCTCGGCGCAGACGCCCTTCAAGGCGTCTTCCGCGCGATCGACGAGCACGACGCGCACACCGGCGGCAATCAGAGCCCGGGCGCATTCCAGCCCGATGCCCGACGCGGCGCCGGTGATCGCCGCGACTTTTCCACTCAGATCCTGAGCCATGCTTTTCGTCCTATCTTTCTTGCGCATGATCTTGTCCGAAAACCGGGTTCCACTTTTCGGGATCATGCTTTCTCTGTTGGTTCAGGCGCGGCCGTGAGAAACCCGCGAGCGCCGTGCCAGGGAGTCGACGATGACCGCGATCGCCAGAACGGCGCCGGTGATCATGTATCGAAGCGACGACGACAGATCGAGCAAGGTCAGCCCGCTGGCGATCGACTGGATGACGATGATGCCGAGCAGCGCGGAGTAGGCGCTGCCGCGGCCGCCGAACAGGCTGGTGCCGCCGATGACGGCCGCCGCGATGGCGTTGAGGTTGACGTCGCCGGTGCCGGCCTGCTGGCTGGCCGAGGCCAGCCGCGCCGCCGACAGCACGCCGCCAAGGGCGGCAAACATCGAGCACATGACGAAGGCGCTGAGATAGATCGAGCGCACCTTGATGCCGGCCCGGCGCGCTGCTTCACGGTTGCCGCCGACGGCAGTCATCGAGCGGCCCCATTGCGTGCGGGTCAGCGCATAGTTCATCGCCACCACAAGACCGACGAACAGGCCGAACATCCACGGTATGCCCCGCGCCTGGTTGAGGTAGCCGACGATCAGTTCTAGCAGGATGGTCAAGGCGGCGACGCGCACGATGAGGCCGCCAACCGACGGCGCCGACAAATTGACGGCGCGGCGGCGGCTGACGGTGCGCAGGCCGGTGATCAGCATGACGATGCCAGGAACTGCGGCCAGCGCATAGGACAGCCAATCCGGCATGACCAGCAACTGGCCGAAATTCACCAGGTTCGAACCGTAAGGCAGATTGATCGAGCCGGTGGAGCCGAGGATGTAGAGCTGCAGGCCGAGCACAGCGAGCAGACCGGCGAGCGTCGAGACGAAGCTCGGCATGCCGAGCCGGTTGAACAGCAGAGCATAGAGCGCGCCGATGAAGCCGCCGACGGCGAGTGCCGCGAGGATGGCGAGCGCCACCGGCCAGCCCTGATTGACCCACAGCGTGCCGACCATGGCCGAGGCAAAGCCGCTGATCGAGCCGACCGACAGGTCGATCTCGCCAACCATCAGCACGCAGACGATGCCGAGCGCGATGACGCCGACGGTCGAGCAGTCGAACAGAAGATTGACGAGGTTGCTCGACGAGACGAACACCGGATTGAGGGCGGTGAACACGCTCCAGATGATGACCAGCCCGACGATCACCGGCAGCGAGCCGAGGTCGCCGGAGCGGACGCGGTCGAAGAAGGCGCTGATCGCGCCGCCGACGCCGGCCTGGTGCTTGACGCGCACGTCGCTGCGGTCGAGCGCCGTCGATGCGGAGGTGTCCTGCTTTGGCTCTGCGCTCATGGCCGCTGCTCCTGTGATTGCGCCTGTGCTGCCTTGCGCCGTTCGGCGCGGCGCGACACCGCATTGTTGGCGGCGCCGGTGATGGCGCTAACCAGTTCCTGGTTGGAGGCGTCGGGTTCGAAGACACCATTGTTGCGGCCTAATCTCAGCACGACGATGCGGTCGGCGACGGCGCGGACGTCCTCCATATTGTGGCTGATCATCAGCACGCCGAGGCCGCGTTCGCGCACCCGGTCGATAAGGTTCAGCACCTCCGCCGTCTGGGCGACGCCAAGGGCGGCAGTCGGCTCGTCAAGCAGGATGACCTTGGGGTCGAGCAGCAGCGAACGCGCAATCGCCACGGTCTGGCGCTGGCCGCCGGACAGCGAGGCGACCGCCTCGCGGACGCTCGGAATACGCGCCGACAATTCGTTGAGCAGCGTCCAGGCCCGGATCTCCATCGCCACCTCGTCCAGCCGCAGCGGGTTGAGCTCCTTGCCGAGGAAGATGTTGGCGACGACGTCGAGGTTTTCGCAGAGCGCCAGGTCCTGGAAGACGGTGGCGATGCCGAGTGTCAGTGCAGCACTCGGGTCGGGCATGGTCACCTGCTTGTCGCGGAAATTGATGGTGCCCGAGGTCGGCTGGTGGACGCCGGCGAGGATCTTGACCAGCGTCGACTTGCCGGCGCCATTGTCGCCGACCAGCGCCACCACCTCGCCGGCATGAACATCGAGGTCGATGTCGGTGAGCGCCGAAACGGCGCCGAAATTCTTCGAAATGCCGCGCAGGCTGAGCACCAGCTCCCCTGCCGAAACCGGTCCGTCAGAGATGTCAGACATAGTGGCAAACCTTTCCGGATGACCGGTCAAGAGTGACTGCGAACTTCCGGCCACCGCAGGGGCGGCCGGAAGGCAGGATCAGGATTCTACGTCTTCCTTTTATGCATGTCCTTATCCCAAAACCGCTGGGCACTTTTGGGCGACATGCATTGTCAGTTGGTGATGCCGAGCTTCTTGCAGCCTTCGGCATAGCGGTCGACGCAAAGCTCTTCGGCGGTGTTGATCTTCTTGTCGATGATCTCGGCCTTGAGGTTTTCCTGCGTCACCACAGCCGGAGTGAACAGCTGCGAGGGCGTGTCGTAGAGGGTCATTTCGGCCTTCGGCGTCTCGCCCGACAGAAGCTGGACCGCGACGTTGGCGGCAGCGGCCGCAACGATCTCACTCGGCTTTGAGATGGTGTTGTACTGATCGCCGGCGATGATCAGCTGCAGGGCGGCGATGGTCGCGTCATTGCCGGTGACGGGCGGCACCGGATCGACGCCGGCTGCCTTGAAGGCGGCGATGGCGCCACCGCCCGTGCCGTCATTGGCGGCGACGACGCCGACGATCTGCGTGGAGAAGCGGGTGATCTGGCCGCTTGCCCATTGCTGCGCCTTCGGCGGCGCCCATTCCGGCGTGTCGAACTCGGCCAGGATCTTGTAGCCGCTGTTGTCGAGGCTCGAATGGATGCCCTTCTTGATCAGCCCGGCGGCCGCGTCGGTCGGTGAGCCGTTGATCTGCAGCAGACCACCGCTGGCCGGATCGACCTTCAGCGCCTTGAGATGCTCGACCAGCGAGTCGGCGATGGCCTTGCCGATGCCTTCATTGTTGAACGAGACGTAGAAGTCGGCAGGTGCCGTCGGGATCGGCCGGTCATAGGCGATGACCTTGACGCCCTGGCTCTGCGCCAACTTGACCAGCGAGGCGGCGGCGGTCGAGTCGACGGGGTCGAGCACGATCGCCTTGGCGCCCTGCGAGATGACCGAATTGAACTGCTGCTGCTGGCGCGACGCGTCTGCATCGGCATTCTGGTAGATCACCTTGCAGCCGGGGCAGAGCTTTTTCATCTCGGCGGCAAAGCCAGGATAGTCGTGCTGCTCGTAGCGGGTCGAGGCCTGGTCGGGCATCAGGAAGGCAACCGTGGCGTCGGTGACCGGAGCGCCAAAGGCGGCGGTGCCGCTGAGAAGCGAAAGCGCCAGCGCTGCGGCGCCGGATGATTTCCAAGCAAATCTGGTCATTCTGATATCTCCGTTTGAAGGAATGGTTTCACGAAGCCCTGTCACCACAATGGCGCCAGGCCTTGACTGCAAGTCGGTCTGTTGCGAGGAATGACGTCGCACTTGATCCGTGCCACGCATCCTCTTGATATCGCTGGATTTCAGGACAAGCGATCTCCAGCACGGGGTGCCTCCAACGCACCCCGCGTCCTTTCTTCCCAAATGTCTAAAGCTCCTCCCGGTCCTCCCTGTTAGGCGGCAATCTCCGCACTGATGTTTTCCGCCAGCAAAGCCCTGAAGCGCGAAGGCGACATGCCTTTCTGGGTCAGGAACTGGCGGTTGAAATTCGAGATGTTGTTGTAGCCGGCGGCGTAGCAGATCTCGGTGATCGGCATGTCAGCCTCGCTCATCAGCAATTGGCAGGCGAGGTTGATGCGGAGCCGGTTGACGTACTGCACCAGCGCCATGCCGGTGTGACGGCGGAAGCTCCGCGAAAACGCGCTCGGGCTGCGTCCGGCAATCGCCGCCAAATCGCTTTCGCTGAACGGCTCGGTCAGGTTGGCGTTGATGTAGGCAAGCGCCTTGTTGACGCCGGCCGACATGAAGCCCGAGGGATCAGGCAGATAGCTGGCGCTGGTCAGGGTCCGCACATCGGCGGCGCGGCTCAGGATATCGATCGTTTCCATGAACAGCGCGATGCGGCGCACGCCTTGCGCCTCGACCAGTTCGGCCAGCACCGGCGCCGCGAGCTTCGCGGTTCCAGCCGAGAACAGCGCGCCGCGGCGGCTAAGCTCGAGAATGTTTTCACAACCGGCAAGTTCGGGTAACGCCGCCGTGGCATCGGCGATGAACTCTTGCGAGAATTGTACGACGCGGCCGCGCAACGGCACGCTGGTGCCGGCCGGCACGTCGCTGACCCAGTTGTGCGGCAGGTTCGGGCCGGTGAGCACGAGATTGCCGGGCTCGAACTCGCCGATGAAATCACCAACGAAATAGTGGCCATTGGTGGCGACGACATGGTGGATTTCGTATTCGGGATGGAAGTGCCAGCGCACGGTGTGGAAGGGATAGCCGTGGGCCCAGGCCTTGAACGACTCGCCACGTCTGATCTGGACGACTTCCAAGTCCGGATTCATGTCAGTTCCTCCCGGCGCCGGTCCGGTCATGCGACCAGTTGCAGTGCCCTCTGCCGCAGGCCGCGTTTGCCGCTCTCTGCAGTGATCAAAGCTTAGGCGGCAATCCTTGCCGCCGCCACCACGGTGTGTCCACCTGACTGATACTTTTTTGACATTTTTGCGGCTGGGGCGACGTGTTTGCGGGTACCGTAAACCGATTCCCAATCACAGCCGATCGCCGGGGCCTGAAGGACCTGCTGGTTCCTTGGGTGTCGTCCGTACGCATGACAGGCCAGGGTGCCTGTCCGTGCAAGGATGCCTGAGATGAGAGCGCAAGGACCGGAGGACGTTATGGACATCTACAGTCTCGCCGCCACACACATTCATGCCGGTGCCCGACCGGGGCCGATGAGTGCCCAGGCAGAGGATCGATACTACTCAAGCCAGATCGTCCTGCCGCACTTGAGCCCGGGGCTGCTTGGGTCGTTCGCGATGACGGCCGGGCTGATCCTAATCCTCGGCACAACCCTGATCTGAGGCTGCCTTATGCTGCAAGATATCAGCCGTGTTATGTTGCGACCCGACCTCACGGGAGATCACGGGATGGGCGAAAGCGAGGACGACAAAGCCGCGATCCTGGCAGTGATCCGGGCCGAGACCGAGGCTTGGTTGCAGCGAGACTTCGAGGCGTTGGCGAGCCACTGGGTGCAGACGCCGCAGACCCGGCGGATGGAGGCCTTCGCCTCGCTGGGCATCCGGGTAGACGAAGGCTGGGACGCTATCGCGGCTCGACTTAAGAAGATCGTGGAGCGCTTTCCAGAGAAAAAGGCTTTCATGCAGCGCGTCCGCTGGGAGAAGGTCAACGTCGTCGTCGGCGGGAATATGGCTTGGGTTACCTACGACCAGATCGGGACCGATACCGGCGATGATCTGAAGCGCGTGCTCAAAATAATGCATCGGACCGACGGTGCTTGGAAAATCGGCTGCATGGTGATGATGGAGAGCACCGTCGAACAGGCGAACTGTCCGCTGATCGAGGTCGACGCGGATGCGCGGATCCTCTGGACGAACCGGCTGGCGCGGGAGCGGATGCGCAGCCATCCGGGGCTTGTCGCCAGCGCTGGGCGCCTGCGCGCCAGGCGGCGCGAGCGCGACCTGGCGCTTCGTGACACCGTGCGCATGGCCTTTGACGAGCTGCAGGGCCAGAGACCGCTGAGCGTTGCACCGAAGCAGGCCTGGGCGGTGGCACTTGGCGAGGACGCGGCGGGGGTGCCGCTCCACTGCTGGGTCCTGCTTGAGGACGGCAAGGCGCTGGTGTCGTTCGAGGATGCCGAGACGGTCGCACGCCGGATCGATGGAGCGCGGGAGATCTATGGTCTCTCACCCGCGCAGGTCAGACTTGCCCGCTTGATCGTCGATGGCCACGACCTCGCGGGCGCCGCCAACCTCCTCGCTGTCAGCGTCAACACGCTGCGCACCCAATTGCAGCGCATTTTCGACAAGACCGGAGTGCGCAGCCAGGCTGCATTGATGCGTTCGCTGCTCAGCGCTGAGGCGCCGAACAAGTAGCACGGTGACGGCATCCCGGCTTGCGGCAGGCCGGGACGACACGCTTTCAGAACACTTTCAGCACCCCTTCAGGACATGGGGATCGAACCGCCGCCCGGGCAGTGGTCATCTAGTCCGGCACTCCAAGGCTTCTCAGGGCTTTTTCGTGTCGGTCGAGAATTTCAGCTGTGAAGGGCATCGAGTAGCGAACCGCCCGCAAGGTGAGTTCCGGATATTCCTGGCGACAACGCGTCATATATTGCTGGGCTTCATCCAGACGTCCCGCTTCGACAAGGGCCGGGATCAGCGTTCGCAGGATCCACAAGGCATTGGGATGCTCCGCCAGGACACGCAGATACAGATCTGCCGCCTGGCCGGGTCGCCCAGCGCTGAAATGCACGACAGCCATTCCCAAATGACAGGTATAAACCATGGGATCGAACGGCCCCAGTCGCAATGACCGCTCGAAACATTCGGCCGCCCGCTCGACCTCATCTCTGTAGGCCGCAACCCAGCCGCTCCTGTTCCAGGCGAAGGCAGAGTTTGGATCGATCGAACACGCCTTTTCCAGCAGCGCCCTGGCGGTTCCGAAATTGCTCGACACGGTATGGGCAGCACCGAGCACGGCCAGGGAGAACGGATCCTCACCGTTGAGCTCGGCAGCTCGCTCCGCCAGCTCCAGCGCACGGCGCCGGTCGGCCTCCGGCGAGGTCGACCAACTGTAGATCTTGCGCTGCGCATGGCACCAGGACAGCAGCGACAGGGCGAGCGGATAGTCGGGGTCGCCCAGCAAAGCCTTCTCCAGCGTCTCGATGGCGATCGCGTTGTCCTGGCGGCCGAGCGCCCAGACATGCGGCAGACTGCGCATCACCAGATCGTAGGTTTGCAGGTCGCCCGGCCGCTTGCGGCGCGCACGCTCGATTTCCGCCATCTGGATGGACGGCAGGATGGCGCCTGCAACACCCGCCGTCACATTGTCCTGCAGTGCAAACGCGTCCGCGATGTCACCCTTGAAGCCTTCCGCCCAGATCAGGCTGCCGGTCTCTGCCTCGACCAGTCGCGCCGAGATGCGGAGCTGGTCGAGATGCCGGCGCACGCTTCCTTCCAGCACGTAGCGGACACCGAGCTCGCGGCCGATGCGCGACAGGTCGAGCGCCTGGCCACGGTAGGCCAAGGCCGAGTTGCGGGACATGACGAACAGGCCGCGAATGCGCGCCAGCGCCGCCGTGATCTCCTCTACCGTGCCGTCGGCAAGGTAGGATTGCTCCGGATCCGACGACAGGTTCTCGAAAGGAAGCACGACGAGCGAGGGCTTGTCGGGGACCTGAGGCGACGGGCGCGCGTCGACAGCTGGCGGTCCCTCCAGCACTTCGCCGGGCAGCATGTAGCCACGGCGCGGCATAGTGCGGATCAACATCTGCGCTGTGTCGCCCAGCGCGCGGCGAATGTCGCTGATGCATTGTGTGAGTGAATCCTCGGTGACGACGACGTCGCTCCACACCGCATGCAGAAGTTCGTCCTTCGAGACCAGCCGGCCGGCGTTGCGGATGAGAAAAATCAACAGATCGAGCGATTTCGGCCGCAGCGCGATCTCGCCAGAACCGTCGCGCAACACTCCGGCGCGCGTGTCGAGGCTGAAGCCGGCGAAGCGGTAGATCGGCTGTGGCTCAGCGTTCATCGCGATCGTCTGCTCCTCGCAATTTTCAGGGCTTCGTCAGCATTCTTTCAGGCCGCTTTCCGGACACGCATTTCGAAAGGGCGCAATCTCGCACTCAACGATGAAGGTGGCAAGAAACCGAAGTCGAAACGTCGGGCGAGATCGCTGCAACGATGCGGAGGCCAAGGTAGCGCCGAACGCCGGAAATCACAGCAGGAGGCAATCATGTCCAGCAAGGAGATAAATGCCATGACGACGACGTATCATTTCATTGATGCCGAAAAAGCCTACCCGCGGCGCGCTTCCTTCCCGCTTTCCCGGCTGTACGAGGCGGCGAAATGGACGCTGCTGTGGCTGCCACGCTTCTGGAAGGCGCGCAGCGAACTCTCAGGTCTGGCCGCCATGAGCGAGTGCGAGCGCCGCGATATCGGCCTCACCGGCTGCGACATCGCGAACGCCCTCGCCTTACCCGTCGACCGCGACCCGACAGAGGTCCTGGCGCAGGTGGTGGCAGATCGCCGCCTTCGCCGCGAACTCTGACGACACCGAATATTGCCTTGCGGTTCTCCTGGGATATTCGACATGCCCTGTACTGAACGCCGCCGCAGGCGGCGCATACCTTGCGCAACCTCGACACCCCCAAGAGTCAGGCGCCCCAGATTACCGCCTGCTCATGGCACTTGATCGGGTGTTTGAAGTTGTCGAAACTCTGGCGGATGTGCCTGGAGAAAGCGTCAACGGCCGGCGCTCGGCGTGTCTCAGCAGGCCGAGCCAATATGGTCTATTAAATCGGGCGGAAATGATCATCTTAGATCCTGCCTGCGCGCTACTGTCCCTGGTGGGACGAACCTGGAGAGAGACATGCCCCAGACCGGCAATAGGATCGTTCAAAGAGGCCTATTCCGCCAGCAGAGTCGCCCTGCCACGTTAGAGGCCAGACCGGACCGGTCGGCGATTTCAGGCGTGTCGCCGGCAACAACGGTGACGGCTGGTCGCCCGATTTTGGCTCATGGTGATGGTGCTTAAGGGGAGCCGGACGGCATGACGCAGCAGTTCACCTATTCCGGCAGCCCGGCGCATATCGTTTTCGGCAATGGCGCCTCGTCGCAGGTCCCGGCCTGGATCGAAAAGCTCGGCTGCAGGCGCGCGCTGGTGCTGTCGACGCCGCATCGAGCGGCGGATGGCGAGGCGCTGGCGAAGCGGCTCGGACCGTTGGCGGCAGGCGTGTTCTCGGGTGCGGCGATGCACACGCCTGTCGAGGTTACGGACGCCGCCATCGGCAAGGCAACGGAGGTTCAGGCAGACTGCGTCGTCGCCTCGGGCGGCGGCTCGACCACGGGCCTCGGCAAGGCGATCGCGTATCGAACCGACCTGCCGCAGATCGTCATTCCGACCACCTATGCCGGCTCGGAAGTGACGCCGATCCTCGGACAGACTGAGAACGGCGAAAAGACCACGGTGCGCGATGCAAAAATCCTGCCGGAGGTGGTGATCTATGATCCGGAGCTGACCGTCGGCCTGCCGGTGGCGATGAGTGTCACCTCCGGCCTCAACGCCATGGCGCATGCGGCGGAGGCGCTCTACGCACAGGACCGCAATCCGATCTCGACGCTGATGGCGACCGAAGGGCTGCGCGCCCTGAAGGCGGCGCTTCCCGTCCTGGTGAACGAGCCGAGAAATCTCGACGCGCGCGGCGATGCGCTTTACGGCGCCTGGCTGTGCGGCATGGTGCTCGGCACTGTCGGCATGGCGCTGCATCACAAGATCTGCCACACGCTGGGCGGTTCCTTCGACATGCCGCATGCCGAGACCCATGCGGTGATGCTGCCGCACACGATCGGATTCAACGCGGTGGCCGTGCCCGAGCTGCTCAAGCCTGTCACCGAGATCTTTGGCGGCAGCGCCGGCGGCGGCCTATACGATTTCGCCAAGGCGGTCGGCGCGCCGCTGTCGCTCAGGGAACTCGGCCTCAAGCAAGCCGATCTCGACCGTGCCGCCGAGATCGCTACCAGGAACCCATACTGGAATCCGCGGCCTTTCGACCGCGCCGCAATCCGCGCCCTGTTGCAGGACGCGTGGGAGGGAAGACGCTCGAAAAACTGACCACGGGTTAGGTAAAGCTGCAATCTGCTACTGCCGCGCGCCCAACCCCTGCCCTTTCGCGCATCGGTGACAGGCACGGCCGGCCCCGCATGATCGGTGCGCGCCACTCACGTTTTTGTGCGCGCGAAAACGTGCGCCGCTCAAAAAGCCCATTGACATCGGCCGTGCTTTCAACGCAAACGTTATATTGTTACTGTAATACAGTTACACAGCCCCGCCTCTCCGGCGACGTACCTTTCAGACTGCAAGGAGACCATGGATGCGTCCCATTCCCTTTCTCGCCGCGCTGCTGGTTGCGGTGCCGCTGCTGACCGGCACGGCCGCCCGCGCCGAAGACAAGCTCACCATTGTGGCGGCGGAGAATTTCTATGGCGACCTCGCTCGCCAGATCGGCGGCAGCAATGTCACGGTCACCAGCATCCTGGCCAATCCCGACGACGATCCGCATCTGTTCGAGACCAGCCCGTCGACGGCGCGCACCATCGCCGACGCCAAGATCGTCATCTACAACGGCGCCGATTACGATCCGTGGATGGACAAGCTGTTGTCGGCCTCGACCAGCAAAGACCGCACGACAATCATTGCCGCCGACCTGATCGGCAAGAAGTCGGGCGACAATCCGCATCTGTGGTACGACCCGGCGACGCTGCCGGCGATTGCCAAGGCGCTGAGTGCCGATCTTGCCAAGCGCGATCCCGCCAATGCCGTGCACTACGAAGCCAATCTCAAGGCCTTCCAGACCTCGCTCGAGGCGATCAACACGGAAATCGCCGACGTCAAGAAGGCCTATGCCGGCACCGGGGTGACCGCCACCGAGCCGGTGTTCGGTTACATGGCCGAAGCGCTCGGCCTGAAAATGCTGAACTATGATTTCCAGGTGGCCCTGATGAACGACGCAGAGCCGAGCGCAACCCAGGTGGCGGCGTTCGAGAACAGCCTGAAGGACGGCTCGGCCAAGATCCTGTTCTACAATTCGCAGGTGACCGACGAGGCAACGACAAGGCTGCTCGACATTGCCATACAAAACAAGGTAACCGTCATCGGCGTCACCGAAACCGAGCCGGCGGGACAGACGATCCAGTCCTGGTTCGGCGGCCAGATCGACGCGGTCCAGAAGGCACTCGCCGCCCGCACACAGTGAACGTGACTGCCAATGAACGTGATTGCCAATGAACGTGACTGAATGAACGCAATCGAGTTTGACAAGGTCACGCTGACCTATGGGGGACGCCGGGTTTTATCCGACGTCTCCTTTTCGATTCCGCAAGGCGCCTTTGTCGGCCTGCTCGGCGCCAATGGCGCCGGCAAGACGACGATGCTGCGCGCCATACTCGGGCTGATCAAGCCGGCCGGCGGCGCCATCTCGGTGCTCGGCAAACCGCCGACGCGCGGCAATGCCGCAATCGGCTACATGCCGCAGGCGCGGCGTGCGCTTGGTGATGTCGGCATCAGCGGGCTCGACTTCGTGCTGAGCGCCGCCGGAGGGCATCGCTGGGGCTGGCCGGTCGCGTCTGCCGCCGAGAAGGAGGCCGCGTGGAAGGCACTCGAAGCGATCGGCGCCACCGATCTTGCGCGGCGGCCGCTGGCCGAACTTTCCGGCGGCGAGCGTCAGCGCATCCTGATCGCGCAATCGCTCATCGGCGATCCGCAACTGCTCCTGCTCGACGAGCCGCTGATCAGCCTCGATGCCGCGCACCAGCGCGCGATCATCGATCTGGTGCATGAGATCGGCGAGCGGCTGGGCATCGCCGTGCTGTTCTGCTCGCACGAGATCAACCCGCTGCTGCGCGCCGTCGACCGCGTGCTTTATCTCGGCAATGGCAAGGCGGCGATCGGCTCCGTCGACGAAGTCATCAGCGGCCCGGTGCTGTCGAAACTTTATGGTACCCACATCAATGTGGTGCGGGTTGCCGGCCGTATCTTCGTCATGGCCGACGATGTCGAACTGGAGAGCGGGGCGCATGTCCACGATCTTTGACTATGAATTCATGCGCAACGCTTTCTATGCCTGCACCATCGTCGGCATCGTATCCGGCGCGGTCGGCTATTTCCTCGTGCTCAGGGGGCAGACCTTCGCCGGCCATGCACTTGCCCATGTCGGCTTTCCCGGCGCCACCGGCGCCGGACTGATCGGCCTGTCGCCGTTTTTCGGCCTGACCGTGTTCACCATCGTCGCCGGCATCGGCATCGGCCTGCTCGGCGAGCGTGCGCATCGCGACGTCGCCATCGGCATCGTGCTAACGCTGTCGCTCGGCCTTGGCCTGCTGTTCCTGCATTTCTACACCGCCTTTGCCTCGCAGGCGACCAACGTGCTGTTCGGCAATGTGCTGGGCATCAGCCTGCGCACCGTCATCGTGCTTGCGGTGCTGGCGGTGGCGATCCTCGCCGCTTTGGTGCTGATCGCCCGGCCGCTGCTGTTCGCCAGCCTGCAGCCGGAACTGGCCGAAGCGCGCGGCGTGCCGATCACCCTGGTCTCGATCCTGTTCATGGTGCTGGTCGCCGTCGCCACCTCCGAGGCGGTGCAGATCGTCGGCGTGCTGCTGGTCTTCGCGCTGATGGTGGCGCCCGCCGCCACCGCGCTCAGGCTGACCAGCGGCGTCGCCGCCGGCGTGCTGGCCTCGATCGCGCTCGCCGTGGTCATCGCCTGGATCAGCCTGTCGCTCGCCTTCCTGACCGACTGGCCAACGAGCTTCTGGATCACGGCGCTGGGCGCTGCCGCCTATGTCATCAGCGGCATGGCGCGGCGCTCCGCAGCGGCGCCGAAGCCTCGATTGGCCGACGGCAATTCATGACCGAACCCTCTGCGTGACAGACCGGCGTGACCGGCTTGCGGGCCAAAAGTGACCCTGGGGCAAATACACCCAAAAAAAGTCAGGTTGAAAACCGCCTTTCCTGAAACGTTTCAGCCGGGAAAAACAAATCGATTCAAGCGCCTAGATGACGACCTGCAGGTCGCATTTCGCTTAGCCCCGAGCTCTCAAAAAGCCCAGAAAACCGCCATTTCCACCACTGTTCGCAGCGACGAATGGCACCCGTGCGCCGGATTTGAAAAGGCACCGGCAAGGGTGAAGATCGACCATCCGGCGCCTTGGCGGCCGCCGTTGACAGGTCGCGGGGATGCATGCGTATACCAAGCCATGGGTCACGCCATGGCCGTGGCGGTTGAGACGGGGCTGGGGGGTTTCGTTACAACAGCATTGACGGCCCGGCGCCGGACGAGCGGCATGCACTCAGCGGAGTGCGCCGCTCGCTCTTGGCTAACGCGCCGCCGACCCGACAGCAGTCCTGGCCCTGCGAAAAGTTCCGGGCATTGGCTGCCAAACCTACCCGCGCGATCTGGGTTCAGGCTTGTCCGACGTATCCGATGGATTTGCTGACAGTCTGGCGGAACGCTGATCATCAAGCTGATCGTGACGTCGCACCGCCTTCTTCTTGGCCTCAGCCGCAACAGCAGTGCCAGTCAGCTTCGGCTTTGCCGCAATCGCATAGTCGGCTCTATTCGTTCGGTAGTCCGTTTGAATGACCATCTGTTTTTGATACTCCTGATGGACATAAACGCGGTCGAGCGCCAAGACGTTCCAACTGCTGTAGCGCCCTCATTGGCGACTGGCGCCCCATCGTCCTCTCGGGCCGACGACGTCGATCAGGCAAGCTTGAGGATGTCGATCAGGCAAGCCTGACGACGTCGATCAAGCAAGCTTGACGACGAAATGCTTGGTCACCGGCTCGAGGATCTTCCATGTGCCCTTGAAATCGGCTTCGACCACAAACGCATCGCCGGGGCCAACCTCGACCGGCGCGCCGCCATCCGGCGTGATGATGATGCGGCCGGCGATCATGTGTACGAATTCGTAGTCGGTGTAGGTGGCGTGGTAAGTGCCGGGCGAGGCCCGCCAGGTGCCCGACATCACCTTGCCGTCGGCGGTGGTGTGCTGCACGGCGGTCTGCATGGTCGGGCTGCCCTCGACAGCGACCCAGCCCGGCAGGTCTTCGCCATCGGCATGCTCGACGGCGCCGAATTTGAGGATGGTGGTGTTGGTCATGGAGGGCTCCGTTCTGCCGGCATTGGCTGCCGGTTGGATAGCCGATGCCCATGACAGGAGCAACGTCGGCGGTGAGCCGATCTCCCCTTATGTTGCACTGCGTTAGATTTGTTGCATTGCGATATCGGCGCATGGGGCCGACCCTTTGCCAGGGTGGGATTTTAACGAACTACACGAGGTTTCGATCGTGTCAGCATCGTTCCGGCCTGATATCGAAGGGTTGCGTGCACTGGCGGTGGCGGGCGTGATCGCCTTTCATTTCGGCCTCAGCGGACTGCCCGGCGGCTTTGCCGGCGTCGACATCTTCTTCGTCATCTCGGGCTATCTGATCACCCGCCACCTGCTCGCCGAACTCACCGAGACCGGCCGGCTGAACCTGTGGCGCTTCTACGCCAGGCGCGCCCGGCGGCTTTTGCCGGCGTCGCTGTTCGTCATCCTTGCCACGCTGGTGGCCGGCGCCTTCATCCTGTCGCCGGAGGAACAGTCGCTCTATTCCAAGGGCGCCATGTACGCCTCGGCCTACATGATCAACCTTTGGCTGATCCGTTGGTCGTTCGACTATTTCGCGGCGGATGCGACCAGCAACCCGTTCATCCATTTCTGGTCGCTGTCGGTGGAGGAACAGTTCTATCTCGCCTGGCCGGCGCTGCTGCTGCTGGCGGCATGGCTGCGTCCCGGCAAGCGCGGCGCGATCCTGGTGATCGGCATTGCCGGCCTCATTTCGTTCGCCGTCTGTGCCTGGCTCACCACCATGGCGCAGCCCTGGGCCTTCTATTTCTCGCCGCTGCGCGCCTGGGAATTCGCCGCCGGCGGGCTGGCGACCATGGTGCCGCGGAAATTCTGGCAGGACCGCCCGCTTCTCGCCGCGCCGCTGGCATGGCTCGGCCTGGCGCTCATCGGCGGCGCCTATCTCAGCTTTACCGAGGACGCCCCCTTCCCCGGCTTCATGGCGCTGATGCCGGTGGCCGGCACCGTGCTGTTGCTGCTGGCGGGAGCGGCCGGCGTCAGGAATGGCCCCAGTGCCGTCCTGGCGCTGCCGCCCCTGCAGTGGGTCGGCAAGCTCTCCTACTCGCTCTATCTCTGGCACTGGCCGGTGATCGTCTTTGCCGCGACGCTGGTGCCCGAGCTTTCGCCGCTGCAGCGGCTCGGCTGCATGGCGCTGACGCTGGCGCTGTCGCTGTTCACCTACCATGTCATCGAAAACCCGATCCGCCGCAACGGCTGGCTGATGGCCAACGCGGCGCGGGCGCTGGTGCCGGCTGTCCTCCTCACCGGCACCGGCGTCGCAGCCGCCTACGCCAATGCCAGGCTGGTCGTCCACGATCTCGACCCGCAGCAGCGCAGCATCGCCGCCAGTGCGGAGCGCCCCTCCACCGCTCGCAAGGCCGGCTGCGTTCTCAGCTATGAGACGGTGACGCCAAAGCCTTGCATGTTCGGAACCACAACCGCCGGGCACACGATTGCACTGTTTGGCGACTCGCACGCCGACCACTGGTCGACGCCGCTGATCGAGGCGGCTGAGAAAAACAACACCAGGGTCGTCACCTGGCTCAAATCGTCCTGCCGGGCCTCGCGGATGACGGTCTGGGTGAGCAAGCTGAAACGCGACTATACCGAGTGCGACCAGTGGCGCGAGCGATCGATCAGGCAGATCATCGCCGCGCGGCCGAGCCTGGTGGTGATTTCGGAGATCGCGCAGTCGAGTTTGCGCAAGATGTCGGTCGGCATGCAGATGCCCGAAAGCCGGGATGCCGAGGCGCGGACCGGCCTGCGCGCGACGCTGGAAGCGTTCAGCCGGGCCGGGCTGAAGGTCGCCTTCATCCGCGACGTGCCGTTCAACGACGACCATGTCGACACCTGCGTGGCGCGCGCGCTGTGGCGCGGGCAGACGCCGTCGATGTGCGACCAGAAACGGACCGAGGCCGCCAACGACGCCGGCGCGGCGATGGAGCGCGACATCGTGGCACCGTGCCCGGCGCCAGCTACATCGACCTGACCAACCAGTTCTGCGACCAGAACACCTGCCACGCCTTCATCAACGGCAAACTCGCCTACCGCGACCGCCACCACCTGGCGACCCCGTTTGCGGAATCGCTGGAGCCGGTGGTGGAACGGGCGGTGGTTGAGAGGGTGGTGAGATGAAAACAGCGGGGGCGCTGGCGGCCTGACCTTTCTCCTCGAGGGACGGGTCACATTGCTCCGATCCGTCCCCTCCCGGATCGGGCAAATGCGGGTGAGAGGTGTTCCCCAGGCTGGAACACATCTCACCCGGCTCCAGCCTGTCGGCGGCCACTATACGAACGCCACGCCGAGCGCGCCTATGCGCCGGTTTCCTTGGCCACCTTCACATCAACGGTCATCCCCAGAAAACTCGACGCACTGCCGGAGTAGCTTCCAGAAAGCGGTATGGCTTGTCGAGGATGCCGGGCCACGGCCACCCTGATCAAATCCCGGTTGCCGACAATGCCATTGGTGGGATCGAACTCGACCCAGCCGGCGCCGGGCAGGTAGACTTGGCACCAGGCATGCGTCGAGCCTCCGCCGCGCACATCCGCACTGTCGCGGCTCGGCACATAGACGTAGCCGGTGACGAAGCGGGCGGCGAAGCCGAGCGAGCGAACCGCCTCCATCATGAAAAGCGCGAAGTCCCGGCATGTGCCTTTGCGCAGATGCAAGGTCATCAGCGGCGGCTGCGTCCCGGTTTCGACCCTTCGGGAATAGACGAAGCTCTCGTGGATGGCGTAGCAGAGCGTCATCAGCAATTTGCCGGTCTCGGTGTGTCCCGTGGCACTGACGAACTGTCGCGCCCATTTGCCGACCTCGTCGCCGTCGTCGAGATGATGGCGCTCCATGGTCTGAGCGAGGTCGGCCGCCTCGTCGGGATCGTAAGAGAATGGATAATTCAGCGCGGCCTCGTCGATGCGGAAATCCGGCGCATGCTGCGGCGTGTGATCGAGCCGGATGTCTGTGGCAAAACGGAGTTCCTTGGCTGAACCCTCGAAATCGATCACCGCAACGCAATTGCCAAAAACGTCATGGATCCAGCCAACCGCCTTCGGTTCGGGGGCCACGGACAAAGCGTGGTCCAACAGCCGCTGATCGAAACTGTCGCGCGGCCGACACATCACCCGATGCTCGCCAAAGCTCACGGGCTGGCGATAGCGATAGACGGTCGTGTGTTTGACTGAAAAAATCGGCATCGGCACTCGTCGGCAAATTCACCTGCGGCGCGATCATATAGTGTTTTCCTCATACTTCCGATGGGTCCTGGTCGGAGCCGACCCGACCTATTCCGCTGAGGGCGCCCCCTTCCGGGATGAGTCGCGAAAGAGCGACGCCTTGCCGAGAGACGGCTCCATGTAGAAGCCGAAAGATTGGTTGCCGCCTTCGTCAGTACGGTCCCGCAACAGATAGACCGATGTATAGGCGTAGCCGCGCTTGAACTGCGCTAGGTACAAGCTCATCAAATTCAAGCCGTGCATTTGTTCCGTGACCGCACCCCGATCGTGGTCCCGGTCTCGGTCGTGACACGTGACCAACCAGTTCGCGACGCCAAGACTGCCATGTCTTCATTAGCGGCCGGCTCGCCTACCGCGACCGCCACCATCTGGCGACGCCGTTTGCGGAATCGCTGGAACTGGAACGGGCGCTATTTTAGGAGGGGGCGGTAGAATGAAGAGAATGGACGGCGCTACCCACCCCGCCCCATCATCCCCTCGAACCCGTCCGCCAAATTCGCCGCCGCCTCCACCAGCATCGAGCGCACGCTTTTCGGGCGGCCGGGGGTCGGGTTAGCGTCGAGCAGCACCGACTGGCCCTGGTGGATGACGAAATCGAATTTGCCGTAGTCGAAGCCGAGTTCTTTGCGCAGAAGGCGCAATTCGTCGGGAACCGGCACCGGCTCGCGCCTTATCGTCTCGGAGGCTTTGACCACGGCGTTGGGCGAAACATAGCGCGCGCAGCGTTCGCGGGTCCCGCAGAACACCCAGATGCGGGTGCCGAAACCATCGGCGACGATTTCCGGGATGAATTTTTCCACCACCAGATCAGGCCGTTCGAGCAGCTCGGAGGGCACGTCGCCGCGCGTGGTGAAAACTTCGTAGTGGGGCATTTCGCGAGCGCCGGGAAAGGGCAGTTCGCGGCCGTGGCGCGCGGCGCGCAGATTGAAGCGCGCTTCGGGCAGGCCGTGGTGGTTGAGGTTGCTTTTGACGATCACCGGCCCGCGCCAGTCGTCACCGTTGCGCAGCAGCGCCTGGCTGATGCGGCGCTTGGAAATGTCTGAGACAGCAAGGTTCAGGCAGAACGGAAAGCGGGCGGCATAGTCGACATAGGCTTGCGGCACGATGGTGGCGTCGACATGCAGGATGGCGAGGTCGGCATCGGGCGGCTGCGACAGGCCGCAAAGCCGCCTCACCCGGTGGCCGCGCCGCTCGAGCTCGGCCAGGATATCGAACAGCATGTACGGGCTGTCGCGCCGGCGCAGCGGGCGCCACGGCGTCTGGAACCGGTCATATTCATGCGTGACCACAGCGATATGGGCCACGTTGCTCCCCCAAGCGGCGACGCGCATATTCAAACGGTTTTGGTGGGATCGCAAGGATGGGTGCCGGCGGGGACAACCGAGCGAAAGGCGCTGCGCCTGCCCGGCTTGCAAATCTCCACCCAAATGCCATCTAGATCACAGGCGCACCGTCGGTGCGCCGCCATCCACGGAGAGAACCTTTGACGCAGCGAAGCGGCAGTGCGGACCTGCCGCTGCATGGCGGGCGGGTTCCGAAATGGTTGGGCGACCGCATGACGCGGCTGGGCGCGGTGCTGTGCGAGGCGATCATCCATCACTATGGCCGCGACGTGCTGTTGCGGCGGCTGGCGCATCCCTTCTGGTTCCAGTCCTTCGGCGCCGTGATGGGCATGGACTGGCATTCGTCGGGCATCACCACCTCGGTCGTCGGCGCGCTGAAGCGCGGGCTGAACCCGATGTCGCGCGAGCTCGGCATCCATGTCTGCGGCGGGCGCGGCGCGCATTCGCGCAAGACGCCGCAGGAGCTGACGGTGATCGGCGATCGCGTCGGCATCGATGGCGCGGCGCTTGCCACCGCCAGCCGCCTTGTCGCCAAGGTGGACAGCGCGGCCGTGCAGGACGGTTTCGACCTCTATCTGCACGGCTTCATCGTCACCGACGACAGCCGCTGGGTGGTGGTGCAGCAAGGCATGAACGGCGACAGCCGCCAGGCGCGGCGCTACCACTGGCTGTCGGAAGGGCTGACCAGCTTTGTCGACCAGCCGCATGCGGCGATTGAGGGCGAGACCCAGGGTGACATCGTCAACCTCACCGATCATCGCGCCGAGCCGTCGCGGACCGGGCAGCTCGACCTGTTGAAGACCATGAGCCCGGAGCGGATCCTTGACGAGCTTGCCGTGCTGGAGCCGCCGACGAACGCAGCGCCCGCGAAACCGGCCGCGCAGCCGATGCTGCCCAATCTGGTGATGCCGGCACACCACGACGTGCGCGAGAGCGACATCGTCATGCACCGGCTGCACGGCAACATCTCGGCCGCCATCGAAAGCGGGCCGGCCGATTTTCCCGGGCTGCTGCTGGTGCCTGGCGTCGGCGCGCGCACGGTGCGGGCGCTGGCCATGGTGGCCGAAGTGGTGCACGGCGCGCCTTGCCGCTTCTCCGATCCGGCGCGCTTCTCGCTCGCCCATGGCGGCAAGGACCGCCACCCGTTCCCGGTGCCGCTGAAAGTCTATGACGAGACGATCGCGGTGCTTAAATCGGCCGTCGGCAGGGCGAAGCTCGGCCGCGACGAAGAGCTCGGCGCGCTGCAACGGCTGGATGGCGAAGCGCGGCGGCTGGAGCGCTACGTCACCGGGCCGAGCCTGAAGGAGATTGTCGCCGGCGAGTTCGACCAGTCGCATCTGCTTGGCGGGCGCAGTGTGTTCGGGTGGGAGAAGGCGCCGGATGCTGGCGAGGCGGCGAAGCCAGACAAGAAAGGCGCCTGGAGTAGGTTGAGAGATTGATTCACTGAACCGCCCCAAGCGCTTGTTTTTATACGGTTCCTTGCTGGTTCACATGCCGGGTTTGATAGCTGGACAGCTAAGGGTTCAAGATCGAAGGGATGATGCTGACAGGTGGCTATCGTGGCTACCCTCATCCCGCGTGCACCCGAGCGCAGGGGTGTTCACATCTTGCAAAACTTTGGAACGAGGTTGCGTCTCGGGGATTGTATTCGATCAACCTTGAACAGGAGGCAGCCATGAAAAAGCTTCTGCTTGCTTCGATTGTCGCTATCGCGGCAGCCTCGGCGATGGTCGTCCCGGCGAGTGCCGGCGGGCGCGTCGTGATCGGCATCGGTAACGGCTACTATGACGATTACAATGGCGGATATCGCGACTATTACGGCGATCGCTACGCACCTCGCCGCTTGTATCAGTATGATACGTACGACAACAGCTACAGGTATCACAGGTACCACAGGCATCATCGCCGCTGCCATATAGAGCTGGTCAAGCATTGGCGCCACCATCACAGGATCATTGAGGAAATCCGTGTTTGCGAACGGTGATCCGATAGCGTGAACCTGTCCGGCCGGCATCTGTCGGCCGGCCGCTTTCCTGCGCGGACCGCCGGCCTTATCGCGGCTTGCGCATCAGCATTATCCCGTAATGCACGGCCAGCAGGTCGAGCCCGACCTTCAGCAGCTTCACCACCACATCGCGTCCCTCGCCGGTGCGCTCGGCGAGCGCCTTCACCGACTGGCCTTCGAGGCAGATCTGGCGCACGGCGTCGGCCAGCTCCCAATGCGCCAATGCGGCATTGGCGCCGGCATGGGCGCGGCCGGCGTTGAGCATGCGGTGGGGGACGCCGCCATTGATGCGGCTTGAGTCAACGCGTTCTTCCCACGGCATCGGCCGCAGCCCTTCGCGCGAGGCGCGCTCGAAATCATCGCGAAAGCGCTGACCGGCCTCGCGCTGCTGACGCGTCAGCGACGTGATCCCCACCAGCGGATCGACATTGCGCACCCGGACGATGCCGCCGGTCGTGGTGTAGCCGTCATTGGAGACCTCGTAGACGCGACGCGCCTCTTCTGTGCCCACGCTCAGCCGCTTGCGGCCGAAGCGGTCGTCCTTCAGCGCGAAATCATGGCCGATCTCGCGGCGGATACGCACCTGCTCGGCCTCGTCTTTCGGGAGTTTTGGCGGTTTTGCCTTCTGCGCGGCTTTTTTGCTCATTGGGTGGTCCTTGTTGGAATTTGTGTTGAGCTGGACTTGGGTTCCTCGCCCCATGAAATGGGGAGAGGTGGCACGGCGAAGCCGAGACGGAGAGGGGCAGCGCGGCGGCTGTGAACCAGCTCTCACCGAGCACGAAGCCCTCGTTCCTCACCGGTTCTGGCTTCGCGGACGTCGTCCCCCTCTCCGTCTCGGCTTCGCCGAGCCACCTCTCCCCCGCGTTGCGGGGGCGAGGAACCGAGTCTCGCCGCCTAAACCATCTCGGCCACAGGCCGGTGGAAGCGCGCCTGGTGGTAGGCGCAATAGCTCTTCAGCGCCCTTGTGCGAAGGCCGCAGCACAACATCTCCGGCCCCGGCCGGCTGCCGGGCGCATCGTTTTCGGGATCTTCCTCCAGCGTCAGGTCGAGCGGCGCGCGGCAGCGGTCGAACAGGCAGTCGATGAGGCGCATGGCGGCGACATGCGGCTGGCGCCCGATGGCGGCAGAGCGCGGCGCCGGGATATTGAAACGGCAGATCTCGCCATCCACCACCAGCCGCCCCTCACCTGGGACCGAACGTGCCGGCTGAGGCGACAGCGGCTTGGCCAGTGGCCGACAGGCCGGTTTGGCGACCGGCATGGTTGGTATTGCGTGCTTCGAAGCGTCTGGCCGCCTTGTGAGCCTGCTCGGCTGCACCGGCGCAGTCTTCCTGGCTGTATTCTCGTTGGCCGCAGTCTTGTCTGTGGCATTCTTCCTGGGCCGGCCACCGGATCGGCCGCCCTTGGGATTGGCGAAGCCGATGGTCTTCAGCGCAGCGTTGCGGTGGACGATGCCGATGATGGCGTTGCGTGACACCGGACTGCCGCGCAACGCCGTAAAGCGGACGGCAATTCTTGTCGCCGACAGGCCGTCTCTGAGCCAGACGGCAATCTCCTGTAATTCGGTGTCGGTATAGGCAGTCATGTCGTATCCATTGATTTGCGGGCAAAGGCGAGCGCTCGGCCTGAAGGCCGGGCAAGGTTCAAAAGAGTGTGGTTTGGTGTTGTCAGGCGGCTGGCAGGGCGCCGGCGACGAGACGCCGCAATCCGGCTTCGGCCGCCACTCTGGTGAGGCCGGAAACCGCTCTGCCCGTCAGCCGGTCGAACAGGATGACGGTGCCGTCTTCGGTGCGGATACAGGAGACGCCGCCGGCATCGGCGGCGCCCTGAGGCAAAGAGGTGGCCGGAACCGGGAGAGGAACGGCTCCGGCCGTTCCGGTCGACAGGGTGAGTTCGACCGGATCCGGGGCAAAAGCCCCGGTTTGCGTCCGGACCGGGGAGGAGGACAGCCCGGACGATTGGAGAAAGCTGACGATGCCTGCGGAAACGCTTGCGGTTTGTTCGATCATGCGCTAAGCGTACGATATGTACGAAATATGCGCAAGCGAAATCGTACAATACGGACGATAAATTTCAGGCAATTTGTACGATGCAGGAACCGAGGCACAGATTGCAGCAGGCACGGGCGGAGGCGGGTTATGCCTCGCCGAGCGATGCCGCGCGGGCATTGCGCGACATCAACAAGAACACGCTGATCAGCCACGAGAACGGCAACCGGCCGCTGTCGCGCAAGGCGGCGGAGAAATATGGCCGCCTGTTCGGCGTCGATCCCGGCTGGCTCTTGTTCAATGGCGAGGGCGGCAGCCTTTCGGGCGGCCATTTCGGCTTTGACGAGGCGGGCCGGCAGATCCCGATGCCGTCGCTGGCCACGGTCGACGTGCCCATCGTCTCGTGGATCAGCGCCGGCGAACTCGGCAGCCAGGACATGGTGGTCAATCTCAGCGACTATCCGACCATCCCCACCACCGATCTCGAGCAGGGCCAATGGATCGCGCTGCGCGTCGACGGCCCGTCGATGAACAAGATCTCGCCGCCGGATTCGATCATCTTCGTCAATCTGCGCGACAAGCGTCTGGTGACCAATGGCTGCTATGTCATTTCGGACGAAAGCGGCCAGGCCACCTACAAACGCTATCGCCCCAACGAGAACCCGCCCTTCCAGCCGGCCTCCTACATGGACATCCCGCCGCCGGCGCTCGAAGGCGCCATCACCATCATCGGCCGGGTGAAGCGCTCGATGATCGATATGTGAGGGCTAATCTCCTCCTCGAGGGGGAGATTACGCCCCCAGAAACTCGTTCGTGAAATACGCTTCAAAATCCGGCTTCTCCTTCAGCGCCTTGCCGTCGGCGTCGAGCAATATTCCGGCGTTGAAGAGGTAGGTTCCGATCGCCTCGATCTTGGCCTTGTCGATGGTGCCGATGACGCCGGCCTCGCTTCTGAGGAAGTGACCGTCGACCAGCATCTTCAGCGAGGCGTGGATCAGGACCGGGTCGGTCAGAGCATCCTTATTGGAAGCGATCAGCAGATCGCCGGCTTCCTGCGGGTGGTCGACGGCAAACTGATAGCCGCGCCGCGTTGCCTCGACGAAGGCAGACGCCCCCTTAGGGTTTGCCTGGAGATAGGCATCGCTTGAGGCGATGACGGTGGTGTGCTCGTCGGGCACGCCGTAATCGGCGTAGCGGAAGCTGCGCTGCCCGATGCCTTTCAGCTCGGCGTCGACGCCTTCCCAGGTCGAGACCTCCAGCGTGAAATCGACAGAGCCGTTGGCCAGCGCCTCATAGGCCGAGGTGCCGAGCGTCACCGTCTCGAAACTGCCCTTGCCGCCATCGTGGCGGATGATGGTCGAGATCAGAGTGTTTTCCCAGGCGCTGCCGAAGCCGCCATAGGTCAGGCCGTCAAGATTCCTAGGGCTCTTGATCTCGCTGCGATCCGCGTTGAAGACCAGCCGACCGGTCTCCTGCTGCACCACGGCATAGACCGCCTTGAGATCGGCGCCGGCGGCGCGCTGGGTGAACAGGCCAACGCCGGCAATGCCGAAATCGGCGACGCGGCTGGCGACCAGCGTGCCGGCGCCGGTATCGCCATAGGGCAGGATGTCGACGTCGAGCCCGGCCTCGTCGTAGAAACCCTTGTCGCGGGCCACGAACAGGCCGATGTGGTTGGTGTTGACGGTCCAGTCGAGCGCGACGGTGATTTTTTGCGCAGCCGCATGAGCGCGCGAGGCCAGCGGCAGTCCGGCAGCCAGCGTCAAAAGCAGGGCTTGCCGGCGGGTGAAGTCGGTCATGATGATCTCCTTTGGAGGGTCTGCGGGAATGAGGCTCGGTCAGCCCCGGGGTTGAGCAGCGTGTCGAGGATTTCGGCTTCGAGCACCGCTGCGTGGCGCGCGGCATCGCCGCCGGTGGCGCGCGGGCGCAGCAGCGGCACGGCGATCTCGCTGATGATGCGGGCCGGCCGCGCCGACAGCACATAGATGCGATCGGAAAGGTACACGGCTTCGCGCACATCATGGGTGATCAGCAGCGCCGTCCAGCGGTGGCGCCGCCACATGCCTTCCAGCCAGCGCTGCATGGCCGCGCGTGTCAGTGCATCCAGCGCGCCAAAGGGTTCGTCGAGCAGCAGCATGTCGCGCTGTTGCACCACGGTGCGCAATAGGGCGGCGCGCTGGCGCATGCCGCCGGAGAGTTCCGCTGGCCAGGCGCGCTCGAAGCCGGCAAGGCCGAACTCGGCAAACAGCGGCTCGACCTGCTCGCGAGCGGCCCGGCGTGGCACGCCCTGCACTTCCAGTCCCAGCGTCACATTGTCGATGACGCGCCGCCACGGCATCAGCGCATCGCGCTGCGGCATGAAGGCGAACGGGCTGCCCTGCAACGGCGCGCCGTCGAAGCGCATTTCGCCCTCGCCTTTCAGTGCGCCGGTCAGCAGTTGGAACAGCGTCGACTTGCCAGCGCCGGAGGGACCGAGGATGGAGACGAACTCGCCGGCCGCGACATGGAGCGAAATGCCGGCAAGCACCTCCAGCGCACCGAAGTTTTTTCTGACATCGCGGAGTTCGAGCCGCGTCATTGGCGGCTCTCTCCCGAAGGCTTGCGGTCGCGGCTCTCGTTCCCCGCATTTTCCCAGGGCATGGCGAGGCGCTGGATGAGCACCGCAAGGCCGAACAACGCAAGCGTGAGCGCCGCGCTGACGGCGACCGCGGCCAACACCAGATCGGGGCGAAAATTGTTCTTGGCGTTGAGCATGTAGATGCCCAGCCCCTTCGCCGCCCCCGCATATTCGGCGAAGATCGCGCCGACCGCGGCATAGGTGATGGAGATGCGCAGCCCGGCGAAGAAATAGGGCAGCGCCGAAGGCAGCCGCGCCAGCCAGAAGATGCGCCAGCGCCCTGCCCCCATGGCGGCGAGCATCTGGGAAATCTCCTTGCTCGTCGTGGCAAACCCCTCGACCAGCGCCACCATCATCGGGAAGAAGGTGACGAGCGCGACCAGCAGGATCTTTGGCATCAGCCCGAAGCCGAACCACAGCACGATGAGCGGCGCGATCGCCACCAGCGGCAAGGTCTGGCTGACGATCAGAAGCGGAAAGAGTGCGCGGCGCAGCGGGGCCAAGAAATCGACCAGCGCCGACAGCACGAAGGCAGCCACCAGCGAGCAGGCAAAGCCGGCCGATGTGGCGCGGATGGTGGGAAGCGTGTTTTCGGCGAGTGCTGCGCGGTTATCCCAGGCCTGCAGCAGCACGCGCGACGGCGCCGGCAGCATGGTGGGCGCTGCGCCGCCATAGCGGGCGTAGAACTCCCAGGCCACGAGGAGCAGGGCGAAGGAAAGGGCGGCGGGTGCGAATTTGGCGATGACCGAGGCCATAGCTGATCTCCCCCCTTGTGGGGGAAATTGGATGTCGCATCCGCCTTCGCCGACCGCCGAAGCTTCCCCTTCGCCCTGCAGCTCAAGGTCAGATGTGAAGGCATCTCCTCCACGCAATGGGTTGGGCAAAACAGCCACGGCAATTTCCCTCGACGGCACGCGAAAAAGCGCGGCTCAGACGGCGCTCGGGCTGTTCGCCGAAATCGTGATGTCGAGGGTGACGTGGCCGGCGCCCGGGCCGAAGCGGCAGAAGGCCTCCGTGAGCGTTGCAAACACCGCGCCGGCATCGCCACGCAGTTTGGTGCAGAAGTTCTTTGAGCGATCAAAGACGCCGGACTGCTTCAGGAAATCGATGCAGCCATAGATCTCATCCATATGGTCGCCCGTGCCCATCACATAGAGCGAGAACTGCGCTGCCACCGGCTGGTCGGTCGATGGCGTCGCCTGGACGGCACGGATCGCGGCGACCTTGCGCTCGTCCAGCGGAATGGCGGGTCCCCCGGTCTGGTCGGAGCGGCAGATCGGATCGTCGGGCTCACCCGGACAGCCGCGCGAAACCGCAGCCGAAAGCACGCAGTGCCTGCCGCTTTTGGCCGCCGCCACGAACAGGTCGCGCATGGCGGGGAACAGCACTTCGGGCGGCCCGACCAAAAGCGTCGAGATGTCGTCGGTCTCGATCCGCAGCCGGTCACGCCAGGGATCGAGCGCGCCAAGCGCGCCAAGGATGACGCCGACGAAATCGTCGGTCATGGGATAAAGGGAAATCTGTGCGCCTGAAAACATCGCCCGCCTCGCTCCGCTGGTATTATCCAGATCAGCTTTAGGGTCCGAAGGCTTGGCGCCCTCATCTCAGCCCCGACCATACGGAGCACCCCTGTGGATGAGCGGGTTAAAGCACTGTTCGACGCATTGGGGAAGAGTCTTTTTGAAACGTCACGGTGGGAGTGTTGGCCAGATTTCGCCTTCTCCCTTGTGGAAGAGGCAAGTCACGTCCCGCGCTGAACAGTTCAAATTGTACGAAGTCGGCTTGACGTTATTTCGTACATAAAGTACGATAATCTTTTCAACAAGGGGGAATTCCGTGAGCACAGCGAACCATGCCGCCTTCGCCGACCTCTCCCGCCCGCTGTTGTCACTGCCACTGCTGCCGCCCTTGTCGCTCGACCAACGCGAACGCCTTGCCGGAGCCTGGCGAATGGCCAGCCAGGACATCGCCGACGATATCCGTTTCATCCGACAGTATCTGAAGGTGATTGCCGAGAAGGAGGAGAGGCTGTCGACCGGCACGCTCGTTCACAGCCGCGCCTATGTCGAGGCCTGCGCCGGCTGGCTGCCGCAGACGGTGGCGCGCTATCTTCGGCACCTACGCCAGATCACCGAATGCGAACTGGCCATGACAGCTGCCGGTATCCGCTTTGCGCTGTCGAGTTATGCTTGGGAGGCATGAGACGCGGTTAGCCAAACAAAACAAATTGCGCTGCCCGTTGCAGCCGCAATTCGTGAGGTTGAGAGGCTCAAGCTCAACGGCGGGCGCCAAGGATGGCCCCGCCGGGCGACTTCAGCCTTGCCCTATTTCGATTGGCCTATTTCGACTTGGCCTTGCCGGACTTTGCAGCCGCCGGCTTTGCGGCCTTTGGCTTGGCGTCGGCCTTGGCGGGCTTCGCGGCAGCCTTCTTCGCCGCCTTCTTCGGCTTGGCGGCTGCGCCATCGATTTCAGCCGTCGCCTGTTCCCAGTGCTCCTGATGCGCACCTTCGGGCCGGCCGGCGTTTTCCCAAATCTCGTGCGCCCGCTGGCGAATACGGTCCTGTTTGTCGTCCGTCACTTAAGCCTCCGTGGTTGGGTCCGATCGGTTGGTCCAGATTCCACGAAAACATTAGCCGAAAATTCAGCCGGCGTCTTGAGGGACGAGACGTCTCAGTGCTGATCCGAAACCACGGCGACGCCCAGTAGCGCTGCCTTCTTGACAATCAGCCCGGCGAGGTCGGCATCCGAACGATCCGTTCCGGTGCGCTCGCGCAGGAGCGCGATTGCTTCCTTCATTGACAGCAGCGCGGTGCTGCGCTCGGCCAACAGCTTGTCACAACACGCCGCCACATTGGTCTCGACATGCGGCAACATGGCAATGCTCCTTTCTTTCGTCGTTCGGCCCTGCCGCCCTTCTTGGGAAGAACGACAGGGCCTGTATCACCGATAAATGGTCAGGTCGGTCGTCGAGCGTTACTCACTCGACCACCTCGACAATCCTGCGCGTACTGGGATCGACCAGGACGGTGTGGTTGTCGACGACGGCGTATCTGTACTGAACGTCAGGAACCTCCTGCAACTCGACAGTGTCGGGCAAGGCGGAGCCGACATTCAATTCGACGCCGAGCAGATTGATCGACGCAAGCGGATGTTTCTTTACGTATTGGCGCACGACCGTGCGCTGTTCGGGGGTGATGATCACCTGCTGCTGTGCCGGCTGTGTGACGATGACCTCATCGGCGGCGGCAACGCCGAGGCCGGCAATCATGGCGAGCCCGGCGACAGCGGGAATATGGACGGTTTTCATCTTCGTCTCCTGTCGTTGTGTGCGAGCTCCGCCGTGTCCCCGCACGAGGCGAAAACAGCACAAATCGAGATGGCGGGCTCCTGGAGGCAAACGCCGCCAGTACGGTCTTGTTCCGCAAGCGGCTACTAAATTGATCGCCTTTCAGGTCATGTCAGCTGGAACCGCATCGGCATGATTGGCATTGAAGACGATCCCTCAGGAGACTTTCAATATGGACGATTTGCGGCTCCAAACTCCGGTGGCGATTGCGGTGGGCGCCGGCTTCAAACGCAACATCGCGACGTTGGCCGAGATGCATAATTTTCTTAAGGAATGGCCGCAGGCCAGACGCGGCAAAATCTACGACACGGCATTGAGGGCTTGCGAAAAGGCCAGGGCCGGACACTTGACCAAGGACCAGGCGCGGCGGGCTTTCACAGCCTTTGCCGAAACGGCCGGCATTGCCTGGACCGGCATTGATCCGGTGACTGCGCTGCGTCTTGCCAAGGCTGGAACCGGCCGGCTTCGGTACACAAGGGCCTCAACCGAGATCATTGCTTCGGCGGCTGCACAGGCACCTCGCCGGGCTTGATCACCGGCGTCTTGCCCTGATCCGGCGGCGGCTGCGTCATGCCCTGGTCACCGCTGGGCGGCGGCTGCAGCACGCCGCCGCAAGAACCAAGATCGGTGGTCGAATTGCCATTGCCGTCATCGCCGGGAGGTGGCTGCTGGCCGCCATCCTGGGGCTGCGCCTGGCAAGGCACGGCAGGAGTTCCCTCGCCGCTGTCTTGCGCGGCGGCAGGGCCTGCAAGGGCCAGCAGCGCGCACGGCAAGAAAACAAGAATCTTCATTGTCCGTCTCCGTCTGGAATCGTCTTCGTGTTGGCAAATGCCGCCCAGCGGCAATTGGTTCCCCCAAGTGGTTCCCCCAAGTCGTTCCCCAAGTCGTTCCCAAGCAAGGTGGACCGGTTTCGGGAACCTGCTTGCCGGCGGCGAGTTCCACTTTCTCGATACAGGCACCGACCCAGGGAGAAAAATTATGGACCCGCGTAGAAAGCGAAGCGACGAAGTGGAAGCGCCGGCACCGCGCCAGCAGGACTGGGATGCGCTGCGCGGCGCAAGGATCCTGCCCGACGGAGCAGATGAGGAAAGCCTGCCGGACACCACCGGTGTCGAGAAGGAAGGCGACCTGCCCGAGGAAGACGACGACAACCCCTATCAGGACAGTGACGATACCTTGCCCGACGATGCCGAGGAAGCCGCCATCGGTCGCGACCCGGCGCGGCGCGGTGGTCCTTTCGACGAGGTGTAGTCCCGAAGCTGTCTGCGCCGAAGTTTCGTGGTGTTTTACCGGAACCCTTCGCCTGTTCGCTGGTTAGGAAATTGTCCGAACCCAGAGGAGATCGATCATGGATCACACCAATCACGCACGACTTGCCAGCACGGAACTGACGCCCGACATACTCGAAGGCGCGACCATCTATGGTCCTGACGATAAGAAGATCGGCTCTGTCGATCATCTGCATGGCAGTCAGGTTGTCATCGACGTCGGCGGCTTTCTTGGCATCGGCGCCAAGCCGGTGGCTGTCGCCGCCAGCCAGCTTGACTTCATGCGCGACGAGGATGGCGACGTCCACGCCGTCACCAGTTGGACCAAGGAGCAGCTCAAGGCGATGCCGGAGCATCGAGACTGATATTTTTCGAAGGGTCGGGCTGCGGCCGGCCCTTCGTTCGTCACGCCAGTGCGCCCTCGCGGCTTGGCTTCAGCGGCGCCCTGGGGATCAGGGAGAGACCGATGATCCGAAAACTCAAATCAGGAAAATACCGCCTCTATTCGCGCAAGGTCGATGAAAAGACCGGACGGCGACGCAATCTTGGCACTTTCGACAGCCGCGAGGCGGCCGAGAAGCACGAACGCGAAGTCCAGTATTTCAAGCGCCATTGAAAGCGCTCATCTGGCCTCTTCAAGCGCGCAGGTAATCGCCCGAGCGTGCGCGTGCACGCTTCGGCAGCGCTCGAAAAGCCGACGGTCGCGCGATCGGGCCTTCAGTTCGCGGAATCGCCAAGTGCTTCGGTGACGAAGGACGCGGCGATCAAATCGTCCGCGTCGAGGCGTAGGGAGCCTTCGCTGCCCCCCATGATGGCTGCGACCTTCTGGAATGTCTGCATCTCGTATTCGGTAATCCTGGCGTTTCGCATCCTGGCTTTCAGATCGGCGACGCGTCTGCCCAGTGAGGCGGACGCCCCGATTTCTCTTTTCGACATGGTGTCGTGCTCCTCCCTCAACCCTGTTTTGCCCCTTGCCCGCTCGGACGTCGTACTCACAGCTGCCCAAATATAAGGCAGCACGAATACAGTCGCGGCAACGCGCGGTACCAGGGAAGGTTCCAGCGCCGAATGGTCACTAAATAATACGGGAGGGCCGGCAGCCGAGGCGACGGCACGCGCTGCAACCGCTGGCTGCAGCCATCAGGCAAACCAACCCGCGTCGCTATTCGCGACGCGGGTCAGACTTCAATTGCCTTGCGCGGACAGTCAGCGAGAAACCGACGGCACGGCTGCGGCCGAACGTGCCGTTTCGGGTGAGAACACCACGAAAGCAAAGACCAGAACAGCGGCGGCGACGATGAGCGAGCCGCCGGCAACAACAGGCTCAAGTGCCGGATTTCCCTGCAGCATCACGTAGAGGGCAGGCAGCATGATCACCACGCCAACCGTATAGAGCCAGTAGTGGATGATGGCGACGCGGCGTGCCGCCTTTTGCGGATTGAGCGCGTAGTAGCCGCCGAAGATGGCGCTCGTCACCCAGCCCAGCAGGTTGATATGCGCATGCGCCGGGAAGGCGCTGTGATCGCCTGAGATCGCCATCTGCAGGCCAGCCGCAATTCCCAATATCAGGAACACGATGGCGGTTTTAAAGAAAAGTTCCGAAACCCTAGGCATATCGTTTTCCCCCTAGCCGTTTACCCCGACATTGCGAAGGCTACACTCGGCAGCGAAGATTTTCCATGCCGTACTTGGGGTTAGCACCGCTTTTCCCTTGATATTGGCAGTTCCCTCGTGCCGGCAAAAAAACCGCCGGGGCGAACCCCGGCGGCATGTAGATTGGGCCGTTTCAGCCGGTGGGCGTTACGGCGTTGGCGCAGGTGCCAGCTTGGCCGCCATCTGGTCGATCTTCTCGGCAAGCACGCCGTTGGCCCAGTCGGTGACCTCGGCGTCGACCGGCTTGTTGGCCATATCGGCGAGTGCGTCATCGAGCGATGGGATGTTGCCGGTAGCTTCGGCGGCCGCATCCTTGGCATCCAGTGCCGCCTGAGTGGCGTCATCCACCGCGGTCTGCGCGGCGTCGAGATCGGCCTGGGTCGGGACCTCGTCGGGCGGGGTAAGCGGGTCAGCCGCTTTCGCTTCTAGCGCGTCGAGCGCGGCCTGGGCGTCGAGGACCGCCTGATCAGCGGCATCTACCGCGGCTTGGGCGTTCTTGGCAACTGCCGAAGCAGTCACATAAGCCTGAACGCCGGCGAACTTCTTGCTCTTCGAGTTCAAATAGGCGTTGATGTTGCGTTGCAGCGAGTTCAGCCGGCCGAGCTTGGCGTGGATGTTCTTTTCCTTGGGCGTCGCGGCGACCTCAACGTCATCGACGTCGGCCTCGTCGTCGGTCGAGGCCTTTTTGCCGTGAGCCGATGCCGACTTGCCATGCGAAGCGCTGTTGCCGGATTTGCCGCTATTGCCGCCGCCATGGCCGTTGCCGCCGCCGTTACCGCCACCATGGCCGTGGCCACCACCGTTACCGCCACCGTTGCCACCGGCACCAGCCAGGGCCGGAGAGGCCAGGAGCGCAAACGCGGCAAGCGCCGCCAAAAGAGTTTTTCGGGATGTCATGATACCTCCTCGGGGGATAGCCGCCACCGCTGACTCGCTATAGCAGCGCCATATGAGAATTTGCTAATTCGATGGAGTAAACTTTAGATAAATGTGGTTGCGATACGCGACAATCGGCTTGCAAACAGGTTGGGCAAATCTTGTAACCAATTGATATATAAATATAAATATGAACACCCTTGGGCGAACCGGCCCTTTGCGCGACTGACGCCCTATACTGATCAGACCTTAGGCCTAAATGCTGGGATACTTAGGTCGCAACCAGTGGAACCCATGACCGTCGTCGCATAACTTATCGAGCAGTATCGAACACAGATTTAACATCACCAGCCATCAACTTAATGATAAAGCTTCCAGAACGGAGCCTTCGGCGCATCGGTGATGGTCAATTGTCGCCCGGGACGGACGGCCTTTTTTTCAAGCGCTTGCGGCATTGAGCCTATGGCATCAGCAGGATATCGGCGCCCGGCTGTTCGTCGAACAGCACCGCACAGCCGCGTCCCAGCGCGACCGCCGACAGTGCGTTGGCGACAGCCTCGTCCGGCGACACAAAATCACCGGTCAGCACCCGCAACTCTTCCACCGCCTTGGCCATAGACACGCAGTGTCCGGCAACGCGATCGCTCGTACAGGCGTCAACGACGCTGACGAGGTCGCTCATCTCGAACTGGCCCATACCGGCCTCCACGAAACAGTGTCCCATCGAGACAATGAACGCCGTGGCGAGAGACAATGTTCCCTGCATCCGGCGGCAAGGCAGATCAATCGACGGCCGGATCTCCGGCGAATTCACTGGAGGTTAAGCACCGCGCTTGACAGCGGACCCTGTTTGTTCTCTATTTGTTCCTAAAACCCACTCTCGCAATAGGCGCGGCTAATGCTGCAATGCCTAAAGGAACGGCCGGGATGGAACCCACCATCCTGCATGCGGATCTCGATGCCTTCTATGCCTCGGTCGAGCAGCTGCTCGACCCGTCGCTCAGGGGCAAGCCGATTGCCGTCGGTGACGGCGTCGTGCTGGCCGCTTCCTACGAGGCCAGGGTTTTCGGCGTGCGCGGCGGGATGCCGGGACGACGCGCGCGGGAGCTCTGCCCGCAGTTGATCTTTGTTGGCGGAAATTTCGGCGAGTACCAGAGGCTGGGCGATGCCGCGATAAAAGTGCTCGACGATTTTACGCCGCTGGTCGAGCGCATCTCCATCGACGAGGCCTTTGCCGATGTCGCCGGCTGCACGCATCTGTTCGGGGCGCCGGCCGAGATCGCCGCCACGGTGCGGCGGCGTGTGCGGGCCGAGCTCGGCCTGCCGATCTCGATCGGCGTGGCGCGCACCAAGCACCTGGCCAAGATCGCCTCGCAAGTGGCGAAACCCGACGGGCTGGTGGTCGTCGATCCGGCAACGGAGCTCGCCTTCCTGCACGACCTGCCGGTCGGCTTGATGTGGGGCGTCGGCCCGGCGACCAAGGCGCGGCTGGCAGAGGTCGGTGTCGAGACCATCGGCCAGCTGGCCAAGACCCATAGCGGCGCGTTGCGCCGGCTGCTCGGCCCCGCCGCCGGCGAGAAGCTGGCATCGCTGGCCTGGAACCGCGACCCGCGAAAACTCGAGACGCACCGGCGGGCGCACTCGGCTGGCGCACAGTCGGCACTCGGCAAGCGGCCGGCCGAGGCCCATGTCTTCGGACCTGTTCTTCTGCATCTGGCAGACCGGGTCGCCAGCCGGCTCAGGGCGAAATCGCGGCCCGGCCGCACGGTGACGGTGCGGGTGCGTTTCGCCGATCTGCATGCGGTCACGCGCTCGGTGACGCTCGATCAGCCGATTTCGGCAACCGCGATGCTGGCCGAAATCGCCGAGGAGCTGGTGCGCGGCGTGCTGGCCGCCAACCCGCGAGAGAAGACTATCTCGCTGCTGGCGATCTCGGTGTCGCAGTTGGAAGAAAGTGCCGAGCTGCAGCTCGAGTTGCCGCTCGGCCTCGATGACGAGAAGCAGCGGCCCGGCAGCAAAAAGGGCCTGGCGCGCTTTGGCGCCGACCGCGCCATCGACAAGATCCGCCAGCGCTTTGGCAAAGAGGCGGTCGGCTACGGCGCGGTGGCGCTGGAAGCCCGGCGCTCGGTTCCCGACGCCTTCCGCGAACTGGCGGAGAAGGAACTGTGAGACCTATCGGCCGGTGCGCCAATAGCGATGCACCTTGACGCCGCTTGCACTTGCCCCATTCCAGGGCTCGCAAGCTATGCCGTCACGGTCGGCGTCGTGTGTCGGCCAGTAGCCCGGTTCTCCCACATGCGCGGGGGCCAGGCCGACTGCACGGGCAGCGCTACAGTTCGGAAATGCCGCGAGGTGCCTGAGCACGGCCCATGGCTGTTCGAACCGGACGCCCAGAAAGCCGTAGACGATGTAGCCGAACAACAGGATGAACGGGGCCAGCATGGCCAACCATCTCAACCTGCCCGACCCGCCGTGGCGGCGATGCATTGGCCAACGCAGGAACGGCAGGAGCATCACCCTTGGCCGCCAAAACTTTCGATGGGGGGAAAAACGTGCACAGGCAATGTCCCAAACGCTGCACTGCCTCTATAACAAGTACGGGTAGGAAAGGTAGAACGTGCGATTGCTTGGGGTTTTCCTGGGAGAGTTCTTGCAGCGGTGGGGCAGACTATCGCTGGCCCTGCAGTTCCTCATTGCCGGCGGTATCGGGCTGCTGGTGGTGATGCTGGTGGTTGGCCTGTGGGTGACTTCGCAGATCCGGCAAGGCGTCATGCGCAATTCCGCCGCGACCACGGCGCTCTATGTCGACAGCGTGATCGCGCCGCTGTTGCCCGACATGCGCAAAAGCCGCGAGCTCGACGACACCGTCAAGCGGGCGCTGGACGAGACGCTCGACCAGGGTGCACTCGGCAAGCGGCTGGCGTCGTTCAAGCTGTGGCGGCGCGACGGCACGATCCTCTACGCCAAGGATACGACGCTGATCGGCAAGGTGTTCGAGCCGAACGCCAACCTGGTCGCCGCCTTCAGCGGCAATGTCGTGGCCGAGTACAACGACCTCGATGACGACGCCGAGAGCCCATACGAGAAAAAGACGGTGGCTGGACCGCTGCTGGAAATCTACAATCCGATACGCGAACCCTGGTCGGGCGAAGTCGTTGCCGTTTCAGAGTTCTACGAGGTTGCCGACGACTTCGAATCGACTCTGAACGTCGCCCTGTGGCAAAGCTGGCTGGTGGTGGCCGGCGCCACGGCGGCGGCATTGGCGCTTTTGTCAGGCATCGTCTTTCGCGGCAGCCGCACCATTCAAACCCAGCGGACGGCGCTTGAGGCCAAGATTGCCGAATTGCGGGCGCTGCTGTCGCAGAATTCATCGCTGCGCCAACGCGTGCAGCACGCCTCGCGCCGCGCCGCCGCGCTCAATGAACGCTATCTCAGGCGCATCGGCGCCGATCTCCACGACGGGCCGGCCCAACTCGTGGCGCTGGCGGCACTCAGGATGGACAGCCCGATCCTGCTTGATCCCGGCGCCTCCACCGCGCTGCGCGAAGCCGAGATCGCCGACATCCACAAAACGCTTGACGAAGCTATCCACGAGATACGCGGCATCTGCAACGGTCTCGTCCTGCCGCAGATCGAGACGGCGGCGGTGCTGGACATATTGCGGCTGGCGGTCGCCGAACACCAACGGCGGACCGGAACCTCGGTTTTGCTGACGCTGCCGAAGCGCTTGCGCGAACCCGGTCCTTCCGAGAAGATCAGCATCTATCGTTTTGTCCAGGAAGGCTTGAACAATGCCTATCGCCATGGAAAAGGTCGGGATCAGGCGGTGAAAGCGGCAATGAAAGGTGGCAAGCTGTTCGTCGAGGTGCTGGACGGCGGTCCCGGATTCGACCCGGCAAGAAGCGAGGGCCTTGGGCTTGCCGGTCTGCGGGAGCGTATCGAGAGCATAGGCGGCCAGTTCGAAACCGTATCCGGCCCACAAGGCACACGACTGGTGATATCATTGTCCATCGAGGAGCAATCGTGACCCACGCCATCCGCATTGCCATTGTCGACGATCATCCATTGTTTCGCGAGGGCGTAGCGCGCAGCCTCGGCGAGATCGGCGGTTTCGAAGTGGTCGGCG